>NZ_DYZD01000350.1 GCF_020741345.1 Nocardiopsis listeri
GGCCCGGGCCGATCACCCGTCGACCGGGACCAGCCCCGGCCCACGCCCGGACCCCTGCCGGCGAACCCGAACCCGCAGCAGGGACCACAGGACCACCAGGAGCCCCGAGGGCAACACGCGCGGCCGGCGGCGCCACACCCGGCAGAGGCCCTGGGCGCTCACACACCCGGGCAGGGCACCGAGCAGGCCGACCTGCTCGGCTCGGAACAGCCGTACGGAGGCCCCCGGTACGACCGCGCGCCCGAAGCCTGGCCGGCGGCTCCCACCGAAGAGCCACGGCGGCAGGAGTATCCGGCGCAGCACCCGGGCGTATCTCCGGCCCCCGACACCCCGCCCCCTGCCGCTTCCCCCACCTCAGAGGGCCGGGCGGAGCCGGTCGCCGAGCCCCCCGCGTCCTGGGGTTCCTCCAGCGGCTGGCCCACCCAGGAACAGCTCTGGCAACAACAGGGGTGGGGAGAGGCCGGTTGGGAGCAGCCCAACCGTTGGGAGACCCCGGCGCAGGAGGCGCCCGTCGCTCCCGAGCCCCCCGCCGCCCCGGCTCCCGAGCCGGCCCCTTCCGCTGCGCCACGCCCGGAAGGTTCCGAGGGGCCCGTCGAGCCGACGCCCGCGCCGCCCGAGAGGGACCTCACCGCCTCCCCCACGTCTCCGCCCGGACGGTCCCCCGAGATCCCACCGGGCGACCACGCGCGGCTGAACCCCAAGTACACCTTCGACACCTTCGTCATAGGGTCCAGCAACCGATTCGCGCACGCGGCGTCGGTGGCCGCGGCGGAAGCGCCCGCCAAGGCGTACAACCCGCTGTTCATCCACGGTGGTTCCGGGCTCGGCAAGACCCACCTGCTGCACGCCATCGGCCACTACACCCACCGCCTCTACGAGGGGTCGCGGGTGCGTTACGTCAGCTCCGAGGAGTTCACCAACGAGTTCATCAACTCGATCCGGGACGGCAAGGCGGACGGCTTCCGTCGCCGTTACCGGGACATCGACGTGCTCCTGGTGGACGACATCCAGTTCCTGGAGAACAAGGAGCAGACACAGGAGGAGTTCTTCCACACCTTCAACACGCTGCACAACTCCGACAAGCAGATCGTCATCTCCAGCGACCGTCCGCCCAAGCAGCTGACCACGCTCGAGGACCGGATGCGCAGCCGGTTCGAGTGGGGACTGCTCACAGACGTCCAGCCACCCGAGTTGGAGACGCGCATCGCCATCCTGCGGAAGAAGGCCGCGCAGGAGGGGTTGGCGGCACCACCTGAGGTGCTGGAGTTCATCGCCAGCAAGATCTCGACCAACATCCGAGAGCTCGAGGGCGCGCTGATCCGCGTCACCGCCTTCGCCAGCCTCAACCGGCAGTCGGTCGACCTGGACCTGACCGGGCAGGTACTGCGGGACCTGGTTCCCAACAGCGAGGTCCCCGAGATCACGGCGAGCTCCATCATGTCCCAGACCGCCGCCTACTTCGGGTTGAGCCTGGAGGACCTGTGCGGAACCTCGCGTTCGCGCGTGCTGGTGACGGCCCGCCAGATCGCGATGTACCTGTGCCGTGAACTGACCGACCTGTCGCTGCCCAAGATCGGCCAGCAGTTCGGCCGGGACCACACCACCGTCATGCACGCGGACCGCAAGGTCCGGGCCCTGATGGCCGAGCGTCGCTCGATCTACAACCAGGTGCACGAGCTCACCAGCCGGATCAAGGACCAGCCCACGCTGACCTGACCGGCCGGCGACGTGTCGACAAGGGGACACGTATATAAGGAGAGAAGAGGGGTACCGCGCGGCGGTACCCCTCTTCTCCTGTCCGTGCCCGTCCTGCCCGGCCCGGCGCCCCTCCGTCGGTCGATCCGTGCACAGGTCGACGGGTCGACTCGTCGATCCCGCGTCATGACGGTTCACAGTCCCCGGGCGCCACCCACAGAGAGTTATCCACAGGCTTGTGCGGGGGTATCTCCGGCCACGAGCGATAGGCGAGTGTCGTACCAGAGCCGTGGTGTCCGTGCACGAAGTCGCCCGTTCGCCCTGTTTTCCAGGGCCTTCACGGACTGTCGACCCCCTCACGGCGGTGCTGACAGGGACCACGCGCACACCGTGACAACGAGCGATGACCAGAATCTTCGAGGGGCCTGTGGATAACCCTGTGCACAGACTCTTTGCCCAGGTTCGCGCGTTATGTGGAAGGGCCCCAAAAATTTTTTCGACGACTTTCGGCAAAGTTATCCACAGGAAGGGCCTGGAATCTGTGGACAACGCTGTGGATAACCTGTGGACAACCCTTCCTCGCCTGTGGGTAACCCGGGGTCGCCCTGTGGACACGAGAACCCGTCATCGGACCACCGAACCACCGGCTGCTGTGTACAACTTGGGGAAAACCTGTGGATGAACCTGTGGACGGGGTGTGGAAAAACTAGGGGCCTCGTTTTTCGTCCACAGCCATCCCGAGTTACGCACAGGGTCGTCCACAGGTCCTGTGGACAAAAATCTCCGGAGTGACCTGCGGAAACAAGGGTTATCCACATTATCCACAGGCCCTACTACTACTACGCACCTTCCTTAGCTCAAATGTGGCTTCAAAACCGCTCCGCGGAAAATCTGTGGACAACGCCTCCAGATCGAGGTGACGGCGGTCGAGTCCCGAGCCGGCAGCGACAGCGGAGGAATCCGGGTAACGTGTGTTCTCGCCCCTGTCCTCCGCCGCTCTCGATCTGAGCGGTGACCCCAACGGGATCCGAGGCGGCTCCTCGTGGCCCGAACCTGCGCCTCACGCCGGTTCGTCCACAACCTGTCGATGGAGCCCTCGGTAGACCCGAGAGACACCCACGAGCTGCAACGTTGAGGCTGCGACCGATCCAACGGTCGTGCGGAAAGTGAGTCGGAAAGTGAAGTTCCGGGTCGAACGCGACGTACTGGCCGACGCTGTCGCCTGGACAGCGCGCACACTGCCGACACGCCCCTCGGTGCCGGTCCTGGCCGGCATCCTCCTCGATGCCGGGGAGGTCGACGGCCGTCAGCGGGTCCGCCTGTCCGGGTTCGACTACGAGGTCTCCACCCAGGTCTCGGTGGACGTCGAGATCGAGGAGGCCGGGCAGACCCTGGTCCCCGGTCGACTCCTCGCCGAGATCACCCGCAACCTTCCTCCACAGACCGTGGAGATCGCGACCGACGGCCCCAAGGTCGTCGTGACGTGCGGCAGCGCGAAGTTCACCCTGAACACCATGCCGGTGGAGGACTACCCCTCGCTGCCGGAGATGCCCGGTGTCAGCGGGACCATCGGCAGCGACGCCTTCGCGGCCGCGGTGAGCCAGGTGGCCGTCGCCGCCGGTCGTGACGACACGCTCCCGATGCTCACCGGCGTCCGGGTCGAGATCGAGGGCGAGACCATCACGCTCGCCTCCACCGACCGCTACCGCCTCGCCGTGCGCGAACTGGCCTGGAAGCCGGCGAACCCGGAACTCTCCGCGGTCGCCCTCGTTCCGGCCAAGACCCTGCACGACACCGCCAAGTCCCTCACCTCGGGCGCCGAGGTCTCCATCGCGCTGTCCGACGGCGACACCGGCGAGGGCATGATGGGCTTCGAGGGCGGTGGTCGTCGCACCACCACCCGCCTGCTGGACGGCGAGTTCCCCAAGTACCGCGCGCTGCTGCCGGACACCTTCAACACGGTGGCCGAGGTCGGACGCGCCGAGTTCGTCGAGGCGGTCAAGCGCGTGTCCCTGGTGGCCGAGCGCAACACCCCGCTCCGCCTCGCCTTCTCTCAGGGCGCCCTGGTCCTGGAGGCCGGCACCGGTGAGGACGCCCAGGCCGTGGAAACCCTCGAAGCCGACCTTGACGGCGAGGACATCCAGATCGCCTTCAACTCCGGCTACCTGCTCGACGGCCTCGGTGCCATCGGCACCGACGTGGCCCGCCTGCACTTCACCACCTCGACCAAGCCGGCGATCCTCACCGGCAAGCCGGCCGAGGAGGGTGGCGCCCCCGAATATCGCTACCTGATCATGCCGGTGCGCCTGTCCGGCTGACGGATCCGGCAGACTCGAAGACCGATGTCCGCCGCCCGGGGCATGGCCTCGTCCACCCCGGGCCGGTCGGCTTCCACGTGTCCACAGGTGCCCAAGGGGGAGCCCAAGCATGCAACTCGGAATGATCGGCCTCGGCAAGATGGGCGGCAACATGGCCGCCCGACTGCGGGAGAAGGGGCACGACGTCGTCGGCTACGACGCCTCCCCCGGTGAACGTGACGTGGAGAGCCTGGAGGCTCTCGTCGAACGGCTCCAAGCGCCGCGGGTCGTCTGGGTCATGGTCCCGGCCGGAGCGCCGACCACGAGCACCGTCGAGAAGCTGGGCGAGCTCCTCTCCGAGGGCGACATCGTCATCGAGGGCGGCAACACCCACTACGTGGACGACGCTCCCCGAGCCGAGGCGCTGAACGCCAAGGGCATCGGATACGTCGACGCCGGTGTCAGC
>NZ_DYZD01000351.1 GCF_020741345.1 Nocardiopsis listeri
AGGTTGATCCGACCGGGGGCGACCCACATCCCCTCGGGTTCACGACCGAACGTCTCTCCGAAGCGGGTCGCCAGACCCCGCTCGTCCACGTACGACGTTCTGCTCACGTGCCCACCCGCTTCCGGGTGAACTCCCAGGCGTCGGCGACGATCTCGTCCAGGCCGCGGGTGGGCGCCCAGCCGAGTTCTTCGCGGGCCCGGTCGTTGGCCGCCACGAGCACTGCGGGGTCGCCCGCGCGTCGGGGGCCGTCGACCACGGGAACGGGGTGGCCGGTGACCCGCCGGACCGCGTCCAGCACCTCGCGAACGCTGTATCCGCCGCCGCTGCCCAGGTTGTGGATCCGGTGCGTGCCCGGCTCCAGGTGTTCCAGGGCACGCGCGTGGGCGTCGGCCAGGTCGCGGACGTGCAGGTAGTCCCGGATCGCGGTGCCGTCGGGGGTGGGGTAGTCGGTGCCGTGCACCGAGGCGCGCTCCACCTCGCCGGTGGCCACCTTCAACAGGTTGGGGATGAGGTGGGTCTCCGGGTCGTGCCGCTCGCCGAGCCCGCCGTGCGCTCCGGCGACGTTGAAGTAGCGCAGGCTGATGGCGCCCAGACCGTGGGCGCGCGCCCACCCGGTGAGCATGTGGTCCACGGCGAGCTTGCCCGCGCCGTAGGGGTTGGTGGGCGAGGCCGGGTCGGTCTCGCGCAGCGGCGCGTCCGAGGGCGGGTCGCCGTAGGTGGCGGCGGTGGAGGAGAACACCAGCCGGTCCACGCCGTGTTCGCGCATGGCCTCCAGCAGGGCGAGGGTGCCGGCGACGTTGGTGTGCCAGTACGGTCCGGGGTCCTGCACGGACTCGCCGACCAGGGACTTTCCGGCGAAGTGCAGCACGGCGTCGAAGGAGGGGTCCAGGACGCGGGCCGCGTCGTGGATGTCGCCCTCGACGAAGGAGGCGCCGGCGGGGACGGCGTCACGGTGGCCGGCGGAGAGCACGTCGAGCACGGTGACCTCGTGTCCCACCTCCAACAGGAGTGCGGTGACGACGCTGCCGACGTAACCGGCGCCGCCGGTGACAAGGAGTTTCACGGGGTGGCCTCTCGGATGCGCTGGGCGGTGGTCTCGGGCGCGATGTCGTTGATGAACACGCCCATGCCGGACTCGGTGCCGGCGAGGTACTTGAGCTTGTTCTCGGCGCGGCGGATGGAGAAGATCTCCAGCCGCAGTCGGGACAGGTTCCGGGCCTCGGAGTCGCGGACGGGCGCCTGGTGCCAGGCGGAGATGTAGGGCAGTGGCCTGTCGAAGAGCCGGTCGAACCTGCCGAGCAGGTCGGTGTACAACTCCGCGAAGGCGTCGCGTTCGGCGTCGTCGAGCGAGGGCAGGTCGGGGACGTCGCGGTGCGGGTGGACGTGCACCTCCACCGGCCATCGGGCGGCCTCGGGCACGAACGCGGTCCAGTGCTCGTTCTCCAGCACCACGCGCGGCCCCTTCCGTTCGGCGGACAGGATGTCATCGAACAGGTTGCCGCCGGTCTCCTCGCGGTGGGCGCGGGCCGAGGCCACCACGTCGGCCGTGCGGGGGGTGACGAACGGCAGCGCGTAGATCTGACCGTGCGGGTGGTGCAGGGTCACCCCGATCTCCTCGCCCCGATTCTCGAAGCAGTACACCTGCTCGACGCCGGGCAGTTCGGCGAGCGCGGCGCTGCGGTCGGCCCAGGCGTCGACGATGGTGCGCACCCGGGCGCTGCCCAGCTGTGCCATCGAGGTGTTGTGGTCGGAGGAGAAGCAGAGAACCTCGCAGCGTCCCTCGTCTCCACTGAGCGACGGGAAGCGGTTCTCGAACGCGACCACGTCGTAGTCGGTGGCGGGGACCTCGGTGTGCCGATCGGTGGAGGAGGGGCACAGCGGGCACTGGTCGCTGGGCGGCAGGTGGGTGCGGCTCTGGCGGTGCGCGGCCACCACGACCTGTTCGCGGGTCAGGGGATCCCGACGAAGCTCGGATCCTGGGGCCCGCTCGGGCAGGTCGCGAGGGTCGTGGAGCTCGCGGTGCGCGTCTTCGGATTCGTCGAAGTAGATGATCTCCCGGCCGTCGGCCAGGCGCGCGGTGGTCTTCTTCATCCGGTCTCCCGGGGAACGTCGGTGACCACGAGGCTGCCCACGTGGTCCTGAAGGGTGTGTCGGGCGTCCGTGGCGAGCCCGTCGTCGGTGACGAGCACGTCGCAGCGGTTCAAAGGGGTGATGGTGCTGATTCCGACGGTGCCCCACTTGCTGGAGTCGGCGGCGACCACCAGGGTCTCGGCGGACTCCACCAGGGCGCGGTTGGTCTCGGACTCCATCAGGTTGGGCGTGGTGAACCCGGCCCGTTCGTGCATGCCGTGCACGCCCAGGACCAGGGTGTCCAGGTTGATCCCGTGCACGGAGGCGAGGGCGAGCGGGCCGACGAGGGCGTCGGAGGGGGTGCGGAACCCGCCGGTCAGCGCGACGGTCTGGTCGGAGCGTTCGGACCGGTGGAAGACCTCGGCGACGGGCAGCGAGTTGGTGATGACGGTGAGGCCGGGGGTGTCGCGCAGGTACTCGGCGACCAGCGCCGTGGTGGTCCCGGCGGACAGACCGACGGCGCTGTTCGGTTCGACGAGGCCGGCCACGGCCCGGGCGATGGCCTGCTTCTCGGCCGCCTGCCGGGTCGACTTGGCCTGGAAGCCCGGCTCCTCGGTGCGGGGCCCCTCGGAGGCGACCGCGCCACCGTGCACCTTGCGCAGGGCGCCGCGTCCCTCCAGGGTGTCGAGGTCGCGGCGGATGGTCATGTCGGACACGGCGAGGGACGTGACGAGGTCGGTGACACGGACACTCCCGTCCCGTCGGAGCCTTTCGAGGATCAACTCCTGTCGTTGCGCGGCCAGCATCCCGCCCCCGTGTGATCGAAAATGTTGGATTCTGTTGAATCATAGTCTCATTGGCTGGTCGGTCGTTGTCAATGAGGGCTCGGATTCCGGGGGTCGTGTGGGAAACCGTTGATAAGCGTTGACATTTCGCGGGTGCAGTGTCGACGATGTGGATGTTCGTGTCGGCACCCACACCCGATGGACCCTCGCGTGCCGGACCGATTCTGGGAGCGATCAAGGAATGACCGACCAGCGCACCATCACCCTGCGTGCCGCCGGGGCCGCCCTGGTCCTGCGGGTGCCCGACACCGGGCTCCCGCAGGTCCTGCACTGGGGAGCGGACCTGCCCGACTTCGAGGGGCTGGCCCTGGCCGCCCGACCCCCGGCCGCCAACAACGGCGTCGACGTGCCCACCTATGTATCCCTGGTGCCGACACAGGGCGAGGGATGGCGCGGACACCCCGGGTTGGCCGGGCACCACGAGGGCCGCATCACCTATCCGGCGTGGTCGAAGGTGGAGGTCGACGTCGACCCGTTGGAGGACGCCGAACCCGACGTGGGCGGACGGGTCACCGTCTCCGCCGAGGGCGGCGGGCTTCGACTCCGCACCGAACTGCGCATGGAACCCGAAGGACTGGTCCGGGCCCGGCACACCGTCACCAACCTCGATCCGGCCCCCTGGACCCTGGACACGCTCAACGTCACCCTCCCGTTGCCCCGCGAGGCCGAGGAGGTCCTGGACCCGACCGGCCGCTGGGTGCGCGAACGTGTCCCGCAACGCTCGCCGTTGGGAATGGGAACCCGCACGCGTGCCTCGCGCCGAGGCCGCACCGGCCACGACTCCCCGCTCGTGCTCACCGTCGGGACCCCGGGCTTCGGGTTTCGCGAGGGCGAGGTCTGGGGCGTGCACACCGCCTGGAGCGGAGACCACGTCCACCTGGCCGAACGCCTGCCCGAGGGCGCGGGCCAGGCCGACGCGGTCATCGTCGGCGGTGAACTCCTCCACCCCGGCGAGGTGCGCCTGGGGCAGGGCGAGTCCCACACCACCCCGTGGGTGTTCCTGAGCTGGTCCGACCGAGGCCTGGACGGATCGTCCGCCCGGTTCCACCGGTGGTTGCGCGCCCGCCCCGAACACCCGGTCTCGCCGCGCCCGGTGGTGCTCAACACCTGGGAGGCGGTCTACTTCGACCACGACCAGGTCCGGCTGAGGGAACTCGCCGACACCGCCGCGCGCATCGGCGTGGAGCGGTTCGTCCTGGACGACGGCTGGTTCCGTGGCCGGCGCGACGACACCGCCGGCCTCGGCGACTGGACGGTCGACGAAGAGGTGTGGCCGGACGGCCTGCACCCGTTGTTCGACCACGTGCGCTCCCTCGGGATGCAGGTGGGACTGTGGGTCGAACCCGAGATGGTCAACCCCGACTCCGACCTCGGCCGCGCCCACCCGGAGTGGTTCCTCGCCCCGAAGGGCCGCCCCGCGTTGCCCAGCCGTGGCCAGCAGGTGCTGGACCTGGGGCGTCCCGAGGCGTTGGAGTACGTGTTCGAGCACCTGGACGCCCTGATCACCGAATACCGACCCGACCACCTCAAGTGGGACCACAACCGCGACCTCCTGGAGGCCGTGCACGCGCCCACCGGTTCGGCCGGGGTGCACCACCAGACCCTGGCCGTGTACGAACTCCTCGACCGACTCCGGGAGCGGCACCCGGGGCTGGAGATCGAGTCGTGCTCCTCCGGCGGCGGCCGCGTCGACCTGGGCATCCTCGCCCGCACAGATCGGGTGTGGGCCTCCGACAACAACGATCCCCTGGAACGGCTCGCGATCCAGCGCTGGACCGAACTGCTCCTGCCGCCCGAACTCATCGGCGGCCACGTGGGTGCGCCGGAGTCGCACACCACCGGCCGGGTCGCGCCGCTGCCCACCCGGCTGCTCGCCAGTCTCTTCGCCCACGCGGGGATCGAGTGGGACGTCACCACCTGCGACGAGGGCGAACTCGCCGCGCTGACCTCCTGGATCCGGCTCCACAAGGAGATGCGTCCGCTGCTGCACTCGGGTGAGGTGGTGCACGCCGACGCCCCCGACCCCGCCGAGCAGCTCGACGGGGTCGTGGCCGCCGACGGCGGCGAGGCGCTGTTCCGGTACGCGCGAACGCAGGCGTCCGTGCGCGCCCTGCCCGGCCGGGTCCGCCTGCCGGGGCTGCGACAGGACCGCCGCTACCTGGTGCACTGGCGTCAGGACACGGGATGGCCGTCCACCATGCAGCAGGTGATGCCGGAGTGGTTCGGCGGCGAGCCGCGCGAGTTCTCCGGGGCGGTCCTGGCCCGCGCCGGACTCCAGATGCCCAACATCAATCCCGGTCAGCTGATCCTGCTCCACCTGAAGGAGGCCTGATGCCCGAGTACTCCGCGCTGGAGGGGTTCGCCCCGTCGGCCGGGGCCCGTGCCCCGCGCGCCCGTCTGCGTTCCGACGCGCCCACACTGAACCTGAACGGCACCTGGCGGTTCCGGTTGTCGCCCGAGGTCTCGGAGGACTTCGGGGACACCGAGTACGCCGGGGCGGGCGGGTTCGAGACGCCCGACTTCGACGACACGAGCTGGGCCGACCTGCCCGTCCCCGCCCACTGGCAGCTGCACGGATACGGGGCGCCCGCCTACACCAACGTGAACTACCCGTTCCCGTTGGACCCGCCGTTCGTTCCCGACGAGAACCCCACGGGGGAGTACCGTCGCGCGTTCGACCTCCCCGAGGGATGGCCGGAAGGCGGCGGCGCGGTGCTGCGCTTCGACGGCGTGGACTCCTTCTTCCGGCTGTGGGTCAACGGCACCGAGGTGGGGTTCGCGACCGGCAGCCGGCTGGTGAGCGAGTTCGACGTCGGCCATCTGCTGCGGGCCGGGCGCAACGTCCTGGCGGTGCGGGTGCACCAGTGGTCCGCCGCGAGCTACCTGGAGGACCAGGACATGTGGTGGCTGTCCGGGATCTTCCGCGACGTCACCCTGCTGTCCCGGCCCGTCGACGGGATCGAGGACGTCACGGTCGTGGCCGACCACGACCACACCACGGGCGCCGGAACCCTGCGGGTGGACGTCACGGGCTTCACCGGAGCCCGTGTCCACCTGCCCGAACTCGGACTCTCCGACCTCGAACCCGGGGTCGCGCACCCCGTGGAAAAGGTCGAACCGTGGTCGGCCGAGACACCGAGGCTCTACGAAGCCGAGGTGGTGACCCCCGGTGAACGGGTCCGGCTGCGGATCGGCTTCCGCACCGTCGCGATCGAGGACGGGGAGTTGAAGGTCAACGGCCGACCCCTGCTGCTGCGTGGGGTCAACCGGCACGAGTGGCACCCCGACCACGGCCGAGCGGTGTCACGGGAGACCATGCGCGAGGACGTGCTGTTGATGAAGCGGCACAACGTCAACGCGGTGCGGACCAGCCACTATCCGCCGCACCCGGACTTCCTCGACCTGTGCGACGAACTGGGCCTGTGGGTGGTGGACGAGTGCGACCTGGAGACCCACGGGTTCGAGGTGGTCGACTGGCGCGACAACCCCTCCGACGACCCACGCTGGCGCGACGCCTACCTGGACCGGATCCGGCGGACGGTGGCGCGGGACCGCAACCATCCCTCGATCATCATGTGGTCGCTGGGCAACGAGTCCGGCCGGGGCCGGAACCTGCGCGCAATGGCCGACTGGGTGCACGAACACGAACCCTCCCGCCCCGTGCACTACGAGGGTGACCGGGACAGCGCCTACGTGGACGTGTACTCGCGGATGTATCCCGATCACGCCGAGGTCGAGAGCATCGGTCGGGGAGAGGAACCGGTGACCGAGGACCCGGAGGCGGACGAGCACCGACGTTCCCTTCCGTTCGTCCTGTGCGAGTACGCCCACGCCATGGGCGCCGGCCCCGGTGGCCTGGAGGAGTACCAACGACTCTTCGAGCGCTACCCGCGCCTGGTCGGCGGGTTCGTCTGGGAGTGGATCGACCACGGGATCCGGCGACGGGAACCCGACGGCACCGAGTGGTTCGCCTACGGGGGTGACTTCGGGGAGGTGCTGCACGACGGCAATTTCGTGGCCGACGGGTTGTTGCTGCCGGACCGGACCCCGAGCCCCGGGCTGACCGCGCTGGCCCGGACCTTCGCCCCGGTGCGCTTCACGGTGGCCCCCCGGGCCGCGACGGTGACGGTGGAGAACCTGCTGACCTTCACCGACACCTCCCATCTGGCCTTCGACTGGGAGGTGGCCGAGGAGGGCGAGGTGTTCGGTGGTGGGAGCCTGCGGGTCCCGGTGATCGCCCCCGGCGGGCGGGTCGAGGTGCCGTTGCCGGAGGTGCCCCGTGGTGGTGGGGCAGAGACCTGGCTGACCGTCACCGCGCACCTGGCCGACGACCTTCCGTGGGCCGTGTCCGGGCACGAGGTGGCCTGGGGACAGGCGCCCCTGGTCGACAGGGGCCCGGTGCCCGAGCGGGCGCCGGCGTATCCGCTGCTCGACGGAGGGGGACTGCGTCTCGGTCCCGGACTGTTCGACGTTCGGACCGGCCGGTTGCTCACGGTGGGCGGCCTCGACGTGGGCGAGCCGCGGGCGGGGGTCTGGCGTGTCCCCACCGACAACGACGAGGGTCTGCACGGCATGGGACTCGCCCCGTTCTGGCGGGGGCTCGGGCTGGACCGACTCACCGAACGTCGGGTGGCGGTGGACGTGGCCGACGACGCCCTGGAGGTGCGCACCCGCCTCGCCCCGGCCGCCCGCGATCTGGGCCTGGACGTCACCTACCGGTGGACCGCCGACGCCGAGACGCTCTGGTTGGACCTGACCGTGACGGCGACGGGGGAGTGGATCTGTCCGCTGCCGCGCCTGGGCATCGACCTGACCGTGCCCGGCGCCTTGGGCGCGGTCGAGTGGTTCGGACGCGGGCCCGGCGAGGCGTACCGGGACATGGCCCAAGGGGTGCGGATCGGTCGTTTCACCGACACGGTCGACGGACTACAGACCCCCTACCTGCGCCCACAGGAGAACGGCCGGCGGATCGGCACACGGTGGCTGGAGCTGTGGGACGAGGCCGGCTCGGGGCTGCGGATCCAGGGCGATCCCGAGTTCGAGTTCACCGCCCGACGGTGGAGCGACCACGGGTTGGACACGGCCCGGCACCCGCACGAGCTGGTCGCCGGGGACCGGGTCCACCTGCGGGTGGACACCGACCACCACGGGGTGGGTTCAGCCTCCTGTGGTCCGGGTGTACTGCCCGCTCACGGGCTCGTCGCCGGGAACCACCGGCTCCGGGCGGGCTTCACCCGACTCCGAGGCTGAGGCGGGTCGGCGCGGCGGTCGGTACGCGGTGAGCTGGACCAGCAGCACCGCCCCGACCGCCGCCAGCGCTCCCAGCCCCTGGGTCATGGTGAGGGTCTCGTTCAACACGAGGAAGCCGAGGAGTGTGGCGGTGAGCGGACTCGCGAAGGACATGAAGGACACCGCGAGGGCGGGGAGTCGTTCGATGCCGCGGAACCACACCACGTAGGAGAGCAGCGCGCCGAACAGTCCGAGGTGGACGTAGCCGCCCAGATTGGCCATGGTGATCGAGGAGGGCAGCCCCTCCAGGAGCAGGGTCGGAAGCAGCAGAACGAGTCCACCGGCGGTGAGCTGCCAACCGGTGGTCGCGAGCACGCCCACCCCCTCGGGGCGGCCCCAGCGTTTGGCGAGCACGATCCCCGAACCCATGCACACCGCCCCGAGCAGACCGGCCATCACACCGACCGGGTTCAGCGCGGCCTCGGGGCCCACCACGAGCAGGGCCACGCCCAAGGCGCCCAACAGGCAGGCCAGGGCGTGGGCCGGTCGGATGGTCTCGCGGAGCACCAGCGCCCCGAGCAACAGCACGATCACCGGCTGGACCGCCATCACCAGGGCCGCGACACCGCCGGGCAGCAGGTAGGCGGCGATGTAGAGCAGGTAGAGGAAGGCACCGATGTTGAGGGTGCCCAGGACGAGCGCGCGCCACCACCACACGCCCTTGGGGAGGGCCCGGGTGATGAGCAGGAGGATGAGGCCGGCGGGCAGGGCGCGGGTGAGCGCGGCCAGCAACGGCCGGTCGGGCGGCAGGAACTCCGTGGTGACCAGGTAGGTGCTGCCCCAGACCATGGGGGCGAGCGCGGTGATCAGGGTGTCTGCGGCGGTCCGCCCACGGCCGCTCACCGTGTTCCCCGGGCGCGCTCGTCGAGGGTGGAGGCCATGAGAAGACCTTTCGATGTCGAAATATTCGATATCGAAAGATTAGGTCGATTTCGGCGGACCCGTCAAGCGAGCGCCGTTAGGATCGCGTCATGAACGACGCCGTCGACCTCTACCTCGCCCAGTGGAACCGGGAGCGCCCCGACCTCGACGTCTCACCGATGGCGATCATCGGTCGGATGAACCGCCTGCAGCAGATCCTGGGCCGAGGGATCGGTGACCACTTGGCCGAGCACGGCCTGGAACGCTGGGAGTTCGACGTGCTCGCCACGCTGCGGCGGTCGGGCACACGGGACCACAGGCTCAGCGCCAAGGAGCTGGTGCGGATGACCATGGTGGGTTCGTCCGCCATGACCAACCGCGTGGATCGCCTGGTCGAACGCGGCCTGGTCCATCGGGAGGTCGACCCCGCCAACCGACGCCGTGTCCTCATCGGCCTCACCGACGAGGGCTTCTCCGTGGTCGACCGGATGGTGCAGGACCACGTGGCCAACGAGAGCCGCCTGCTGGCGGGTCTCGACCCGGGAGAACAGCGGCAACTGGCCCACCTGCTGCGCGAGCTGCTGCTCTCCCTCGGTGACAGCGCCCCCGAGGAAGAGCAGGAGCGAACCCGGACATGACGCGGGGGAGGCTCCGGCGGGACCTCCCCCGTTGTTCGTGGTCGGACTAACGGCC
>NZ_DYZD01000352.1 GCF_020741345.1 Nocardiopsis listeri
CGCGTCCCCTCGGCCTTGTCCCGGTGCGGAGTGTGCACCAGTACCGGCAGTTCGAACTCCTTGGCCAGTTCCAGCTGCCGGCGGAAGACCTTCTCCTCCTCCGGGGTGCGCGAGTCGAAGCCGACCTCACCGACCGCCACCACGCCGTCCTTGGCCAGGTAACGGGGGAGGATGTCGAGCACACCGGACAGCCGGGGGTCGTTGGCCTCCTTGGGGTTGAGCGCGATGGTGCAGTGGTGGGCGATCCCGAATTGGGCGGCGCGGAAGCGCTCCCAACCGATGAGCCCGTCGAAGTAGTCGCGGAAGGAACCGACGCCGGTGCGCGGCTGTCCCGTCCAGAACGCGGGTTCCACCAGTGCTCGCACCCCCGCGTCGTACATCGCCCGATAGTCGGTGGTGGTGCGCGAGGTCATGTGGACGTGCGGTTCGAAGATGCGCATTCAGCCCTCCTGCGGCCGTTCGTGGAAGGGGTGCTCGGGGAAACGGTCCAGCACCAGCCGGGCGTCGGCCGGTACCGCTCGGCCCGCGGCGGAGCGTTCGTGGGCGAAGTCCGCGCACATACGGGCCAGTTCGAGGTCGGCGCGGGTGTCCAGCCCCGCCACCAACCGCAGCGGCACCCCGACGAACAGGCACTTGAGCACGGTCTGTCGCCAGGCGTGGTCGTCCAGCAGGGATTGGGCGCAGCTCGCGGCCGCGGCGGCGACCAGCCGGGTGTCGTTGGTGCGCAGGGCGTCGGCGAGGAGGTCCCGAACGGTCCCCGCGACCTCGGGCACCGTGCCCTCCAACAGGTGGAGGCCGTGCAGCACCGCACGTTTCTCGTCGGCGTCGCCGTATCCGTACAGGTCGGTGATCTCCGTGGCCGCGTCCGTCGGAGACAGGGCCCCCACCACAGTCCGCACCAGTTCGATCCGGGCCAGATCCTCCAACGTCGGCCCGAGCGTTCCGGTGGGGTCGCCGGAGGGACCGGGCCCGCGGGCCACCCGTCGCCCCACCGCGGGGAAGAGGACGGCGACGCGGGAGGGCCGATCCGCCACTTGGGCGCACAGGGCCTCCAGCACCGATCGGGCCTTGTCGTCCAACAGCTCCAACGCGCTCACGCCGCCTCCCTCTCGACCCTGGCCCAGGCCGCGTCCAAGGCGCGCTTGGACCTCTGCGCGACCACCGGGGCGGCGTGACCGTGCCGGGGCAGCTCCACCGACGCCAGACCGGTGTACCCCACCCGACGCAGGGAGCCCAGGACCCCGGGCAGGTCGATCTCGCCGTCCCCGAACTCCAGGTGGTCGTGTACGTGGGGGCGCATGTCGTCCAGCTGCACGTTGGCGATCAGGACACCCGCCCGCTCGACCGCGCCCTCGGGGCCGTCGGGTTCGTTGCACACACCGTGACCCACGTCGAGGGTCACCCGCAGCCGCTCGGGGTCGCCGAGCCTGCGCCGCAGTTCCAGGACGTCCGCCAACCGTTCGGCGAACATGCCCGGTTCCGGTTCGAAGGCGCAGTCCACCTCCAACCGGTCCGCGACGACCAGGACCTTCTCCACCTCCGAGGTGAGCCGGTCCCACCCTTGGTCGGCGGTTGCGCCCTCGGGCAGGATCCCGGACCAGAAGGACACCGCCTCGGCCCCCAGGTCGTCGGCGATGCGCACCGCGCGTTTGAGCAGGTCGACACGGACGTCCCGGCCGGTGTCGGAGACCAGGGTGGGCTCGTGCTTGCGCCGGGGATCCAGTAGGTAGCGGGCGCCGGTCTCGATCACCGGCACCAGGCCCAAGGAGTCCAGCCGGCGACCGATCGCCTTCACCCGGGCCTTGACGTCCAGGGAGAAGGGGTCCAGGTGCGGGTGGTCCAGGGTCAGGCCGACCCCCTCGTAGCCGAGGTCGGCGATGATCGCGAGCGCGTCGTCGATCCGGTGGTCCCAGAACCCGTTGGTGCCGTATCCGAACCTCATGTCACCGCCACCCTTCGCGAAGCACGGGAGACCACGGGGGCTCCCACCGCCAGCGCGCAGGCCGGTACGGGTGCGCCATAGCGGGACAGCAGCGCGGCCTGGAGTGGAATCATGCCGCGGATGCCCACACCGGTCGCCTCCCGCGCGTGTTCGGCCGTGGGATCGGTCAGCGCCCGCCACTGGGCGAGACCGACGGTGCCGGCATAGACCCCCGCGAACATCCCGGCGATCACCTCGCCCGCCGCGCCGCGCGGGGAACCGGATCCCTCCCGCCCAGGAAGGGCCGCCACCACGGACCCGGCCAAGGTGCAGGCCAACGAGCCCGCGGCGACCTCCGGGCGTGTCCCGTGCACCTCGCCCCGGCTCAGCGCCGTCACACCCAGGGTGTGCACGGCCATCGCCACGGCCGGTCGCACCGCCCGCCCGGGCCGGTCACCGGCGCCGAGCAGAACGTCCAGACCGCGGGCCGTCGCCATCCCCAACGGCGACAGGCGGGTGCGCTTGAGCACCAGGTCGTAGGTCCACACCGTCGCGGCCAGGGCGGAGGCGACCAGTGCCGTCCGCCGCCCGCCGGTCAGCGCGGCCACCCCCACACCCGCCACCGTGAGACCGGACGCGACCGCCAAGGCCTCGCCCGGAGCCACCGCACCGGAGGGGATGGGGCGTTCGGGGCGTTCGACCGCGTCCAACCCACGGTCGGCGTAGTCGTTGAGGGCCATCCCGGCCCAGTACAGGCACACCGAGGACAGGGGCAGTGCCCACGTGCGAGGTTCGCGCAGTCGCCCGGCGGCGGCCGCTCCGGTCAGGGCGTCGCCCAGGACGGAGAGCGCGGCGGGCAGGCGTACGAGACGGACCAACGATCGGACCCTCACGTTCATCTGCGACCACCCCCGTCCCCGGCGCACCAGGCCGTCAGGGTCCGCCACTGCTCGGAGAGCCCGTGCACGTCGCTCGCGGCAGGGTCCTTGAAGAAGAAACCCAGCTCCGGCACCGGGCCGACCCGGCCGGTCCGGTGCGCGTGCGCGGTCAGCCGGGCCAGATCCAGCACCAACGGGGCGGCGAGAGCCGAGTCGTACCCCGACCAGGTGAACTGCAGGGTCATCCGGGCGCCCAGGAACCCCTCGAAGGACACGTGGTCCCAGGCGGTCTTGGTGTCGCCCAGGTCGGGCACGTAGTCGATGTGCAGCGGCCCGTCCACCGGGTGCCCCAGCAGGTGCTCCAGGCCACGCGTCTTGGACGAGGACTTGTTGTCGTTGCTCTCGGGGTCGTCCAGGGTGCGCCCGTCCCCGCCGCCCAACAGGTTGGTGGACGACCACGAACGCACCCGCAGAGCGCGGGCCGCGAACATGGGCGCCAGCGCGCTCTTGACCAGGGTCTCCCCGGTCTTGCCGTCCGAACCGGCCCACGGCAGCCCCAGCCGTTCCGCCAGGGTCGCCAGAGCGGGTGGCCGCGGTCCCGCGTTGGGGGTGAACTCCACGAAGGAGCAGCCCGCCCGCAGGGCCGCGTACGCGTAGACCGAGCTCGCCGGAACCCGGGCGGTCCCCGCGTCCAAGGCCGCCTCCAGGAGGTCGGGGTCGTCGAGCTCGGGGCTCGGTCTCGGGGTCGGTTCGGTGCTGGACACGTCCACGACCACCACCCGCTCCAGCGACTCCGCTTCGGCGAACGCCCGGATGTCCTCCTCCAGGGCGTCCGCGTGGCGGCGGGAGTACCCCTCGGAGCGCGGCTCCAGCCCCTTGCGGATCCGCCGATCCACCTCGCCCAGTTCCTCGGCGAACGCCTCGGGCAGATGCGGCGGCAACACCCCCGACCTGGCCAACGGCTCCGCGCTCTTGACCAGGTGGGTGCCGCGGACGTCGTGACCGGCGAACACCAGGTCACCGATGCCGGGCAGGTCCGCGTCGGCGAACTCGGGGCGCTCGGTGACGCACCCGATCGGCTCGGCGGCTGCGGCCCGGACGGCCAGGGCACCGAGGACGGCCGTGGTGGCGACCGATCCGCGCGCCCCGACCGACCACACTCCGATTCGTGTCATACGGATCTCCCCTGTCAGTGGTCTTGGTGTCCGGGCGCGCCGTCGACGGCCTCGTCGCCGTCCTCGGCCTCGTCGGGTTCCAACGCGCCGCTGCCCGGGGACAGGTGGATGTGGCCGTGACCGGCGTCGATGCTGATCACGTCCAGTTGGGTGGCGGCCACCGACCACGCGCGGACCGCCTGATCGCGCAGATCGACGGTGAGTTCGAGGAGCTCGGCGCTCTGTTCCTCGTCGGCGGCGACGGCGACGTCGAGGGCGTCCAAGGTGGAGCCGAGCACGTCCACGGAGCCGCGCAGACCCGCGTGGGTGACGTTGAAGCCGGTCTCGCCGGACTCGGCGTGGTCCAGGTGGGCGCGGGCGTTGTCGGTGGTCCGGCTCCAGTCGGCGATGGTGTCGGAGTCGGGGAGGTCCCCGGCGGAGTCCGACCCCTCCTCGGGCAGCGCCTCGTCCAGGGACTCCAGGACGGGCACGAGTTCCTCGTGCGCGGCGCGGGTGTGCTCGATGAGCTCCGCCACCTGGTCGACGTGGCGATCGGCCGCGGAGGCCTCCAGTTCGGCGACGCGGGCCGGGTCCGGGGCGACGGTGCCGTCACCGCCTTCGATGACCGTGACCACCACCGCGACGAGGGCGCCCACGAGCAGGACGGACCCGCCGGTCAACCACCACGTGAGGCGGCCGGCGTCGCGGGTCACCACCTTCTCGGTCGTGTCGGGACCGGCCGAGCCCCGATCG
The DNA here is from genome assembly GCF_020741345.1 of Nocardiopsis listeri. Lineage (GTDB taxonomy): Bacteria > Actinomycetota > Actinomycetes > Streptosporangiales > Streptosporangiaceae > Nocardiopsis > Nocardiopsis listeri_A. Next base: position 4,707 of record NZ_DYZD01000352.1, read on the forward strand.
TCCCGCTGGTGCTTCCGGGTGCTCAACTGGCACCTCCTGTCCTGGCGCTGGTCGGCTGGGGGAGCGGCGGGGCCGACACCGGCCCCGCCGCGGGTGGTGCTAATCGATGTCGGAGACCCGGACGTCGCGGAACCACACCGTGTCGTCGTCACCGTGGTTTTGCAGACCGACGTGTCCCGCGGACAGGTCACGGTCGGGATCGGTGCTCTCGAACTCGTTGACCGACTCGCCGTTGATCCGGATCCGGATGTAGGGGGCCTCGACCTCGATCTCCATCGAGTTCCACTCGCCGACGACCTCCGGGTGGGAGGTGGCCGCCTGGAACTCGTAGACGGCGCCCGTCCGGTTGATGGGGTCGCCCTCCGGCGCGCCGAACGGGTCGATCTGGATCTCGTAGCCCTCGTCGACGGCGACCCACGGGTCGTCGCCGGGCTCGGGGAAGCCGACGAAGACGCCGGAGTTGTCGGTCTCCTCGTGGGTCAGGTAGTCGAGCTTCAACCGGTAGGAGTCCAGCTCCGTCTCGTGCCAGAGCAGCCCCATGCCGCCCGACGACTCGAGCACGCAGCCCTCGTCGGTCTCGACGACGTCGAAGCCGCCCGGGCCGGCCATGTTCCAGCCCTCCAACGACTCGCCGTCCCACAGGGCGGTGTGGCCGTCGTCGACGTTCGGCGGCTCGCAGCCCTCCGGTTCGGGCTCCGGTTCGGGCTCCGGGTCCCCTTCGTCGTGGTCGGCGTCCACGTCGAAGTAGTTGAGGTTGAACAGGTTCTCGTCCGCGCCGGCGTCCGCATTGGCGAAGACCAGGAACAGCTCCATCGTGCCGCCCGGGTCGGTGACGTCCATGGTGACGTCGGTCCACTCCTGCCAGCCGCCGGTGGGTTCGACGTCGACGGAGCCGACCGGTTCGCCGTCGGGGGAACCCGCGCGGGCCTCGATGGCGCCGCCCGCACCCCCGGAGGCCACACGGAATTCGATCTGTTCGACCCCGTGCAGGTTGACCGGGTCGTAGGCGACCCAGCTGCCGTCGAAGACGCCGCCGACGTTGCGCAGACCGCCCTCGGGGTCCTCGGTGGCCTCGGTGACGACGTTCTCGCTGTCGGTGAAGTACTGCGCCTGCATCCGGGACGGGTTGAGTTTGACCCCGTCGCTACCGGTCAGGGCCGGGACATCGTCTCCGCCCCCGTCCGTGTACTCGGCCTGGAGCACCCAGAAGATGTTCATGTCGTGGCCGTGACCGCCGTCGGTCCCGGTCTCGCTGACGCCCTCGCAGCCGTCGTACTGGGTCCAGGGGTGGGCGTGGGTGTCGTGGCCGAGAGAGGAGGTGACCTCCACGTCGGCGCAGTCGACGCCGTCCCCGACCGTGCCGTCCTCGGCGTCCTCCACGGACACCTCGAACGGGATCTCGTCGCCCCAGTCGAAGAACTGACCGTCCAGGGGCGTCTGGAACGCGACCTCGGGCGCGGTGTTGCCCGCGGTGATCGACACCGTGGCCGTACCCGTCCGCCCCTCCTCGTCCGTCACGGTGAGGGAGACGTTGTAGCGTCCGCCCTCCTCGAAGATGTGGGTCGGGGAGACCTCGGTCGAGCCGGTCCCATCACCGAAGTTCCACTCGTGGTCGAAGGCGAGACCGCCGGGGTGGAAGGACTCCTCACCGGAGAACTCCACGGTCAGCGGCGCGGCGCCGGAGGTGGTGTCGGTGTCGATGCGGGCCACCGGGCTGTCCCCGGAACCCACGTAGTCGATACGGGAGATCGCCGAGTCCTCGGCGCCGCCGAACCAGCCCGAGCCGTACTCCAGCACGTACAGGGCCCCGTCCGGGCCGAACTCCATGTCCATGGGGTTGGCCAGGTCGATGTCCGGAACGGTCTCGGTGATGTCGAGGACGCCGCCCTCGTCGTCGAGGTGGACCTGCTTGATCCACTGGCGGCTCCACTCGTACAACAGCGGAACGCCGTCGTAGTACTCGGGCCACTTGTTGTCCGACTCCAGCTCGGGGTCGAATTCGTAGGCGGGGCCGCCCATCGGGGCGCCGCCGCCCGTGCCCAGGTGCGGGAACTCCTCGGACTCGTCGTAGGAGTACCAGATCGCCGCGGGGGTGATCGGGGGAGTCTCCTCCAGACCGGTGTTGCGCGGAGAGTCGTTGACCGGCGCGTCGCAGTCGAACGGCTCGCCCGAGGTCCCCTCGCCGAAGTCGTGGTCGACGTAGGGGGAGTTGTTCCCGATGCAGTACGGCCAGCCGATGTTGACCGGTTCGGTGATGTGGTGCCACGTCACCGTGTTCTCCGGCCCACGATCGGGGTCGGCCTCGGGGGCGTCCGGCCCGTAGTCGGCCAGGTAGACGCTGCCGTCCTCCTGGTCGACGCTGAACCGGAACGGATTGCGCAGACCCATCGCGAGGATCTCGGGGCGGGTGAGTTCGCCGTCGGATGACTCCGGCGGGAACATGTTGCCCTCGGGGATGTCGTAGCCTCCGTCCTCGTTCACCGAGACACGAAGCAGTTTGCCGCGCAGGTCGTTGGTGTTGCCCGAGCTGCGCTGGGCGTCGAAGGCCGGGTTGCGGGTCTCGCGCTCGTCGTGCGGGCTGTACCCGTCGGAGCCGAACGCGCTGGTGTCGTCGCCGGTGGACAACAGCAGGTTGCCGTCCGGGTCGAAGTCGATGTCGCCACCGACGTGGCAGCACATGCCGCGGGTGGTCCCGACCTCCAGGATCACCTGCTCGCTCTCCAGGTCCAGGCTCGGTTCCTCACCGTCCACGAACCGGAACCGCGACAGGTTGTTGTGCGCTTCGTAGGGTTCGAAGTCCTCCGCTTCGCCGTCCTCGGGGGCGGCTCCGGACGGGACGCCGTCCAGGACGGGCGCGTAGTACAGGTACACCCACCCGTTCTCCTCGAAGTCCGGGTCCAGGGCCACGCCCTGCAGTCCGTCCTCGTCGTGGTCGTAGACGGGCACGTCCGCCAGCGTGGCGGTGCTGTAGGTGTCCGGAGACCACAGGGACACCTGCCCGTTGCGGGAGGTGTGCATGACCCGGCCGTCCGGAAGGACCGCCATGCCCATGGGTTCGCCGACGTTCTCCTCGCCCTGGGCGAGCGTCACCTTCTCGAAGTTGTCCCACTGCGTGGCGCCGCAGTCGCCCTCGGCCTGGCCTGCGGCCCACCGCAGACCGCCCAACAGGTGGTCGGAGAACTCCGGTTCGGCGTAGGACTCGATGGTGTGCCCGCCGCCGGTGTACCAGGACCGGCCGCCGTCGTAGACCTGACACCAGGCGATCGGGTGGTCGAAGCCCATCTGGCCGGCGGGGTCGGCCTGGTCCTCGTAAGAGGCCTCGTTCAGGCCGGCGAGGACGTGCACGTCACCGCGTGGGCTGACGTCGAAGTCGTACCACTCGTCGTGCCGCTCCCAACTCGCCGGGAGCGTGTCGGTGGAGGGGTGGGCCCGGTCGTTGACCATGACCTCGGCGTCCTGGGTGCCGGGCGGGTGGCTGGAGAAGTACGCGCCGACCAGTTCGCCGTACCACTCCCAGTCGTAGTGGGTGTCGGAGGCGGAGTGGACGCCGACGTAGCCGCCGCCCTCCTGGACGTAGTTCTCGAAGGCGGCCTGCTGGTCCTCGTTCAGGACGTCGCCGGTGGTGGACAGCCAGACGACCACGTCGAAGCGGGCCAGGTCCTCGTCGTTGAAGACCTCGGCGTCCTCGGTGTGCTCGGTCTCGAAGCCGTGTTCCTCGGCGAGGGCCTCGTAGAGGGCGATGCCGTGCGGGATGGAGTCGTGTCGGAAACCGGTGGTCTTGGAGAAGACGAGCGCGCTGAACGTGTCCTGTTCGGCCTCGTCGGCCTGGGCCGGGACCGACGTCAGGCCGAGGGCCAGGGCGACGGCCGCGGCCGTCGCGGCGAGTGCTCGTAGGGGTCTGCTGATCACGGATTACCTCACCTGGGGGTGGGGGGTCGATGAGTCCGTGCGGCGTGCCGGCGCCGACGGCAGGGACGATCTCGCGGTCACGGTGGACCGGGCCGGTCGAGGACCGGTGCCGGTCGCGGTGCGGGCGCGAACCGTTCGGGGTGTTCCTGCTATCGCGTTCGGAAGCGGGGAGTGGTCGCCTCATCGTGTGTCAGTACACGGCGGCTCCTTTCGACGGGGGCAGGGAGGTCGTGAGCGAGCGGAGGAAGGCCAGGCCGTCGACAGCGATCGCGTCCTGGGAGACGGCCAGGGGCCGCCACACGGACGCGGCCGTGGCGATGGACTCATTGTCGGCAGTGAACGACTCGATGACCAGGGGGCCAAAGTAACCGGATTCGCCCAAGTTGTGCACGATGCGTGACCAGTCCAGATGGTCGGCTCCGGGCGTCCCCCGGTCGTTCGCGCAGACCTGGACGTGATGGATCCGGCCGGCGGCGCGGGTGATCGCGTCAGCCACATCCCGCTCCTCGATGTTCATGTGGTAGAGGTCCAGCGCCAGCCCGCAGTGCTCCGCGGGCAGGTCGGCGAGGACCTCCAAGGCCTGGTCGACGGTGTTGAGCACGCTGGTCTCGTACCGGTTCAGCGGCTCCACGGCCACCCGAACCCCCGCGGCCGACGCGTGGTCGACCACGGGGGCGAGCGCATCGGTGAGTTCGGCGCGCAGCCCCGCCCGCTCTGACGGGGTCATGCGCCACGTACGTCCCACCGAGGCGTAGGCCGGGCCCGCGACGACGGTGGAACCGACCTCCGCCGCGGCGTCCACGACCCGTCTCAGGTAGTCCCGGGTCGCCTTCCTGGTGCCGGTGTCGGTCGCCACCAGCTCCCGACCGGGTCCCATGACCAGCACGACGCTCGCGTCCAGACCCAGGTCCTCCAGGAGGACGCGGGCACGCCGGGGGTCCCAGTCGCCGATGTCCTCCACCGGCAGCTCCAGCAGGTCGAACCCCCAGCCGGCGGCGCGGGGCGCGATCCGTTCAAGCGCGGTGTCGGTCAGTGGAGACGTCCACACCCAGGTGTTGACCCCCAGCGCGCGCATCTAGCGGTCCACCCACGCCTCGGGGAAGCCCGGTAGGTCCTCGCCGCCGAACTTCGCGTAGTGCAGGGACGGCATGTCGGAGTTGCGGTCCAGGTAGTCGTCGAGCTCGTCCTCGCGGATCGGGTCCTGCGGCAGGATCCACTCGGCCGGAACCTCCTCGCCGGCCAGGACCATGCCCGCGGCGACCACCGGGGTGCGCCACTGGAAGTTGGAGTACACCGGCGCGATCGCGGTCAGCCCCTCCTCGTCCCACTTGCGCATGAAGCTCAGCTCGTCCTCACCGGCGATCACCGGGTAGGGCCGGCCGGCGTCCTCGAAGGCCTCCAGGCCCGCCACGGCGCCGTCACCGGCGTCCATCCAGATGCCGTCGACCTCACCGCGCTGCAGGTGCTGGGAGACCAGGTCCTTGATCTGGGCGCCATCGCCCTCGGTGAACTCGAAACCGAGCAGGTCCAGCTCGCTGTCGGCGAAGATCTCCTGGGCGGCCGCCCATCGGTGCTCCAGCACGTCGACGCCGGGCAGGATGCGCAGTGCCAGGACGGTCGAACCCGGCTCCAGGTTCTCCACCAGGAAGTCGGCCGCGTCCGCGCCGTAGGCGTAACCACCGATCGGGTGGATGAACGTGACCATGCAGTCGCTGTTCACTCCACGGTCGAAGACGACGACCGGAACACCGCTCTCACAGGCGGTCTCCACCGCCGGAGTGAGGGTGGCGGTGGTGGAGGGGGAGATGATGATCGCGTCGCAGTCCCCCGAGTCCACGAAGGCCTGGATGTCGGAGATCTGCTGGTTGTCGTCGTCGGCCGCGTCGGAGCTGTCGAAGCCACCGATCCGGCCCTCCTCGACCAGCGCTTCGACCTGCTGCTCCATGGTGATGGAGCCGGTCACGCGCCAGGGGTTGGACACCGAGGCGTTGGAGAAGCACAGGTGTGCGTCCTGCGGGTCGTCGATGGCGAAGTCGGAGGTGTCGACCCACTCGGGTTCGATCGCCTGCATCCAGGGCTCGTCGGCCGGGCCCTCGGGTTCGATGTCGCGCTGGGCGAGCTGGGCGTCGAACTCGGCCCGGTCGAACCACTCGGCGTCCGGGGACGGATCGCCGCCGTTCTCGCCCTCGGCCGTTCCTTCGTCCGGGTTCTCGGGTGCGTCGGTCGTACAGGCGCTGAGTACCAGTGTCAGGCCGGCCGCGCCGGCGAGGAGTACGCGGGATGCGCGCATGGGGGTTACCTCCTGGAAGAGTCGAGCTGCCGCTCGTTCGGGGGGTCCGGTCGCCTTCGCGGACGAGTCGGTGGACGCGGGTCGCCGCGACGGGACGCGTAGGCCACCGCCGCGATGATGATGAGCCCCTGGGCCGTCGGCTGGATGGTCGACGGCAGGTACAGCTGGTTGAACAGGGTGAAGAGCGCCTCGATGGTGAGGGCTCCGAGCACGGCGGCCACGACGGTTCCGCGACCACCGCCCAACACCACGCCGCCCAGGACGACGGCGGTGATGGCGGTGAACTCCAGTCCCTCTCCGACCTGGGCGGTCACCCCGGCGAATCCGCCGATCAGGACGGCCGCCACGGTGGCCATGAGGGAGGATCCGACGAAGGCCAGCGTGCGCACCCGCCACACCCGGACCCCGGAGAAGGCGGCGGCGGTGTCGTTGTCACCGGTCGCCATGAGGGAACGCCCGAAGGGCGAACGCATGAGGAGGACCGCCCCGACCGTGAGCAGCGCGGCGATGACCAACGCCCACGGGAGCTGACCGATCACCGGGACACCGTCCAGACCGTGCCGGCCGAACACACGGAAGGCCTCGGACAAGGCCCCGGTGGGCGCGCCTCCCGTCCAGTAGCGCACGGCGCCGAACAGGATCAGCATCGTGCCGAGGGTGGTGATGATCGACGGGACCTTCAGCAGGGTGGTGACCAGGCCGTTGACCAGGCCCACCGACAGACCGAAGAGCAGCATCAGCCCGATCACCGGGTAGGTCATCGCCTCCTCGCCGTCGATCAGGCGCGCGGCGATCACCACCTGTGCGCCGACCAGCGAACCCACCGACAGGTCGAACTCACCGGAGACGATCACCAGGTACTGGCCGATCGCCAGGACGACCAGCGGGGCCGCCTTCTTCGCGAACGCCATGAGCGGCGGACCCTCGAAGAACGACGGGTTCTGGGTGGCGATGACCACGAAGATCAGCACCAGCAGTACGGACACCGTCCCGGTGCCGCCGCGCAGGGCGGTCAGGAAGCGGGTGCGGGTGGTCGTCGGCTCGGTCATCGGACACCTCCCCGGACCACGGGTTCCGTCTCCGGCGGCGGTGGTGTCGGCGGATCCGGGGGACCGGCCGCCGAGGGCGGGGCGCCGCCGGAGGGGAAACGGAGGCGGACGGCGGTCCGGGCGTGCTGTCCGCGGGCGTAGATGGCCACGGCGGCGATGACGATGGTGCCGCGCAGCACGTCCTTGACGAACGGGTCGACGGACAGGGTGTTGAAGACCGTGTCGAGGGTGGCGAGGATGAACACGCCCGCGACGGTCCCGGCGACGCCGCCGCGCCCGCCCAACAGGTACGTCCCGCCGAGCACGACCGCGGCGATGGCCTCCAGCTCGTAGCCGTTGCCGTACACCAGCGTGTTGCCGGTACCGAAGCGCGAGGCCAACAGCAGACCGGCGACGCCTGCCGTCATGGAGCACAGCACGTGAGCGACGATCACCGGCGGCTCGGGGCGGATCCCGGACAGGCGTGCCACCTCGGCGTCGCCGCCCACGGCGTACATGTGGAAACCCGTCCGGGTGCGACGCAGGAACAGGATCGCGGCCACGGCCAGCGCCAGCATCACCATCGTGGAGATCGGCAGGACGCCGACCCGGGAGAGGCCGAACAACTGGAACTCGGCCGGGATCGACCCGCCCGGGCCCTGGAAACGGGTGTCAAGGTATCCCTTGACGATCAGTCCCATTCCCAGGGTGGTGATGAACGGGTTGACCCTCAGTTTGGTGATGACGAGCCCGTTGACCAGGCCGATCAGCGCGGCCAGGCCCAGGGTGGCCCCGACGCCGAGGACGATGCGGGAGGGGTCTCCCGCCATCGTGATCGCGGCGACCATGGTGGACAGCGCCGCCACGTACCCCACCGACAGGTCGAGGGAACGGCACAGGATCACCAGGGTCTGCCCGATGGCGAGGAACCCCAGCAGGCTGGAACGGGTGAACAGGTCGACCGTGTTGGCGGCGGTGAACAGGTTGCCGCCGCGGAGGGCCACGAACAGGGCGCCGACCACCAGCACGATCACCAGGGCGACGTAGACCGGGCCGGTGGTGCCGGTGCGGGCGCGCAGGTTCCTCGAAGCGGAGACGACTCGGGTCACGGGGCGGCCTCCTCGCGGTGGGCGGAGGCACCGGTGGCCAGGGCCATCACGGTCTCCTCGCTGGAACCGCCCGGAAGTGCACCGGCGACCCGGCCGTCGTCGAGCACGACGAGACGGTCGGACATCCCGATGAGCTCGGGCAGTTCGGAGGATATGAGCAGGATCGCCACCCCGGCGGCGGCGAGTTCGCGCATCAGGGCGTACACGGCCTGTTTGGCGCCCACGTCGATCCCGCGCGTGGGTTCGTCCAAGACCATGACGCCGGGGTCGGTGGCCAGCCACTTGGCCAGCACCACCTTCTGTTGGTTGCCGCCGGACAGGTAACGGACCTCCTGCGCGTGGCCGCCGCGGGCGACCAGTTCCAGGGAGGAGAGGATGCCCGGAATGCGTAGGGCGCGTCGTCCCGAACCGAACGGCAGCACGGCGTCGAGCACCAGACGGGCGTTGGCCAGGACGGACCGGTCGAGCAGCAGCCCCTGGCTCTTGCGGTCCTCGGTGACCAACGCCAGGCCGGCACGGACCGCCTGCCGGGGCGAACGCGGGTCGATCCGACGTCCGTCGACGTGAACCTCGCCGCGGGTGAACCGGTCGACGCCGAACAACCCGTGGGCGATCTCGGTGCGGCCGCTGCCCTGGAGCCCGGCCAGCCCGACGATCTCGCCGCCGCGCACCTCCAGGTCGATTCCGTCCAGTCGTGTGTTCCCCGCGCCGGACACCGACAGGCGCACCTCGCCCACGTGTTCGCCGTGGGGTTCGAGGGGGTCGGGGAAGACCGAGGAGACCGGTCGCCCCACCATCTTGCGGACCAGTTCCGCGGGGCGGATGTCGTCGGCCGCCATCGTGTCCACCAGGTGACCGTCCTTGAGCACGGTGATGGTGTCGGCCAGGTCGAAGATCTCCTTCAACCGGTGCGAGACGTAGAGGATGCCCACGCCGCGCTCACGCAGCCGGGCGATGATCCGGTAGAGGACCTCGACCTCGTGGTCCGCCAACGCGGCGGTCGGCTCGTCCATCGAGATGACGCGTGCGTCGTGGGAGAGGGCCTTGACGATCTCCACCACCTGCTGTTCGGCCACCGACAGGTGCCGCACCTTCGACCAGGGGGCGATGCCCGCCAACCCGAGGTCGTCCAGGAGCGCGGCGGTGGCGCTCTCCATCGCCCGGTCGTCCACCATCCCCCTGGTGCGGGTCTCCCGACCGAGGAACACGTTCTGCGCGACCGTGCGCTCCGGGAGCAGGTTGAACTCCTGGAAGACGGTGGAGACCCCGGCGCGCCGGGCCTTGACGGGGTGCTCGAAGGAGACCTCCGCGCCGTCGAGTTCGATCCGGCCGGTGTCGGCCCGGTGCACCCCCGCCAGCACCTTCATGAGGGTGGACTTGCCCGCGCCGTTCTCCCCGACCAGCGCGTGCAGTTCGCCGGCGTGCAGGTCCAGGTCGACCCCGTGCAGGACCCGCACGCCCAGGAAGGACTTGCCGATATCGGTCATCCTGAGCAGGGGTGCTCCGGTCATACCGGTTCCACCCCTTCTACGGAGGGAACGTCGACCCAGCGGCGTTCCGCCGCCGAGAGCAGCACGGACTCGGCGATCGAGGCCGCGCGCAGACCGTCGGCGAACATCGGAAGGCCGTCCGGTTCCTCCCCGGCGATCGCCGCCCCGGTGTCGTGGACCAGCGCGTTGAAACAGTCCTGGTAGCCCTGTGGGTGGCCGACGGGCAGCGCGACCAGACGCGCTGCCTGGGGGCTGAGCTCGGGGTCGTCCCGGGAGATGATCCCGGTACGGCCGCGCCCGCCCTCCCACAGGGTCTCGGGGCGTTCCTGGTCGAAGCGCAGCGACCCTTTCGTCCCGGAGACCTCCAGCACCAGCCGGTTCTTCCGGCCCGGGGAGACCTGGCTGATCACGGCGTTGCCCACGGCCCCGCCCTCGGTGGCGAACTGGAAGGACACCAGGTCCTCCGTGGTGACGGGCCTGCCGCCGTTCTCCCCGCGGGTGTCGGTGATCCTGGAGGTCCGGGCGCTGACCTCGGCGATGCGGTCGCCGGTGACGAATTCGAGCATGTCGCACCAGTGCGAGCCGATGTCTCCGAAGGCCCTGGTGGGCCCGCCGAGCTCGGGGTCGACCCGCCAGTTGCTCTCCTCGGGGTGGAGCAGCCAGTCCTGTAGGTAGCCGCCATGGGCCAGGCCGACGCGGCCGATGGAACCGGAGGCCACGCGTGCGCGGGCCTCACGGGCCATGGGGTGGAAGCGGTAGACGAAGGGCACCACGGCGACCCGGCCCGCCTCGGTGGCGGCACGGGTGAGCTCGCGGGCGGTGTCGGTGTCGGTGGCCAGGGGCTTCTCGCACACCACGTGCTTTCCGGCGGCCAGGGCGGCCAGGGAGAGCGGAGCGTGCAGGTGGTTGGGGGTGCACACGTGCACCACGTCCACATCGGGGCTGTGGATGAGGTCGAGGGCGTCGGCGTGGGATCGGGCGATGCCGTGCGCGGCGCGGAACCGTTCCGCCTTGGCGTGGGAGGACCCGGCGACCCCGACCACCTCGCCGCCGTTGGCGCGAACGGCGTGGGAGTGGACCCGTCCCATGAAGCCGGTTCCGACGACCGCCGCTCGGTAGGCCTGGGGGATGGCCGGTCCGGACGAGGGGGCGTCCGAACTTGTGACCTTCTTCACTGACATGTCTGGGACGTTACGTCGGACTTATGTCGACGGTCAAGCAGAAGTTGCCGGATCTGGACAAATTAGTTGGCTGACAGGAAATCAATAGATCCTGTGATTCACTGTTTCCATGACGGAAGACGCGCTCACCACGGCCGCGCCCGGCGCCGGGACCCTGCTCCGGCTGCTGCGCGACGGCCGCCCCCGCACCCGTTCCGAACTGGCCTCCGTCACCGGGTTGGCCCGCTCCACGGTCACCCAGCGAGTCGACGCGCTCCTGGCCAGTGGACTCATCGGACCCGCGGGCGAAGCGGTCTCCACCGGAGGGCGACCGCCCACGACCTTCTCGTTCCGCCCCGAGGCACGGGTGGTCCTCGCAGCGGACCTCGGCGCGACCCACGCGCGCCTGGCCCTCACCGACATGTCCGGCACCGTCCTGGCCGAGGACCGCGCCGACCTCGACATCGCCCTGGGACCGGAGCCCGTACTGGACTGGGTCGTGGAACACGGCCTCGCCCTGCTGGACACCGCAGGACGGGAGGCCGACGAACTCCTGGGCGTGGGCATCGGTCTGCCCGGCCCGGTCGAACACTCCACTGGGCGGGCCGTCAACCCGCCGATCATGCCCGGCTGGGACGACTTCGACGTCGCCGGACACGTCAACGCCTCGATCCGACGACCCGTGCTGGTCGACAACGACGTCAACATCATGGCCCTGGGCGAACACCACGTCGCCTGGCCCGGCGCCGGGCACCTGATGTTCGTCAAGGTCGCCACCGGCATCGGCTGCGGCATCATCAGCGAGGGCCGCGTCTACCGCGGAGCCCAAGGCGCCGCCGGCGACATGGGGCACATCCACGTCCCCAACGGCGAACAACGGCCCTGCCGTTGCGGCAACACCGGTTGTCTGGAGGCGGTCGCCAGCGGACACGCCCTCGCCGAGGCCCTCACCCGCGCGGGGGTCCCCGCCACGGGCGCGCGCGAGGTGGTGGAACTGTCCCGGAACGGGTCCGTCCCCGCCCTGCGCGCCCTGCGTCAGGCGGGCCGCGACATCGGTGAGGTCCTGGCCGCCGCGGTCAACATGTTCAACCCGTCCGTGATCGTCATCGGCGGCGCGCTGGCCCTGGCCGGCGACCACCTCCTCGCCGGTGCCCGCGAGATCATCTACCAGCGGTCACTTCCGCTGGCCACCGAGAACCTCGGCATCGTCTCCTCCAAGGCCGGAGAGAGCGCCGGCGTCATCGGCGCGGCCGTGATGGTCATCGACCACTGTCTCAGCGCCCGTCACGCCCAGACCCTGGTCATGGGCGCCTGACGGTCGCAGGGGTCCCGCCCCGAGGGCCCGCGGGACGCATGTGTCGCATCAGCGACCGGAACCGCTTCCACGCGTGCGGCTCCACCCCGTCCCCGATCCGGTACCAGACCACCGGGGTCATCGGCGGGCCGAACGCCTCGCCCCGCACAGGGGCGGCCAGCGCGCTCGCCTTGCCCACCGCCATCACGCCCTCGGCGCCCACGGCCAGACCCACAGGGATGGGCACGCCCGCCCAGCGCGGTGGCTGGACCAGGTCGGCACGACCCATCGCGCGTCGCACGGTCATGGACCGCAGCCCGTCACGCTCGGCCAGCTCCCGCACCAGCGGCTCCAGAGCCTCCAGGTCCGGGTCGCCCTCCGTGGCGACCGTGAAACGCGCGCTCTCGCGCACCCCGGAGGTGGTCGGGGAGACCCGCCAACGCCCACCGAACACGGGTTCGGCTCCGTGCGGACCGTGGAAGAGCGCAGTGGTCTCACCGGGGGCCCGACCCCGGGCCAGGGCGGTGAGGTCGGCGGTGTCCCACGCACGGGAGAGAGGTTCGGCCACGCCCCACACCGAGGGCGGGGCGCCGCCGAGCCGTTCGGCGAGCAGTTCCACCACCCCTCCCAGCTCCAGTGAGTCGGAGGCCGGATGGTCCATCTGCAGGTCCACGTGCAGGTGGGAGCCGGTTACGTGCTCCTGCCGTGCTCGAAAGTCCGGATGGGGGCCGTCCGCGGTCCGCGCCTGAGGGTCGGGGACGTAGCCCACGTCGCCCCGCCACACCAGCGGGAGACCGTTGAAACCGTCGTAGTGGTGCCCGTCGTCGGTACGCACCACCCAGGTGGCGTTCGGGTCGCCCAGGAGTCCGCGCAGGGCGTGCGTGAGCACACTGTCGGAGGGGGTGACCAACTGCAGCCCGAGGCCCTCACGCCCGTACCGGGCCAGAGCGTCCACCAACCAGCCGGACAGCGACACGACCGGGCGGTCCTGCACCAGCACCGCGTTCTTCTCGGTCACCGCGTTCACCGCGGGATGGTCGGTGCCCCCGAGCAGGTGGGGTTCTCGCGAGAGCCGAGACTCCGGCTCCCACACCACCCCGCCATGCCTCTCGACCAGGGCCTCGGCGAAACGGCGGGCCAACGCGAGCGTGTCCAGGTCCTGCAGTTCGGTGCCCCGCGCCTCCACCCACAGCGGCTGCGCGGGAAGTTCGTCGGTCGGTCCCCGGCCCAGCAGGCGGTCGGCCTCGGACGAGGTGGCCAGCCTCTGCCCGGACTGCACGGCGAGCACCAATCGCCCGGAGTCCTCGCGCAGCTCCACCACGGTGCCCTCGGCCACCAACCGGATTCGCAACGCCGGATCGGCCGCGGCCAGGGCCTCCAGCAACGAACGACGGCCGGGGCTCCGCGCCAACAGTGCGATCACGTCACGACTCAACGGAGGGCTCCTCCACGGGGGTTCAGGGCGATCCATACGCTATCGGCCCCTGCCCGGCCACCCGGGGGCATGGGCGCACGAAAGGGGGGCGGGACCTGGTCACCAGGTCCCGCCCCGTTCTTCGTCCCGTCTTCGTCTCGTCGCCGGGGTGTTCGGTCAGACATCTCGGCGAGCACGCTCTTCCTCCGCCTTTTGAAGCTCGGCTCGGGCACGTGCCTCGTCGTACTCGGCGTCCTCTTCCATCGCGCGGTAGCGCGCGGGGTCGTAGTCGCGCTGGTTCACGTCGGGCAGGACGCCCTCGTGTCGAAGGGCCCGACCGGGACGCTCGTCGGGGGTGGCCGGAACCCGGCTGATGATGGCGCTGCGGCCCACACCGCGCAGCAGCGAGGCGATGGCGATACCGCAGATCAGGTTGACCAGGCCGGTGAAGACCTGGCTGGAGAGTTCCGCGCCCTGGGTGAAGGGCGTGAAGGCCGCGATGGCCGTGGCCAGACCGATGATCCAGCCGAAGAACGAGAGCGCTCGCGGCGCCGAGAGCAACAGCATGTGCAGCAGGGCGGTCGCGATCAGAGCGACCAGACCCGCCATCAGTGCGTAGCCCACCGTCCCCGCGTCACCCAGGTATCCGGCGTCCTCCGGTGCCAGGACCGGGATGCCGAAGACTCCGCGGACGACCAGGGTCCCCGCGAAGATCACCAGTGCGGCGACCACCGCGGTGGCCAGGCCACCCGACCAGAGCCGGCTGACATTGACGGCTCGTTCACTTCCGTTTTCATTCATACCGATATCCCTGGAATAGGGCCGTAAGTCGGTCGTAGCCCACATACCCGCAGCTCCATGACGGTAACCGGAGCGTGGAACACTGTGGGTATGGCTCCTTTCGCGCACGCTCGCGTCAACGTCGACGCGATCACCTCGAACGCCCGCCTGCTCCGTGAGCGGGCCGGTGGCACACCGCTCATGGGAGTGGTCAAGGCCGACGGCTACGGGCACGGCATGTTGCCCGCCGCCCGGGCCCTCATCGCGGGCGGTGCGTCCTGGCTGGGCACCGCGCTGATCAAAGAGGGTCTGCAACTGCGTCGGGCGGGCATCACTGTCCCGGTCATGTCCTGGATCATCCCGCCGGGCGAGCCGGTGGGGGAGGCCATCGAGGCCGACATCGACCTGGGCGTCAGCGACCGGGCCGTGCTGGACGAGGTGATCGCCGAGGCCCGACGTCTGGGGCGGACCGCCCGCGTCCAGCTCAAGACCGACACCGGGCTCAACCGCGGTGGCGTGTCCCCGCAGGATTGGGAGTCGGTGGTCGAGGCCGCCGCCCGTGCCGAGGACGAGGGATTCGTCAAGGTCACCGGGGTGTGGTCGCACTTCGCCTGCGCCGACGAGATCGGGCACCCCTCGATCCGCGCGCAGCTGGACGTGTTCCACGGGTCCCTCGACATCGCCGAGAAGGCGGGGTTGGAGCCGCAGGTCCGGCACATCGCCAACTCGGCCGCGCTGCTGACCCTGCCCGAGGCCCGATTCGACCTCGTCCGCGGCGGAATCGCGAGTTATGGACTATGCCCGATTCCAGATTTCGACGTGCCCGGATTGCGGCCCGCGATGACCCTCGAATCCAAGGTCGCCCTCACCAAGCGGGTCCCCGCCGGCAGTGGTGTCTCCTACGGCCACCGTTATCTCACCGAACACGAGACCTCCCTGGCACTCGTGCCTCTGGGCTACGCCGACGGCGTCCCCCGGGCCGCCACCAACAAGGGTCCGGTGCTCCTCGGAGGACGTCGCCGCACCATCGCGGGAACAGTCTGCATGGACCAGTTCGTTGTCGATGTCGAGAACGACCCCGTGGCCCCGGGCGAGTACGCGGTACTGTTCGGCGACCCGTACGAGCACCCGGACGTCCCCACCGCGCAGGACTGGGCAGAGGTCCTGGACACCATCCCGTACGAGATCGTCACGCGGATCGGTGTGCGCGTGCCCCGCGAGTACGTCGGCGGCTCGTGACCCACTCGCCGAAATCGGTCACCAGTACCTCCCATCCCGCCTAACCTGGGTGAAGAGGGAAATCCGGCGTGCCCCACGGCCGACCGAAACCACAACCGGAACCAGCTGCGAGCTCGATGACCAACACCACAGCCACCACCGACGGCGTGCCTCACGTCCACGCGGTCACCGCCGCCACCGACGACGCCATGCGAGCCCTCGGCCGTGACCTCGCCGCGCTCACCCGCCCCGGAGACCTGCTCATCCTCTCCGGGCCGCTGGGCGCGGGCAAGACCACCTTCACCCAGGGCCTGGGCCAGGGCCTGGACGTACGAGGATCGGTCACCTCGCCCACCTTCGTCATCTCCCGGATCCACCCCTCCCTGAGCGGCGGACCCGCCCTCGTGCACGTGGACGCCTACCGGCTCGGCGGCTCCGACGAGATCGACGACATCGACCTGGACATGACCCTCCCGGAGTCCGTCACCGTCGTGGAGTGGGGCGAGGGCGTGGCCGAAGGGCTGGCCGACGACCGGCTCGAGATCCGGATCGAACGCCACCCCGACGACACCCGCACCGTCCACCTGCGCCCGGTCGGCGCCCGGTGGACCGACATCGAACTGCCCGGCACCACGGCCGGGCGCGGATAGGCGGAACACCCGTGTTGCTCCTGGCCTTCGACACCGCCACCTCGGCGGTCACCGCAGCCGTCGGCGAGACCGACGACGCCGGCGCCTTCACCCTCCGCGCGAGCGCGAGTTCGGTGGACGCCCGACGGCACGGTGAGCTCCTCACCCCCACGGTGCTGGGTGTGCTCACCGAGTCCGGGCTCGAACCGGCCGATCTCGACCACGTCGCGGTGGGCATCGGTCCCGGCCCCTACACCGGCCTTCGGGTCGGTCTGGCCACCGGGCACGCCCTCGCCGACGCGCTCGGGGTCCCCTGCCACGGGGTGACCACCCTGGACGCCCTGGCCTTCGCGACCAAGCGCACCGAACCCTTCCTCGCGATGACCGACGCCCGCCGCAAGGAGGTGTTCTGGGCGCACTACGACGACCACCTCACCCGCGTGGGCGAGGTGCGCGTCGACCGGCCCGCCGAGATCGACACCGAGGGGCTGCCCCTGGTCGGTGACGGCGCGCGCATGTACACCGAGGCGCTCGGCTCCTCGGCCGCGGAACCCCACCTTCCGGACGCCGCCGCCATGGCCGAACTCGCCCTGCTGCGCCTGCACCGCGGGGAGCGGCTGCCCGAACCCGATCCCCTCTACCTGCGCCGGCCCGACGCCGTCGAACCGGGCGCGCCGAAGAAGGTCCGCCAGTGGGTGAAGTGACGGCCCGACCGACCCTGCGTCCCATGACCGGCGAAGACGTTCCCGCCGTCATGGCGCTGGAACGACGCCTGTTCCCGCTCGACGCCTGGAGCGAGGGCGTGCTCCGCGACGAAATCGCCGAGACCGCCACCCGCCACTACGTCGTGGCCGAGTCCGAGGGTGCTCTCGTCGGTTACGCCGGGCTGCGTTTCGTCCCGCCCGAGGGCGACGTGCAGACGATGGCCGTTGCCGAAGAGGCCTGGGGGAGGGGCGTCGGGCGGGCGCTGCTGACCGAACTCCTCGACCAGGGGGCGGCGCGCGGCGTCACCCACACGTTCCTGGAGGTGCGTTCGGACAACCCGCGCGCCCAAGACCTGTACCGACGTTTCGGTTTCGTCGAACTCGGCGTTCGACGCGGCTACTACAAGGGAGCGGACGCCATCGTCATGCGGCGCGTCGCTCAGGAGGGAACCACCCATGAGTGAGCCGTTGATCCTGGGGATCGAGACGTCCTGTGACGAGACCGGTGCGGCGTTGGTGCGCGGCTGCGAGCTGCTCGGCGACTCGGTGGCCTCCAGCGTCGACCAGCACGTGCGCTTCGGTGGAGTGGTGCCGGAGGTGGCCAGCCGCGCCCACCTGGAGGCCATGACCCCCACCGTGCGTCGTGCCCTGGACAACGCGGGGGTGTCCCTCTCCGACGTCGACGCGATCGCCGTCACCGCGGGCCCCGGCCTGGCCGGCGCCCTGCTGGTGGGGGTGTCCGCCGCCAAGGCCTACGCCATGGCGCTCGGCAAGCCGCTGTACGGAGTCAACCACCTGGTCGGCCACGTGGCCGTGGACCAGCTGGAGCACGGACCGCTGCCCAAACCGTCCATCGCCCTGCTGGTCTCGGGTGGGCACACCTCGTTGTTGCTGGTCAACGACCTGGCCACCGACGTGGTCTCGCTCGGCGACACCGTCGACGACGCCGCAGGCGAGGCCTACGACAAGGTGGCCCGGCTACTGGAGCTGCCCTACCCGGGTGGACCGCCCATCGACCAGGCCGCCCAGCGCGGCAACCCCAAGGCGATCCGGTTCCCGCGCGGCAAGTGGGGCGATGGAACCTATGACTTCTCCTTCTCCGGGTTGAAGACCGCCGTGGCCCGTCACGTCGAGGACGCCGACCGTCGGGGCGAGCCCCTGGTGGTGGCCGACATCGCCGCGGCCTTCCAGGAGTCGGTCGTGGACGTGCTCACCCGCAAGGCCGTGGACGCCTGCATGGAGCACGGAGTGCGCACCCTGGTCATCAGCGGTGGCGTGGCGGCCAACTCGGCGTTGCGCGCCCTGGCCGAGCAGCGTTGCGCCGAGGCCGGGATCGAGCTGCGGGTGCCGCGACCCCGTCTGTGCACCGACAACGGAGCGATGATCGCCGCTTTGGGCGCCGAGGTGGTGAAGGCCGGCCTGCCGCCCTCGTCCCTGTCCCTGGCCACGGACACCTCACTGCCGGTGGGATCCCCACTGGCGGTGTGAGCCGCTACGTGGGGCCGGCCGCGGGTCCGGTCGGCGTGGTTGGGTACGGGTATGTTCGCCATCACCGCAGCACGCATCTCGTTCGACGATCCCGTCTCCGGCCTGGACGTCGGTGAGCGTCCCGACCCCGAACCCCGGGAGGGGTGGACGACCGTTCGGGTCAAGGCCGCCTCGCTCAACCACCACGACGTCTGGAGCCTGCGCGGGGTCGCCCTCAAGGAGGAACGGCTCCCGATGATCCTGGGCGGGGACGCCGCCGGGATCGACGAGGACGGCAACGAGGTCATCGTGCACGGCGTGGTGACCGAACCTCCCGTGCCCGGCAGATCGCCGCGCTTCTCCCTGCTGTCCGAGGTCCACGACGGCACCCTCGCCGAGAAGGTCCTGGTGCCGAAGGAGAACCTCCTCCCCAAACCAGCGGAGCTGTCCTTCGAGGAGGCCGCGTGCCTGCCCACGGCCTGGCTGACCGCCTACAGCATGTTGTTCGGCAAGGCGGACCTGCGGCCCGGGTCGACCGTGCTGGTGCAGGGCGCAGGCGGTGGGGTCTCCGGCGCGCTCATCACCCTGGCCGCGCGGGTGGGTCACCGGGTGTACGTGACCAGTAGGGACGAGACCAAACGCGCCAAGGCCATGGAACTGGGAGCCTACGCGGCGGTGCCCTCGGGGGAGCGTCTGCCGGAGAAGGTGGACGTGGTGTTCGACTCGGTGGGTCAGGCCACCTGGAAGCACTCCATCCTGTCCCTCAAGCCGGGTGGCGCCGTCATCACCTGTGGGGCCACCAGCGGTGACGCCCCGTCCGCCGAACTGACCAGGATGTTCTTCCTGCAGTTGCGCGTGCTGGGTTCGACGATGGGCACCAAGGAGGAGCTCCGGTCCCTGGTCGAGATGTGCGTGCGCACCGGCGTCCGGCCCCGGATCGACCGGGTGCTGCCGCTCAAGGACGCGAAGGAGGGGTTCCGGGCGATGGCCGAGGGCGACCTCTTCGGCAAGATCGTCCTGACCCCCTGACCCCGGAGAAGCGGGCCCCGACGGAGCGTGTCCGTCGGGGCCCGTCGTGTCGGCTGTGCTCATCTGGCTCAACGGCCGTCGACGACCTTCACGATGACGTCTTCGACCCTGCCGCTCCCCGCGAATCCCTCGATGGAGGCGGCGATGTCCTGGTGGGAGGTCTTGGTGGTGACCTTGTTGCTCGATCCTGCCGTCCAGGGCACGTCCCAGTAGATGGTCACGGTGGTCTCCGACTCGTCCCCGACCTGGTAGACCACGTAGCCCTCGGTGCCGGAGGCGGAGTTCGACCTGCCGCTGGAACGGAAGGCCAGGACGCTCTCCTTGGGCGGGACGTCGACCGGGTACTGGTTGGGCGGGTCCGTCCACTTCCCCCAGACCAGGTGTTCCGACTGGAACTTGAGGGTCTGGTTGGTCCGGTTGTTGATGTGACAGATCATTTGCAGGCTGTCGGCCATGACGCGCTCCTTTCGTTTTGCGAAATACGCGGTCGAGGTAATGGCGTAATGTTCCGCCATTGCTTTCGAGCGTAACAAGAAAGGCTTTGGTCGGGCAAGGTGGAAATGGCATGAACTTGCGCAACCCTGGCATCATAATAACTTGTTCCATTTCTTTTTCGGGTGAATTTCTCCATTTTCCCATAAGGGTCATTCTGGGAAGTTGTCTTTTCTATTAACATCCGTGTTCACCTGGGATGTCGGCCGGTAGTGGCGCGGGGCCAACGCCTCCCACCTCCGGGTCGCGCCGGAAAGAACACGAAAGGGGCCCGGAGCGATAGTGCTCCGGGCCCCGACTCGCATGCCGTGAGTCGAATGGCGGCCTAGTCGTCGTCCTCGTCGTTGCCGCGGCGCTTCTTCTTGCCGTCACGGCCCGGACGCAGAAGTGCTTCGGCCAGCGCCAGAACCGTCTCCTCCAAGGAGGAGAAACGCTTGGTGATGTCGTCGTGCGAGTTCTCCACCGCCTCGGTGACGGTCTCCTCGAACTCGTGCCGGTCGGGGCGCTGCTTGAGCTCGCGCAGGACCGGGTCCACCGCCGAGGTGACGTGCGCGTCGATCTCGTCGAGCTTGCCGGAGTGGTCCGGCTGCGGGCGCTCCACCAGCTCGGTCAGACGCCGGTGCAGCTCGCTGACCTCAAGGGTCTGCGGGAGCTGGTTGAGTCGCTGGTTGAGCGCCTCCAGACGGTCGTCGATGGCCTCCATCCGGCCGTCGACCCCCTCGAAGTGGCCGCTGACGCCCTCGAACTGGCCCTCGACACCGTTGACCCGGCCGTCGATGCCGTCCAGACGACCGTTGACGCCGTCCATCCGGCCGTCGACGCGGTCGATCTTGCCCTCGACGCTCTCGAAGCTGCCCTCGAAGTGCCCCTCGAAGGTGTCGAAGCGGTCGGTGAGCCGGCCCAGCTCGTGGTCGACCTTGCCGGTGATCTGCGACAGGTGGGTGTCCACCTTGCCGTTGATGGCCTCGCGGTGACGCTCCAGCCGCTCGTCGAGCGCGCTCCGGTGACTCTGGGTCTGCTCGGTGAGGGTTTCGGTGAGCGTCTGGTGGCGCTCCTCGGTCTCCGTGGTGAGCCGCTCGTGCGCCTCCTGGATGGAGGTGCGCAGCTCGGCCAGATCCGTGGCGGTCTTCTCGGTGTCCTGGGCGACCTTGGCGGCGAGGGCGTCGGCGCGCTCGGTGACGGACTCGCGCAGGCTCTCGGCGGTCGCCTCGGCGTGCTCGCGGGTCTCGGTCCGGCCCAGTTCGATCTGCTCGTCCAGCTCCGACAGCCGCTGACGCAGGTGCGTGCGAAGGTCGGTGAGGGAGGACTCGTGGTTCTCCCGCAGCTTGGTGAGGGTGCCGGTGAGGTCGGCGACGGCGGCGGTGGCCTCGGCGTGGTTCTCCTCGGCCTGGGTGCTGAGGTGGCCGACGCTCTCGGTGAACTTGCCGGCGAGGGCCTCGTGCCGTTCCTCGGAGGCCGTGGTGAGGGACTTGAGTCCCGCGGCCAGTTCCTCGTGACGCTCGCCCAGCTCACCGGTGTTCTCCTGCAGGCGGGCCAGCAGGGTCTCGTTCTGCTGCGAGGCGCTCTCCTCGACGAGGGTGCGCAGCTCGGCGGTGCGGTCGGCGAGGGTGGTGTTGAGCTCGGCGCGGCTCTCCCGGACCGCCTCGCGGGTCTGTTCGACCGCTTCGCCCAGGGCGTCCTTGCCCTCGGCGAACCTGCCGGCCAGCTCCTCGTGACGCTCACCGAGGGTGGTGTCCAGGGTGGCGATCGCGGTCTCGATGGCCTCGGTGCGCCCGTTGAGGGTCTCCAGGGCGGTGTCGAGGGCGTCCAGGCGGGTGCCGAAGCTCTCGCCCAGCGCGGTGACGCGCTCGCCGACCTCCACCACCTGCTCGGCGGTCCGGGTCCCGGTCTCGGCCATGCGCTGTAGACGGGTCAGCGCGGTGTCGAGGTGGCCGGCGATGCGGTGGGTGTCCGCCCGGAGGGAGGGCATGTCCGACAGGGGCTTGACCTGCTGGCCCAGAACCTCGATGTGCTCGGCGAGGGCCTCGGCCCACTCCGGCGGACGGGCCAGGAAGTCGTCGATCCGACCGTCGACCGCGGTGATCGACTCGGCGAGCGAGGTGAGCTCGCGTTCGCGCAGCTCGCGCAGCAGCCACTCCATGCCTTCGAGGCGCTGGCGCATCTCCTCGCTGACGGCCCCCTGGGACTTCTGCTCGGAGACGTG
>NZ_DYZD01000353.1 GCF_020741345.1 Nocardiopsis listeri
GGGTCAAGGGGTCGTGGGTTCAAATCCCGCCGTCCCGACAGAGCAGTGAGAGGGGTCCACCGACAGGTGGGCCCCTTCTTGCTTTCCAGGAGATGCACGAGAGGGCCCGACCGGCCCCGCGGTCCCGACAGAGGAGAAAGGCGCCGTCTGATGCGGTCCCTTCTCGCGTTCCCGTTCCCCGGCCGGGGTGAGATGTCCGAGTTCGGCGGGAGCGTATATCCGCAGATTATTCATCCATCGTGAATCAAGATCGATGGAATGAACAATAATCATTGGACTCATTTGCCGTTAAAGGCGATGCTTGTGCGCGGATATGTCTGCGAAAGGATGTTGGCGTGCAGGAAAAGAAAACGGTATTGGTGACGGGCGCGACCGGTGGTCAGGGCGGTGCCGTCGCCCGCCGGCTGCTCGATGAGGGGTGGGCGGTCCGTGCCCTCGTCCGAAACACGGACGGCCCGCAGGCCAAGGAACTCGTCGGTCTTGGAGCGGAACCTGTCGTCGGCGATCTCGACACCGTGTCGTCGTTGCGGTCGGCGGCGCGGGGCGCACACGGTGTCTTCGGCGTGTTGCCCGCGGACCTGACCGATCCGGATCCTGAGGCCGAGGTGCGCCGGGGCCAGAACCTCGTGGACGCGGTCGCGGCCGAGGGTGTCGCCCACTTCGTCTACAGTTCCGTGGCCGCGGTCGGTCACGACTCCGGTGTCTCCCACTTCGAGACCAAGCAGGAGATCGAGTCGTACATCGGGACGGTCGGCATCCCCGCCACGGTGTTGCGTCCGGTGTTCATTATGGAGAACTGGCACCAGATGCTGCCGGCCCCGCAGAACGGTGAGAGGGTCGTCTCCTTCGCTTTGGACGCGGACACCTCGTTGCAGATGATCGCGTTGGCCGACATCGGCCGGATCGCCGCCGAGACGTTCGCCGAACCGAACGAGTCCATCGGTCGAAGCATCGACATCGCGGGTGAGGAACTCACCGTGCGGGCGATGGCCGATGTGTTCAGCCGGGTGGATGCGGTTCCGACCCGGTTCGAGCTCCAGCCCATCGAGGAGGTGCGCGCCTGGAGCCCGGAGTTCGCGGCGATGTTCGCCTGGCTCGACGACAAGGGGTACCAGGTCGACATCGCCGGGCTCCGTGCACGGCACCCCGGTTTGCTGACCTTGGAGGACTGGCGGGGCCAGGGGGCCTGACGCCGACCGGGACCCGGTCCTCTCGGTACGACCATGTCGAAGGACCCTCCTCCACCCACTGCGTACACGAACACCATTTCTCGCCGGCCCGTCACCCGTCCGCGGTGGCGGGCTCTGCTTTTCCCTGATCGCTTTACCGAATGTGTCGAAGTGTTCACCGATCCCATTGTCCTCATTTGGCCAATATTATCGAAGTGATCCTTTGATCGCTCAGGGTGATTTGCTTTATGGAATCGGTTGGCCACATTCGGACAGGCGTATTTTCGCTAGTCAAAGACTTGTCGTCGCGAATATGCTCGGAATCTCTACTCGATGCTTGCTTCGATGATTTGCGTATGGCTAGATTGAGATCTGTGGGAAGTGCCGCCCCCCGGCAGTGATTCGGGGAAGTGGTGTGAGTGTCATGGTGGATCGGGGATGACGGGGTGTCTTGATCCCTTTTCCTGAACACGTGGGCCCGGTGTCCGTGTGTTCTTCCATCTTCACGCCCATGCGCTGTGCCAATTGCGGTGGGTTTCCGTCTGGTGACAGTGTCGAACGAGTAATTCAATTCATTTTCCAGAAGGGGATGTTCTGTCATGCCTACTATCTCTGTGGGAAGCGCGTCCGTGAAGTACAGGATCACCGGATCGGGTCCGAGCCTGGTGCTGGTGCACGGTGTCGGCAAGGGAGGCGAAGCGGCCTTCGGCCACCTGGTCGAGCGATTCGCCGAGACCAACTCGGTGATCCTGCCCGACCTGTCCGGCAGCGAGGCCGCCCAGGACGACGGCTCCGCGCTGACCATCGAAGGACAGGCGAGGGAGGTCGCCGCGGTGATCGACGACGCGGGTGTGGGCCCGGTCGACCTGGTGGGCTTCTCGCTCGGCGGTGCGGTCGTGGCGGCCACCGCCGCCCTTTACCCGGAGAAGGTGCGGCGACTGGTCCCGGTGGGCGGCCTGGTACAGGCGGACACCTACATGAAGAACCTGATCGGTCTGACCCTGAGCCAAAAACACGACCCTGTGGCCTTCGGTCGGGTGCTGACCGCGACCGCGTTCAGCCCCCGGTACATCAACAGCCTCGACAGCCTCCAAGAGGTGGACGAGCTCGGCTTGCACCTCAGTCCTTCCGAAGGTCGTATCCGGCAGCTGGAGCTGTTGGTGCGCACCGACATCCGGGACCTCCTCGGCAGGGTCGAGGCCAAAACTCTCGTCGTCGCCTGCAACCCGGACGCGGCCGTTCCCACCCAGCACTCACGGGAGCTCCACGCCGGGATCAAGGACTCCTCCTACGTCGAGTTCGACAGCGGTCACATGGTGCTCGTCGAAAAGCCCGACGAGTTCGTCCAGACGGTCAAGGATTTCATCCACAAGCCCTGAGCTCCATGACAAGTGGTCGGCCGAGGTACGGGCAGGCCCTTCACCACATCCGACATTCGTATGCGCAAGGAGAAGCAATGGCCAGGATCCTGCTCGCCGTGAGCAGCCACGACGTTCTGGGAGACACCGGGGAAAGGACGGGTTACAGCGTTTCCGAAGCGGCCCATCCGTACAACGTGTTCACCGCGGCCGGCCACGACGTGGATTTCGTATCCGTGAAGGGCGGCGAGCCTCCGGCCGTGATTTTCGACGGTGAGGAGAACGATCCGGAGATCGTGGGGTTTCTCGCCGACGAGATCGTGCGGGCCAAGCTCGCCGCGACCCGGCCGGCCTCCCAAGTGCGATCGGGCGACTACGCCGCGATCCTCTACGTCGGAGGGCACGGCGCCATGTGGGACTTCCCGGGGTCGACGGAACTCGCCCGAATCTCCGTCGAGATCTATGAGCGGGGAGGTGTGGTCTCCGCCGTCTGCCACGGGCCCGCCGGGCTCATCGACCTCCGGCTGTCGGACGGGTCCCGCCTGGTGGACGGTAAGCGCGTCGCCTCCTTCACCAACGAGGAGGAATACTCGCTCGACCTCGTCGAGGTCATGCCCTTCCTGCTGGAGGACCGACTCAAAGAACACGGGGCGCTCCACACCAAGAAGCCCCGGTACGTCTCCCACGTCGTGCAGGACGGCCGGCTCATCACCGGCCAGAACCCCGCGTCGGCGGCTCCCCTCGCCGAACTCGTCGTCGCGGAACTGAAGAACACGGGCGCGGGCTGAACCTTCGCCCCGAGATCGTTCCGAACCACCATCAACAAGGGAAGTGGCAACATGCAGGGTTTGATCCAGGTCGCTGGAATCATCGACCGGGCCGAGGCGGACATGATCGTCGAGGAGGGCGCGGACTGGCTCGGGTTCGCGCTGCGGCTCCCGGCCGGGAACGAGGACCTCTCGGAGAAGGACGCGGCCGCGATCGTCGAGGCGATCCAGCCCAGGAACAAGGGTGTCATCATCACCTACCTGACCGACGCGGACGAGATCAGGTCGTTCTGCGCCGATCTGGGTGTCGGCGCGATCCAGCTCCACGGTGACGTGTCGCCCGCCGAACTGCGCAGATTGCGGACCATGGCCCCGGATCTCTACGTGCTCAAGAGCCTGGTGGTGAAAGCGGACAATATCGACGAACTGGCCGAGGTCGTGGACCACTCCGCCGAGTGGGTCGACATGTTCATCACCGACAGCTTCAACCCCGCGACCGGGGCCAAGGGGGCGACGGGGCTGGTGCACGACTGGGACGTCAGTGCCGAGCTGGTACGCCTCTCGCCCAAGCCGCTGATGCTGGCGGGTGGGCTGAACCCCGAGAACATCGCGGAAGCCGTGGAGAAGGTTCGCCCCGCCGCTGTGGACGCCCACACCGGCCTGGAGGACGCCACCGGCCGCAAGGACCGGATCAAGGTGCGCACCTTCGTTCGGGAGGCCCGCGGGGCCTTCACCCGCATGGCCGAGACCGACCAGGGGGTGGTCGGATGACCACCGATCTTCGCGAACCGGATCACCAGGCCGACCGTGAGTCGGTGCACCTGCTGCCGCAGACCAAGTGGTTGCGCTCCCTGCACACGATCATCCGCGACCGTCACGCCGACCGCGAGCGGTTCGTGACCAACGCGAGCCGGGTCATACGACAGCTGGTGGAGAGCGGTCTGGAACAGCTCCCCTTCGAGCAGTCCGACGTCCTGACCCCTGTGGGGGAGACCTACCGCGGTCTGGGCATCACTCCTCGGATCTGCGGGGTCTCCATCGCCCGGGCGGGGGAGAGCATGGAGTCGGAGCTGCGTGCGATCTCGCCGGGGATCCGGATCGGCAAGATCCTCATCCAGCGCGACAAGGAGACGAAGCTGCCGCACCTTTACTATTCGGCGCTGCCCGAGGACATCGGGGAACGGCACGTCCTCCTGCTCGACCCGACACTGGCCACCGGCGGCACCGCGCTGACCGCGATCGGGGTCCTGCTCGACCAGGGCGTGCCGGAGGAGCACATCGTCTTCGTCAACGTGCTGTCGTCGCCCGAGGGCATCGAAGTCGTCCACAGGAGCCATCCGGGCGTGCGGATCGTGACCTCCTCCATCGAGGAGGGACTGAACGAGAACGCCTACATGAGGCCCGGGATCGGTGACTTCGGCGACCGCTACTTCGGTACGGACGCCGTGCGGTGAACGGATCTCCCCGGCAGGGGCGGTACCGCTCGTGACGAACCCGTCGATGACCACAGCAGGAGTACAGCAACCCATGTCGAACACGCACACTGAAGATGCGCCCAGGGTCGCCGTCGTCTACTACTCCGGGACCGGCAACATCCACAGGCTCGCGGTGGCGGCGGCCGAAGCGGCGGAGAGGACCGGTGCGCGGACGCGCCTGCGCCGAGTGCCCGAGTACTCCGACGAGTCGCTCGCCCCGGAGTTCACCGAATGGACCCGGGCCTGGAAGGAGAACACCGAGGCGACCGAGTACGTGCCCACGGTGAGGGTCGACGACCTCGACTGGGCGGACGCGATCCTGTTCGGGAGCCCGGGTCGCTTCGGCCTCATCGCCGCGCCGCTCAAGCACTTCATCGAACTGGCCTGGCCGCTGAACACGCGCGACGGGCTGGTGAACAAGGTGATGTCGTCGTTCACCTCCACCGGGGCCCCGCACGGAGGCCAGGAGAGCACGATTCTGTCGTTGAACAACGTCTTCTACCACTGGGGCGCGATCATCGTGCCCCCTGGCGTCACCGACGAGATCCAGCGCGCGCCCAGCAACGGAAATCCCTATGGCGTGAGCTCGGTCTCCGGCCGACAAGCGATCCCCGGACGGCTCGCGGAGAACGTGACCGAGGACAACCTGGCCGCGATCGGGCATCAGACCCGAAGAATGATCGAGGTCGCCGCCGCGCTGCGAGCGGGCGTCAAGGCGGGTCCCCGGGGCTGACCCGGGCGGTCCGGTCTGTCACGGGGGCGACCGGGCCGCCACCTCGAGGGTCACCCTCTTTGGTTCTCGGCCATTTCGAATGACGGATTCCCTGAACAAGAAGCCGGTCGTAGTACGGCGTGCGCTGGTATTTCGGCGTCCGCCGGTAGTGGTGCCCGCTCTACTCCGGGCGATCGGACCAGCACCCGGAACGGGGAAGCCGGTCGCCTTTCATCTTTATGGGGGATTCCATGCCGCAGCTCAACAGCAAGAGAAAGAGATCCTTCCCGGAGGCGCTCTCACCGGCGCCCACCCACACCTCATCGCAGACGTGTCTCACCGATCTGCTCCGTGAGCAGGCGCGACTGAGACCGAACGACACGGCGGTCGTGCACGGGGGCGACCACATGACCTACCGTGAACTGGTCCTGCGCGCCAGTGGTCTGGCCGGACACCTGAACCGTCTCGGCGTGGCCGCCGACGACCGCGTCGGTCTGTTGGTCGAACCCTCCGCGGACCTGGTGGTCGGCACCTGGGGCATCCTCTTCGCGGGAGCCGCCTACCTGCCGTTGGCCCCGGACTACCCGCAAGAACGGCTGCGCTACATGGTGGAGGACAGCCGTACCCGGGTCATCGTGGTTCAGAGACACCTGGTCGACCGTTTGGAGGGCTTCGTCGCGGATGGGACGCGAATCGTCGTCCTGGACGAGGTGGCGGGCTCCACCGAGATCGTTCCTCCTGGGCCGCGGCCGGGGGACCTGGCGTACGTCATCTACACCTCCGGCAGCACGGGCAAGCCGAAGGGCGTGATGATCGAGCACCGCAGCATCGTGTCTCAGATGCGCTGGATGCGTACCTGTGGCCACCTGAGCGCGGAAGCGGTGGTCCTGCAGAAGACTCCGATGAGTTTCGACGCGGCCCAGTGGGAGATCCTGTCCCCCGCCGTGGGGGCACGCGTCGTCGCGGGCGCTCCCGGTCTCCACCGGTCCCCCGAAGACATCGTCGTCGCCGTCATGGAACACGGGGTGACCACGCTCCAGTGCGTGCCCACGCTGCTCCAGGCGTTGTTGGACACCGACGGATTCAGTCGTTGCGCCACGCTTCGGCGGGTGTTCTCCGGGGGAGAGGCGCTCTCACGCCGGCTCGCCGCGGAGTTCTGCGAGGCGCTTCCGTGGTCGTCGCTGGCCAACCTCTACGGGCCGACCGAGTGCGCGATCAACGCCACCGCCTGCCTGGTCGACGCCGGCGCGATCGACGAGCGGACGGGTACGATCCCGATCGGCGTACCGGTCGACAACACCCAGTGCTTCATCCTCGACGAGAACCTCGCACCGGTGGACATCGGAGAGGAGGGCGAACTGTACATCGGGGGTGTCCAGCTGGCACGCGGATACCTGAACCGGCCCGAGCTGACCCGGGAGCGGTTCATCCCCTCACCGTTCGTGCCTACGCAGCGGCTCTACCGCACCGGTGACCTGGCGCACTGGAACCCCGACGGCACCATCCAATTCTCCGGCCGGGTGGACCACCAGGTGAAACTGCGCGGCCATCGGGTCGAACTGGAGGAGGTGTCGCTGGCGATCGAAGAGCACTCCTGGGTGCGTCGAGCGGCGGCGATCGTCACCGACGACGCCAGGACCGGCTTCCAGAACCTCGTGGCCTGTATCGAGCTGGACACGAAGGAAGCGGCCCTGATGGACCAGGGCAACCACGGTGCCCACCATCAGTCCAAGGAGAGCAGACTCCAGGTGCGGGCGCAGTTGTCCGACCCGGGTGTTCGGACCGCCGCGGAGCTGCACGGTAGACCGGTGATCGGCCTGCCGAGCGGTCGCGATCCGAAGTCCCGGCGGCGTCGGGTCTTCGGCCGCAAGACCTATCGCTTCTACGAAGGCGGTCGTGTGCGCCGGGAGGACCTCCTGGAGCTGTTGGCCCCCCGGCCGACCGGTGGCGGCTCGCGCGGGCTCGACGAAGTGTCGTTCACCGAACTGGGCGAAATCCTTCGCTGGTTCGGCCAGTACCACAGTGACCTGCGGTTACTGCCGAAGTACGCCTACGCGTCCCCGGGCGCGCTGTACGCCGCGCAGATGTATTTGGAGACCGGCGGCGTGGCCGGACTGGACCCGGGTGTGTACTACCACCACCCCGTGGACCACTCACTGGTACGAGTCGGTGATGCCCAAGACGGCGCGGCCGGCCGGCTCCTGGTGCACTTCGTCGGCAGGAGGCGGGCGATCGAGCCCGTTTACCAGAACAACATCCTGGAGGTGTTGGAGCTCGAGACCGGCCACATGGTGGGCGTGTTCGAGGATGTGCTTCCGGACTACGGGCTGGAGGTGCTGCCTTTGGAATACCGGTCGACCGCCAAGGACCGCACGGACGTAGCGGACGAGGACCACTACCTGGGCACCTTCGAGATCACCCGCCGGGACCCGAGGTCTCGACCCGACTCCGCAGAGGTCTACGTGCAGGTCCACGGGCGAAGGGTCGAGGGCCTTGCCGAGGGCCTGTACCGCTACTCGGACGGTGAGCTGGAGCGTGTCTCCGACGACGTCGTCCAGCGTAGGCACGTGATCGCCATCAACCAGCAGGTGTACGAGCGGGCCGCCTTCGGCGTCATCGTCGTTGCCGAGCCGGAGCGGTCATGGCTGGAGTACGTCGTCCTGGGGACGAGGATGCACCACTTGCAGAGCAACGACCGGCGGCTGGGACTGATGTCCTCGGGCTACAGCTCCAAGTCCGGTACCCCGTTGCCCGCCGCGCGGCGCGTGGACGACATCCTCGTCCCGCTCAGGGGCGCGCCCGGGGCCTCGTACTTCGCCCTTGGGGGGAAGGTCAGCGAGGAGCAGTTCCGTAGTGAAGACATGAACGAGGACTCCGTGCACATGAAGGGGCCCGCTGAGATGGTCAGGGACGAACTGTCCCGGCGCCTTCCCGACTACATGGTTCCCAACCGTGTCCTTGTGCTGGACGAGCTTCCGCTGACCGCGAACGGCAAGGTCGACCGCAAGGCCCTGGCCGCCTCGGAAACGGTGCGGTCGACCGCACCGTCCAGCGTGTACGTCGCCCCGGAGACGCCGTTCGAACACTGGCTCGCCGGTGAGTGGGGGAAGGCGCTGCGGTACGAGGACGTGTCCATGGAGGACGACTTCTTCGCAGCCGGAGGGAATTCGCTGATCGCCGTGGCGCTCGTCCGCGGGATCAACCGCGCGCTCGGGATCGAACTGCCGCTCCAGGTCCTGTTCGAGTTCCCAAGACTCGCGGACCTGGCCGCGCGCACGCAAGGGAGCACCTTCGCTCCCCCTGCCTCGAGACTGGTGTCGTTGGGCGATGGGGGAGAGGGGTCTCCGGTGTTCTGCTGGCCGGGTCTGGGCGGATACCCGATGAACCTGCGACTCCTGGCACTCGAGGCGGGGCTGGGACGGCCCTTCTACGGCGTGCAGGCCCACGGCGTCAACATCGGCGAGGACCCCTACTCCACCATCAGGGAAACGGCCGCGGCCGATATCGCGGAGATTCGCCGCGTGCGACCCGAAGGGCCGTACACACTGTGGGGCTACTCCTTCGGGGCACGGGTCGCCTTCGAGGCGGCCTGGCAACTGGAGCAGGCGGGAGAACGAGTGGAGAACCTGATGCTCCTCTGCCCGGGGAACCCGAAGGTCGAGGGCGGCGCGGTGAACTCCCGCGGACGCGAGGCGTCGTATGAGAACCCCGCCTACGTCACGATCCTGTTCTCCGTCTTCTCGGGCTCGGCCAGCGGGCACGAACTGGACCTTTGCCTCAAGGAGGTGCGGGACGAGGACGGTTTCGTGGTCTTCGTCCACGAGCGCTTCCCGGAACTGGGCGAAGAGATGATCCGCCGGATCACGCGGATCGTCGAAAGGACCTTCGAGTTCGAGTACACCTTCCACGAGCTGGCCGAGCGACGCCTGAAGGCGCCCGTGACCGTGTTCAAGGCCGCGGGGGACGACTACTCGTTCATCGACGGAGAGTCCGGGTACTCCGCCGTTCCCCCGACCATCGTCGACTTGGAAGGCGACCACTACGAGGTGCTGCGGGAGCACGGGGTCGCCGAACTGGTGTCGGCGATCCGCGCTCGCCTCGACGAGTGAACCCTCTCGGGGCCGAAGAGGCCCCGCGTCGCGATCACAGAGAACGGAGGAGCAACCCGTGCCACACGTCAACATCAAGTACTTCGGCCAGGAGTTCACCGCCGAGCACAAGGGGCGGCTGGCGGCCGCGATCACCGAGGTGGTCTCGGACGGCTTCGGTGTCGATCGGAAGGCCGTCTCGATCGCTCTCGAACCGGTCGCCGAACCCGACTGGGGCGAGGCCGTCGTCGATTCGGAGATCACGGGACGCGCGCACCTACTGATCCAGGAACCGGGCTATCTCGACGACCGACAGGAGCACCCATGAGCAAGCACGCCGGCATACCTCTGACCTACAGCGAGGAGGTTCTCGAGGCCCTGCGCGCGGGGGATCCGGTGGTGGCCCTGGAATCGAACGTCATCACCCATGGCCTGCCCTACCCGGACAACGCGGCCACCGCGGCCAAGGTGGAGGCCGCGGTTCGTGCGGGAGGGGCCGTCCCGGCCACCATCGGTATCGATGCCGGGCGCCTCGTCGTCGGGATGAGCGGCACCGACATCGAGCGTTTCGCGACGGCGTCCGGAGTCCCCAAGGTCAGCAGCAGGGACATGCCGGTCGTCCTGGCGCGGGGCGGCATGGGCGCGACAACGGTGGCGTCCTCGTTGATCGCGGCGGAGTTGGCGGGGATCCCGTTCTTCACCTCCGCCGGGATCGGCGGGGTGCACCGCGGGGCGCAGACCACGATGGACGTCTCCTCCGACCTGATCCAGTTCACCCGCTCCAAGGTGGCCGTGGTCTGCGCCGGAGCCAAGAGCATCCTCGACCTGGGTCTGACCATGGAGTACCTGGAAACGCAGTGCGTTCCGCTGATCTCCTACCGGTCGGACGACTTCCCGGCGTTCTACTGCGCTTCCAGCGGTATCCGCAGCCCCCACCGGCTGGACGACGAACGGACGATCGCACGCGTGGTCGAGAACCACTGGGCCGCGGGCAATGACAGCAGCGTGCTGATCACGACCCCGCCGCGCGAAGAGGACGCCGTCGACCGTGGTGAGGCCGAGGAGGCGATCGCGGAGGCGTTGGCCGCGGCCGAGCGGGACGGGGTCAGGGGCAACGCCATCACCAAGTACCTGATGCGCGCCGTCGACAAGGCCACCGGAGGGCGAACCTCCGAGGCCAACATGGCGGTGCTCGTCAGCACCGCGGAGGTCGGCGGCCGACTCGCCGCCGCACACGCCCACCACCTGAGGGAGTCCGGTCACGTACCCGAGGGGAACCGGTCGGTCTGAGCCCGGGGTGGTGTCAGGGCCGGGGCGGGGCGTCCACCGGAGTGGATCGGCCGTCCCGGCCCCCCGCCGTGGTCCCGCTGCTCGGCTCGCCCGGGGTGACCGGGATACCGAGGATGGAGAGGAAGGCGTCGGCCGCGGGTGTGCGAACGGCCCGGTTCCAGATCACGTGTTCGGCGCGGGTCGGTGCGTCGGTGACCTCGATGGTGGTCACACCGGTCAGTTGGGGCACGTAGGTGGAGGGGAGCAGGGCGATGCCCAGCCCCTCCAGGACCAGGCGGGTCATGTAGTCCGCCGAGGACACTTCGAAGGTGACGTCGCGGGTGAGCCCGGCCGCTGAGAAGGCCTGGTCGGACTGGATACGTCCGGCGGTCCCCGCGGGCAGGTCCACGAACACCTCGGAGGAGAGACGGTACAGGTCGACCGCCGACTCCTCGGCGAGCGGATGGTTCGGAGCGACCACGGCGACGAGCCGGTCGCGTGCGAGTTCGCGGGCGTTGACGCCGTGTGGGCGTGCCGTGGTCGGTAATCCGAGGAAGGCGACTTCGAGTACCCCCTCTCTTACCTGTTCGACCAGGTCGTCGCTGGCTCCCATGGACAGGCCGATGCGCACGTGCGGATACCGCCGACGGAAATCGCGCAGGGCACCGGGGATGTCGACCGCTGCGACGGTGGGGATGAGCCCCACGGTGAGTCGTCCGCGTACCTCCCCGACGGCGGCCGCGGCGTTGGCCGCCGCGCGTTCGGCGGCCTCCAGGCACTCGCGTGCGGCGGGTAGGAAGGACGCGCCGGCCGGCGTGAGCCGCACCCGGCGACTGGTGCGCTCGAAGAGCTTGGCCCCCAGTTCCCGTTCCAAGCGCGAGATCTGGTGGCTGAGGGCGGATTGGGCGACCAGACAGCGTTCCGCGGCCTTGGTGAAGCTGTTCGTCTCTGCGATGGCGACCACATAACGCATCTGCTGGAGTTCCATGCGGTAATCGTAGCGGCAGGTGAGCCGCGGATATTGGAAAGGCCGGCGCCCCGAAGAATCGGGTACGCCGGCCCGGTTCTCGAAATGAGTGGGGACGGTGAGCGGGCGAGGTGACTTTCGCAGGTGAGGCGGGTGCCCCGTTCAGATGAAAGGGGAGGATCACTCGGTTCGGCGCGAGAGTCCGGCGATGAGCAGGCCCGTTCCGACGAGTACGGCGCCGAGCAGGCACGTTCCGGTCCAATGGGCGTTGACCCAGGCGATGGGTGCGAGCGCTCCGCCGATGGCGCCGCCGGCGAAGAACAGGGTCATGAAGACGGCGTTGATCCGGCTGCGTGCCTCTGGTCGTAGTTCGTAGCAAGTGGTCTGGGACGAGTTGAGCATGGCCGTCTGACCCACGTTGATCAGGACCACGCCGATGATCAGCCAGGCGACCTGCCCGTTCTGTGCCGGGAGCATGAGGAGCCACCCCACCGCGGCCGAGAGCAGGCCGGCGAGGAGAACCGCGCGCGAGTGCCCGCCGTCCACGAAACGTCCGGCCAACGGCATGGAGAGCGGGCCGACCACACCGATGAGGCCGACGAGCCCGATGGTCGTGGGGGACCACTCGTAGGGGCTGTCCACCAGGAGCAGGGTGATGGCCGTCAGGTGGATGGTGAAGGAGGCCATCGCCAGCGCGGCGATGGTGATGGGCCCGCGCAGAGCGGGGAGTTCGACGAGCAGCATCGCCGTGGACCGCCAGAGTCGGAGCGGACGGGTCGCGTCGCTCGTGTCGCGCTGACCCGCCGGCAGGAGGCGCAGGACGACGAGGGCGGTGACCACCAGCAATGCGGCGGTGATCCAGTAGACGGCGCGCCATCCGGCGAGGTCGGCCACGACACCGGAGAAGGCGCGGCCGACCAGTCCGCCGGCGAGGACGCCGGCCATGACGATGCCGATGCTGCGGGCCCGCCGGTCGGGCGCGCTGATCTCGGCGGCGAACGGGACGAGGACCTGCGCGCCGACCGAGGTGACCGCGGCGAGGCCGGTGGCCATCAGCAGCAGCGAGCCGTTGGGCGAGGATCCCGCCACGGCCAGGAGGACACCGGTGCCGACGAGCAGGATCGCCGCGAGGCCCCGGCGCGAGTAGCGGTCGCCGAGAGGCACCAGGAGGCCGAGCCCGAGCGCGTAGCCGACCTGGGCCATCGCGATGGTGAGGCCGGCGGCGGTGGTGCTCATGGCCAGCTCGGAACGTAGCAGTCCGAGCAGCGGCTGGGCGAAGTAGTTGCCCGCCACCGACAGACCCGCCGCCACCGCCATGATCAGCAGTACGAGCGATGGGCGTGGGGAACCGGTGACGGCCGCTTCCCTTGCGGGGGAGTTGGTGTTGGTCATGCCTCCATATTCGAGAAGTCGCGAGCATGAGTCCAACGCATTCTATTCATGGTTTGCATCGTGAATTTCGATGAGTGCCCGGGAGTCGTCGAACCGGCCCGACGAAGCGGAAGAGCCGCTGATCCAGTCCCCTCCTTGCTGGTTCTTCACATGTACACTTCGGTGAAACTTTCGACGGGAGGAAAGGTTCCGATGAAGGAGTATTCCTGGGATGGTCGACTGGACGAATTGGACTTCGACGAGTTGTCGAGGCTGTACCGGATCGCGCCGTTGGGGAACAAGTCCCCGGAGGAACTCGCGATGGTGTTCGGGAACAGTATGTTCCGTTGTTTCGTCCGAGACGGCGCGACGCTCGTCGGTGCCGGGCGGGCCCTTGCCGACGGAGGGGACTGCGCCTATATCGCGGACGTCGCGGTCCACCCGGACCACCAGGGAAGGGGGCTGGGTTCGGAGATCATCCGCAGGCTCCTGTCCCTCGCCGACGGCTACAAGAAGGTCGTCCTGTACGCCAAGCCCGGCACGGAGGCCTTCTACGGTGAACTCGGCTTCCTGCGCATGAGCACCGCCATGGCGGTCTGGAACGACCCGCGTCGCGCGGTCCAGGTCGGCCTGCTCGAAGGCCCGTGAGAGGGGAGAACTCTGGACTCCCTTGGAAGTGTCTTGCCGGGAAGAGGTTTCTGAGGTAGATTCATCTCGACGAGGCGATCTGGGGAATGGGGACATGGCGATCAAGACGGACGGACTGCACCACGTGACCGCGATCGGCGGGAACCCCCGGCGCAACGTCGACTTCTACGCGCGCACGCTCGGTCTGCGCCTGGTCAAGACCACCGTGAACTTCGACGACCCCGGCGTTTACCACCTCTACTACGGTGACGCCGAGGGAACGCCCGGCACGCTCATGACCCTCTTCCCCTGGGACGGGGTGACCCCCGGCCGCCATGGCACCGGGCAGGCCACGACCACGTCCTTCTCCGTCCCCGAGCTCTCCCTGGGCTGGTGGGAGGAACACCTGAAGAGGGTCGGCGTCGAGAGCACGCGGAACGGGAGCCCCGGCGAGGAGGCCCTGACCTTCCTCGACCCCGACGGGTTGCGCCTGTCCCTGGTCGCACACCCTCAGGGGGACCCCCGCGACCCGTGGGACACCCCGCTGGTGCCCGCCGAGTACGCGATTCGCGGACTCCACTCGGTGACCATGCAGGTCGCCAAGGAGGACGCTTCCGCCGACATGCTGACCGACGGTCTGGGCCTGCGCTTCGTCGGTGAACACGGCGACAGGCTGCGCTTCGCGGCCGGTGACGGTGGACCGGGGACACTCGTCGACGTCCTGGTCACCCCGAACGCCCCGCGCGGCCTGGTCGCGGGCGGCACGGTGCACCACGTCGCCTGGCGGGTGCCCGACGACGCCACCCAACGCGCCTGGCGGGACGAACTCATCGACAGGGGCATGAACGTCACCGAGATCCTGGACCGACGGTACTTCCACTCGATCTACTTCCGGGAACCGGGCGGCACCCTGTTCGAAGTGGCCACCGACGACATCGGTTTCGACGTCGACGAGCCCCTGCTCGAACTCGGCCGCGCCCTCAAGCTCCCACCGTGGCTGGAGCCCCGACGGGACCAGATCCAGAACGCGCTTCCGCGGCTGAACCTGCCCACGGAGAACAACCCCGAGGCGCAGAGGGTGTGAGCTCCATGGTGGTCTTCGGCTCCGGGACGGTGAACGGGGTGGGGGAGCAGGTCCAACGGCTGGGCGCGTCCCGGGTACTCCTGCTCTCCTCGCCCTCGGGGCGTGCGGTGGGCCGGATGCGCCAGGCCCTCCGGGATCTGTTGGTGGCGGAGTTCGCGGGGGCGATTCCGCACACCCCGGTCGAGGTGACCGAGCGGGCGCTTCGACTCGTGAACGAGCACGCCATCGACTGCCTGGTCGCCATCGGCGGTGGATCGACGACCGGACTCGCCAAGGCCCTGGCGGTACGTACAGAGCTGCCACAGGTCATCGTCCCCACCACCTACGCGGGTTCGGAGGTCACGTCCGTTCTCGGGGAGACCGAGGACGGACGCAAGATCACCCGGTCCGGGCCGCAGATCCTTCCGGAGACGGTGGTCTACGACGTCGACCTCACCCTGGGACTGCCGGTGGCGGTATCGGTGACCAGCGCGGTCAACGCCATGGCCCACGCGGTGGAGGCCCTGTACGCGCCGGAGGTCGACCCGGCGACCGAGGAGAAGGCACTGGAGGCGATCACGCTGATCGCCCGGGCCCTTCCCGTGGTCGCCGGCTCGCCGACCGACGCCGAGGCCCGTGGGGACCTGCTGCGCGCGGCCCGACTCGCCGGGACCTGCCTTGAAACCGTCGGCATGGGCCTGCACCACAAGCTCTGCCACACCCTGGGCGGGTCGTTCGACATGCCGCACGCCGCGACCCACACTGTCGTGCTGCCGCACGTGATGGCCTACAACGCGCCCGCCGTACCCGAGGTGATGCTCCGTGTCGCGGAGGCGATGGGAACCGACGACGCCGCGCGCGGGGTCCACGACCTCGTGGTGGGCGTCGAGGGCCCCACTTCGCTGTGCGACCTCGGTATGGCCCGGTCCGACCTGACACGGGCCGCCGGGCTCGCCACCGCCAAGCCCTACCCGAACCCGCGAGAGCCGGAACGACAGGGCGTGGAGACACTGCTCGTCGACGCTTGGCAGGGTCGAAGACCGCGGCCGGCACGACTGGAGGAACGATGACGGACAAGGCCGGGTCGCCCGACAAGACCGACGTGGTCGTCATCGGCGCCGGGCAGGCCGGGCTCTCGGTGGCCTGGCACCTGCGTCGGCTCGGGCTGAAGCCCGGGGTCGACTTCGTGGTCTTGGACCGAGGACCGGACAGCGGTGGAGCCTGGCAGTTCCGCTGGGAGGCGCTGCGGTTGGACGACGCCCACAAGGTCGACGACCTGCCCGGGATGCGGGAGCTGGGGCTGAGTTTCGAGACCGCCGACCCCCAACGCCCCGCCCGGGACGTGGTCCGTGACTACTACCGCCGCTACGAGGACGCCTTCGACCTGCGGGTGGTCCGTCCGGTTCAGGTACAAGGGGTGCACGACCACGACGAGGGGTTTCGGGTCGTGACCGACCGGGGCGAGGTCGTCTCACGGACCGTGGTCAACGCCGGCGGCACCTGGGCCCGGCCGTTTCGGCCCTACTTCGCGGGCGCGGCGGACTTCCGGGGAATCCAGATCTCCACACCCGACTACCGGGCCGCCGAGGACTTCGCGGGGATGCGGGTCCTGGTGGTGGGCGGTGGCACCTCCGCGGTGGGGTTCCTGCGCGAACTGGAGGGCGTGGCCGCGAGCACCACATGGGCCACACGCAGACCCGTCACCTTCGTCGACGACCCGGAGGGCCCGATCAACGCGGTGCGTGCGGCGGACGAGGCCGCGAGGGCCGGCCGCCGGCTGCCCAGCATCGTCAGTGGCACCGGGCTGCCCGCCACCCCCGCCGACCTGGCGGGCCGGGACCGTGGGCTGCTGGTGGACCGGCCCATGTTCACCGCGATCGAACCCGACGGGGTGCGTTGGCCGGACGGAACGTTCGAACCGGTGGACGCCATCATCTGGGCCACCGGTTTCCGTGCCGAACTCACCCACCTGGCCCCACTGCGCCTTCGTGAACCCGGTGGAGGGGTGTGGGTGGAGGACGGCCGCGCGGTCCGTCGGCCGGGCCTGTTCATGGCCGGATACGGGCCGCAGGCCAGCACCATCGGCGCCAACCGGGCCGGGCGGGCCGTCGCGCGTCGGGTGGTGGCCGCGCTCCCTAACC
Organism: Nocardiopsis listeri; assembly: GCF_020741345.1. Classification (GTDB taxonomy): domain Bacteria; phylum Actinomycetota; class Actinomycetes; order Streptosporangiales; family Streptosporangiaceae; genus Nocardiopsis; species Nocardiopsis listeri_A. The sequence goes on from NZ_DYZD01000353.1 coordinate 17,008, forward strand.
GGTCGGCATCACGTTGATCAGCTTCTTGTTGACGAACTCCTGGATACCGGCGGCGGAGAGTTCCTGACCGTAGCCGGACCTCTTGGTGCCACCGAACGGAAGGTCCGGCCGGGTCCAGGTCGGGTGGTTCACGAACACCATCCCGGTCTCGATCCGCCTGGCGACCTCCACACCGTGGGCGGTGTCCTCGGTGAACACCGACCCTCCCAGCCCGAAGCTGGAATCGTTGGCGATCCGCACCGCCTCATCCTCGTCCGCGGCCCGGAAGAAGAGGGCGACGGGACCGAAGAACTCCTTGTCGTAGACCGGGTTGTCCCTGGTCACTCCGGTGAGGATCCTGGGCTGGACGAACGCGCCCTCCTCCGGGACGGGATCGCCGGGCGTCATCATCAGGGCGCCGTGGTCGACGGCCTCGTCCACCAGGGCGTCGAGGTCGTCGGCGGCGCTCTGCGAGGACAGTGGAGGCAGGGTCGTGTCGGGGTCGAACGGGTCGCCCGCCTTGAGCTCGGCGAATCCTTCGCCGAACCGCCGCAGGAACTCCTCCGCCAGCTCCTCGACCACGATGATCCGCTTGGCGGCGACACAGCTCTGCCCGGCGTTGTTGAGCCGGCCCCAGAGCGCCCGCTCGACGCTCAGGTCGAGGTCGGCGTCGGCGAGCACGATCAGGGCGTCACTGCCGCCGAGTTCCAGGGTGCTCTTCTTCAACTCCTCGCCCGCGTGCGAGGCGACACTGGAACCCGCGCCCTCGCTACCGGTGAGCGCGACCCCTCGGATCCGGGAGTCCTGGATCGTACGGCTCACCTGATCCTTGCTCGCGTAGACGTTGGTGTAGGCGCCCTCCGGGGCGCCGGCCTCCCGGAACAGCCGCTCGAAGGCCGCGGCGGACTGCGGGACGATCGACGCGTGCTTGACCATCACCACGTTCCCGGCCATGAGGTTGGGACCGGCGAATCGGGCCAGTTGGTAGTAGGGGAAGTTCCATGGCTGAACCCCGAACAGCACCCCGATCGGGTCGCTGACGACGATGGCCTCTCCCGCCTCGGGGTGGTCGGTGGACACCCGCTCGGGGGCCAGGAACTCCTCGGCGTTGTCCGCGTAGTAGTCCAGGATCGAGGCGGCCAGATCGACCTCGCCCAGGCTCTCGCTGTACAGCTTGCCCATCTCCAGAGTGAGGAGGCGGGCGAACTCGTCGGGTCGTTCGCGCAGAATGCTCGCGGCGCGGGCGACGACCTCCTTGCGCTCGTCGAAGGACTTGGTGCGCCAGGACTCGAAGGTCCGCTGGGCGGTGTGGACGGCCCGGTCCAGCTCCTCGTCCTCGATCCCCGGGAACGTCGCCAGGGTCTCGTTCGTGTAGGGGTTCGTGGTCGCGTAAGCCATCAGGTTCCCTCCGTCCGTCTTATGGGTCCCCTGCTCGGTCGATGCCGGTGGTGAAACGTCTCCCACGTAAAAACCCGTTGGGGCGGTCGCCGGTACGGCGCTACCGTGCCCTGTGCCCGACCATTTCCACACCACCGAGGAACCCGATGAACAGCGCCGTGACGCTCCTTCGATCCACCGTCCTGTCCGACGTCGCGGAGTACGCCTACGCCGCCACGGTCCCGTCCGGGACACGACTGGTCTTCACCGCCGGCGCGTGCCCGCTCAACGCCGACGGCACCACCGCGGCCGTGGGCGACTACGCCGGTCAGGCCGCGGTGTGCGTGGCCAACCTGAAGACCGCGCTCGCGGAGGCCGGCGCGGAGCTGACCGACGTGGTCAGCACCCGGGTGCTGGTCGCCTCCTCGTCCCAGGAAGACCTGGTGAGGGCCTGGGAGGTGGTGCGGGACTCCTTCGGTGAGCACGACGTCCCCAGCACTCTGCTGGGCGTCACGGTCCTGGGCTATGACGACCAGCTCGTGGAGATCGAGTCCGTGGCCGCCCTGCGAGAGTAGGGCCATGGGAATTCGGCCTGTGGACGACCGGTTCCCCGAGAGGGGTTCGGCCTAGGATCGGGAGAGACAGAGGTTCCCAGAACACGGAGGATGTGCGCCATGCGGGCCAATCGGCTGCCGACCGAGGAGATCAAACGCGACGCCGCGGCCTTCGCCGACCGGGTCACCTCCGACGGGCGCTTCGGCCGCACCGCCGAACCAGGACGCTATCGGCTGGTCATCAACAGGGCCTGCCCCTGGGCGCACCGCGTCGTGATGACCCGCCGCCTCATGGGACTGGAACAGGTGGTCTCCCTGGCCGTCACCGATCCCGTGCAGGAGATCATCGAAGGCGACCCGCACTGGGTGTTCACCGAACGCACCGGCAGCCCGGGCGACAAGGACCCGGTGCTCGGCATCCACGCCCTGCGCGAGGCCTACCTCGCCCGTGACCCCGACTACGACGGCGGCGTCAGCGTGCCCGGGCTCGTGGACGTCGCCTCCGGCCACCTGGTCTCCAACGACTACGACCAGATCAGCCTGGACATGGCCACCGAATGGGAAGGCCTCGCCCGCGCCGGCGCCCCGCGGCTGTACCCCGAGGAGTTGCGCGAGGAGATCGACGCCGTCAGCGCCGAGGTGTACCGCGACCTCAACAACGGTGTCTACCGTTCCGGGTTCGCCCCCGACCAGAAGCGCTACGAGCGGGCCGTGCGCGGAGTGTTCGACCGCCTGGACGCCTTGGAGGAGCGCCTGAGCGAACGCCGCTATTTGGTCGGCGAGCACATCACCCTGGCCGACCTGCGCCTTTGGGCCACCCTGGTGCGCTTCGACGCCGCCTACCACGGCCACTTCAAGTGCAATCGCCGCAAGCTCATCGAGTATCCGGCGCTGTGGGCCTACGCCCGCGACCTGTTCCAGACCCCGGGCTTCGGTGACACCACCAACCTGGAGCACATCCGGGTGCACTACTACGCGGTGCACACCGCCATCAACCCCACTGGGATCGTGGCCGTCGGCCCGGACCCGCATGGTTGGCTCACCCCGCACCACCGGGAGGAGCTGGGCGGTCGCCCGTTCGGGGACGGGACTCCGCCGGGACCTGTGGTGGAGGGCGAGCACGTCCCGCCGCTGGAAGAGCAGGGGTAGGTAGGCAGAAGGGGTCAGGTCTGAGGGGTAGGGAGCCGGTTCGTCGGTGGGGCGCCCCGGATAGAGAGCCTTGGGGGTTGTTGGGTGGGGTGGGGGTGGGTTCTTCCTCCTTCCCCGCCGCGTGATTGTTGCCGCCCGCACCGCACGCGTCAAGGCGATGGTGTGT
>NZ_DYZD01000354.1 GCF_020741345.1 Nocardiopsis listeri
GATCTCCTGCTGGTGGCGGTAGCCGTCGCCGCACCCCTCCACCTGCCCTTCTTCGTCGGCCTGTTGCCGGGGAACTCCCCACTCACCGAACTGTTGCGCGCCCAAGCGCGTACCGGTCCGCGGCGGCCCGCGTCCACACTCCTGCCGGCCCTGTTGGTGTCCACGCTCGCCGTCACCGTGTTGGGTCAGACCGACACTCTCGGCGGCGCCATCGACGAGCACTCGCGTGGTGAGATCCCCGGCGACGCCATGCTCGTACGGACCGACGGTGGCGGCGGATTGACCGACACCGCGCTCGAACGCACTCGTGAGCACGCCGACGGGGAGGTCGTCAGCCACCTCTCCACCGGCGTGTACGTGGACGGCCGCTGGGTGGAGACCGTGGGGCTCGGGCCGGGCGCCGTACCCGGGGGAACGGCGCTGGCCTCCCCCGCCACGGCCGAGCGGTTCGGTTGGGCGGAGGGTGACACCGTGGACCTGACCTGGCGGGACGGCACCCCGGGCCGGATCCCGATCACGATCGAGGAGTTCCCACCCGAACTGCAGATGTGGGCGGAACTCGCGCTGGCGCACGACCTGGCCCGCGAGCACGACCCGGCCACCTTCACGATCATGGCGGCGTTCGATCCGGTGGACGCCGAAGCGCTCTCCGCGGCCCTGGCCGACCAAGGCGTGCACGTCGAGGACACCGACCGGTTGCTCGACGAGGGCGTCGCCACCGAGATCGGGCTGTTGCGACTGTTCGCCGGGATCATCCTGGCGCTGTCCCTGGGGTACACGGCGATCTCCCTGGCCAACACCCTGTCCCTGTCCACTTCGGCGCGCCGCCGCGACCTGGCCCTGTTGCGGGTCGCCGGCGCGCACCGACGTCAGGTCCTGGGGCTGTTGACCGCGGAGTCGGGGCTGGTCACCATGATCGGGCTGGTCCTGGGCGCTTCGCTCTCCCTGCCCGGTCTGTACGCGCTCACCATCGGACTGCGGGACGAGTTCGATCCGCGCCGGGGCCCGGCGGAGATCTCCGTACTGCTGCCCTGGCCGGAACTCGGCCTGGTCTTCGCCGCCTCCCTGCTGATCGGGGTCCTGGCCGCGCTGGTACCGGCGACCCGCGTCCTGCGCCGGTCCCCGAGCGCCATGGTGGCCGGGCGCGAATGACCGGGCCGTTCGGTCCCCGGATCAGCTCCAGGCGGCGGGGTCGGTGCCCCAACGCGAGGCGGTGCGGTCCCAGCCCTCGGGGCCACCCTCGTAGCGCACCGGTGGCCGGGCATGACGAAGGTGTCCGTAGGGTGACGGGGCCTCGGTCAGCCATTCCTCGGCGTCATAGGTCCCCGCGCCCGGTTCCTGCGCGACGATGTCGTGCAGCAGCCAGGAGGCGGTTCCCGCGAGGGAGAAATCCGAGCGGCGTCCGCGTCCATCGGACTGCCGATCCGTGAGCGCGCGCAGCACGCCCGCGGCCATCAGGTATCCGGTGCCGTGGTCGAGGGCCTGCGCGGGCAGGGCGCCGGGACGGCCGTCGTCGCCGGACTCGATCGCCGCGATGCCGGTGGCCGCCTGAACCAGGCTGTCGAAACCCCGACGCCCCGACCAGGGGCCCCTTCGATCCCAGGCCCGCAGTCGGGCGACCACGAGCCCGGGGTAACGCTCGACCAGGTCGGCGGCGGTCGGTCCGCGCCGGTCCAGGGACCCTGGCCGGTACCCCGTGACCACCACGTCCGCCGTTTCCAGCAGCCCCTCCAGGACGCTGCGCCCCTGCGCCGAGTCCAGGTCCAGCAGGGTCGAACGTTTGCCCGGTCCGGTGTCGATGTGGCTGTCGGGGTCCTCCGGCATCCCGGGCGGATCGATCCGCAGCACGTCCGCGCCCAGGAGGGCGAGGGTCCGGGTCGCGACGGGGCCGGCGATGACCCTGGTCAGGTCCAGGACACGTACCCCCGTGGCGGGCAGCGTCGCCGCCTCCAGGCGACGGCCACCGACCCCGCCGTGCGGAGCGACCTCGGCCAGGGGCGGACGTCCGATCGCCGGTGCTCCCCGCTCGGGCGCAGGGGCGACCGCCACGGCCAGGCCGCCGGCCGCGTACACCCGTTCCTGGATCTCGGTGGCCGTGAGCCCGGACAGGACGGCGGCGAGCCGATCCGGCGGCGTGTCGAAGTCGCTTCCCCCTGCGATGCCGAGCGCGCCGAGCAACCGTTCCCGGTGGTGGGGGTAGTTGGCGTGGGTACGCACCCAACCGTCGGCGGCCCGCCAAAACCCCGACAGGGGCGCGAAAGGGGTGGGCTTGCGACCGTCGACGCGCAGGTGCCGTTCGCTGACGAACGCGGTGGCCACCGCGCCCTCGTCCACGTGAACCCGTGGGACCGCCCCGCCGTTGCGGACGGCCAGGAGTTCGGCGGCGGCCAGGGAACAGGCGCCGACGGTGGCCGTGGCCAGGGCACGCACCGGAAGTACCGCGGGCAGTACGTTCCCTGCCGTGTGCCGAACGATCTCGGCCGGTGGTTCGGCCGCGCCCGCGATCGCGGTCCAGGCGCTCAGGGTCGTCTCGTCGATCATTCGGGGACTCACAGTTCGTACTCGGCGAGGACGGAGACCTCGCTGAACAGCAGGTAGTACTCGGCGGGCGGTGGCTCGTAGCCGGGGAGGCCGTCCAGGGCGGTGGGGAGCGAGTCGCTGTCCTCGACCATGACCGTGACCGGCTCCGGGTCGACCACCAGTTCCACCTCGATCGGGCGGTCCGGGGGCGGGGCGAGGAAGCGGAAACCCCACCGGCCTTGCGCGTCCGGGGCGGCGTGTACCTCCCTGCCCTCGACGATCACCGTACGGCCCCGAGGCGCCACCCCCGTCAGGTGCAGTCCCACGGACTCCGCGCCCCTGGGCGAGGACAGTTCGAGTGTGATCAGGCGCCCCGATTCCACCTCGGTGTCGGACACGACCTCCAGTTGGGGCGCGGGCAGGTCGATCGGCTCGGCCTCGCCGACCAGCGTCCGCGGCCATGGGAGCCCCGGCGCCGGCGGGTCCACGACCTCCTCCCCCACGTACCCACCGGCCCACTCGGCCGCGGGGATCTCGGTCTCGTCTTCATCGAGCGGAACCGACCACGTGGCGGTGTCCGCGTCGGTGTCGAGGGTGTAGGTCAGGCGGGCCGGTAGGGGCCGTTCCGCGTCGTGGGGGTCGACCACGATCCCCGCACCGACACAGGCGACCGCGACGACCAACGCCGACGCCGGTACCAGGAGGGCACGGCGGCGCGGCCACACCGATTCCACGAGGGGCGCCATCGGCAAGAGGCCGAGCAGCAGCAACGGAATCCCCGCGACGAGGCCATCCGCCAACCCCAGCTCCAGGGTGGACCAGACCATGGTCCACAGGAGCACGGCGGCGGGCACCAACGACACCGTCCAGAACAGCGGACGCCAGGCGGAGTCGGGGCCGGCCGCCAGGGCGAACAACCCGCCGCCGGCGACGGCGAGCGTCGGCAGCACCAGGAACGACGAGGCACCGGGGGCCACCGCCGCGACCAGGGCACCGATCGTCCCCAGGACCAGGAGACCGCCGAACGCGAGCGCGTACGTCCCCGGCCACCGGCGCAGCAGGACCAGCCAGAGGGTGGCGAGGAGGAACCCGATCAGGAGCGCGGCGACCGCGAACCACGTCGGTTCGTAGGGGGAGCCCGTGAGCAAGTGCGCGAACCCCGGCCGTACCGCGACCAGCCCCTGCCAGAACCCGATCCCCGCCGCGGCACCCACCACCAGGAGCAGCGGGGTGATCAGGAAGGACACCAGGACCCGAGGGATCGTCACGAGCCCCCGGTGTCGGGCCACGACCACCAGGGCCACCGTCAGGGCCAGGGCGACCCCCGCCATCGGCGGCGCCCATGAGGCCGGGAAGTGGACCAGGCGACCCGGTGGGACGTTGAAGTACACCGGGTTGGGGTCGATCGCCGTCTCCGACCCCGCCATGTAGGGGGCCAGGTCCTCCTCGGCCAGGGCCAGACCGAAGGCGAGCGAGTTGTCGCCCATCTGCTGGAGCGACCGGGAATCGGCGTTCTCCGGGGTGTCCAGGGGGCTGTGATAGTGCGCGGCGCGCCCCGCGTACGCGTAGTCCAGGGCGGTGAACCCGCCCTTGTCGAAGGCCGTGAAGTCGGTGTCGTTGGGCAGGAGGGCGAAGAGTTCCTCGGTGAAGGAGTCGCCCACCGGGTGGGGCGCGGTCTCGGCGAACAGTCGCACCAGCTCACCGCTGCCGGGGGTGGCGCGGAACAGTGTGACGGTGCCGCCCGCCCCGCGCGCCTCGTGGTTGAGGACCACACCGCCTTCGGCTCCCAGGGGGTGGTCGTTCGTGAACGCCTCCGCGCCGAGGAGACCCGCCTCCTCCGCGTCGGTCAGCAGCAGGACGACGTCGTTGCGCGGTGGTTCGTCCGCCGCGGTCATGGCGCGCGCCGCCTCCAGAACGGTGGCGACCCCGACGGCGTCGTCGTTGGCGCCCGGCCCGGAGGCCACCGAATCGTAGTGGGCGGTGAGGAAGACCCGACCGGTGGGATCATCGCCCTCGATCACCGCGACGACGTTGCGGACCCGGGCGAGCGGGGTCGTTCCGGTGAAGGGGATCGCGGGGATGCCGGTCGACTCGTGGATCTCGGGGTCCAGGCCGAGGGCGTCGAGTTCGTCGACCACGTGGCCCAGCGCGCGTTCGTGCTCCTCGGTACCGACCGGGTGCGGGGCGGCGGCGACCTCCTCCACATGCGTGTGCGCGCGTTCTGCGCTGAACTCCGTCTCCGGCGCGGTCTGCGCGACCGGGGCCGGTGGGCGCAGGTCCCAGAGGGTGAGCAGCGCCGACACCAGGAGCAGGATCGGCCCGGCGAGGGCGATTCGGCGGACCGCGGTGCCCCGCGGGCCGTCTCCTCCGGGGCCTCTGTCGGCCGGCGGTTCGAGATCGGTACCTTCCTTGGACATGCGCGGCCCCTCGTCGTTTCGAGGACGGATCGGTCGGCCCGCCCCAGAGCCGAACCGTAGTCGCCGGCACCATGCTCACAACGGAAACCGGCCACTCCTGGCCAGATCCGCGGCCCCGTGCCTCCTACGAACCCCGCTCTCCGGCGGCGGTCACGGTCCCCTTGATCCGGCTCACCCGGCCGAGCTCGTCGAAACCCACCTCCACTCCGATGTCGGGGCCGGTCAGGGACAGCGTCCGACGGTCCGCGTCGGTGAAGTGCGGCGACAACCCGCGCAGTCGGGCGTAGGTGTACACGGCACGCTTGGGGTCGGACAGCCGCAGACCCGACACCCCCTCCTGGAGGATGCGCATGACCCGCATGGGGGTGGGGCGCGGCAGCCTCAGGTCCGGGTGTTCGATGATGAAGGAGACCCGGGTTCCGCCGCCCGCGTCACCGTTGTAGGCGAACCAACGGCCGGTGAGGAGCTTGGCCGCCTCGGTCAACGGGTGCAGCGCCAGGTGCGCCTCCTCCGGCGCGCCCGGCAGCGTGTCGAAGGGGACCTCCGCCTCGGCCAGGGCGGGGATGTCGTTGTCCCGACCGAAGTCCCTGACGGCGGCGCCGAGGGCCGTCAGCTCCGGGGAGAATCCGGAGGGGTTGGCCCAACCCCACATCCAGGAGCGCGGGCCGAGGGCCGCGCTGCCCAGCAGGTGGAAGCGCTCACAGACCAGGGGACGGTCGCCGGTGAACTCGAACCTGGCCTCTTGGAAGTCGACGTTCCAGTGGTGGTCGCCGAGGAACTCCTCCAGGTGGAGCTGGTGCTCCAGTGAGAGCAGGGCCGCGTCGTCGAGTATGTCGGGGAGGGTGTGCTTCTTGCTCATGCCGCGATGCTATTGCCCGGTTCGGACGTCCCAGGGCGCCGGGGCGCGCCCGGTCGGCACGGGCTCCCGCGCGAAGAGGCGGAGAGGGGCCGGGGCTGTTCCCCTGACGCCCCGACCCCGAGTGGGCTCCCCACGGCGGGTGGGGAGCCCACGTCCTGCGGGTCCTACTCGACGTCGGCGGAGACGAGGGCACGCCAGGTGACCTCGCCGGTCAGCCCGTCGACGCAGGCCGCCTCGCTGACGCTCACCTGGTCGCACACGTGGTCGGTCTGGAACCGGGTCACGTTGAGCTTGGTGATCTCGCCGTACTGCCCGTCCAGCTGGGTCGAGTCCAGGTACCCGTGGTCGATGAGCATGGACTGCAGGGCGTAGACACCGGGACCGCTGTCACCCGTGTCGTAGTAGTCGCGACCGTTCCCGGGGCCCCAGGAGACACCGTCCTGGTACTGGATGTCGGAGAAGTGCTGCCACATCTCCTCCTTGAGCTCCCCGTGCTCACCGAGGTCCTTGTCGTCCTGGTACGTGAGCAGGACCTCCTCGATCTCCCCGTTCCAGGCGTTGGTCGCGTCCTGGTCCCAGTACGGATCCCCGTCCGGGTCGGTCTGGGCGTTCAGGAGGGTCGTGGCCACCCAGATGTTGTTGTGCGTCTCGCCGTCGGCCGGGTACTCGGGCCAGGGTCGCTCCATGATCTCGGGAGCGTCGGCGGGGGCGATCGGTTCGTCGTCGGCCATCGCGGTGGAGGCGGTGAACGCGCCGCCTCCGATGAACGCGGCGGTCAGCAGGGCCACGCCGGAGATCTTCGTGAACTTGGAAATGCCACCCATGGACTGTTCCCCCAAAAGCGTCGTACGTCCGGGTTCACGTGGTGGGACGCCCTGCCCCGCCCGCCTCGTTCACCTGCGATTCCGTACTGGCCGTTTGCGGTCGATGCGGGCCGGCGCGTCAACCGGCGGCGGTCGAACGTGTCCGTGCGCGCACGCGCCCGCCACACGGCCCCGGAGGAGACCCGGCCGGCCCTGCCTGCGTCAGTTGCCACCGTGGGGGCCGGGGTCGGTCGCGGTCGGCCGGTTGCTCGTCCGGGCGGTCTTCGGCCGGTGGTGGGTCCTACCGCTTCAGGAGGTGGTCACCGGTTCTCCGGCCCGGCGCGCCTCGGGGGCGTGGGCACCGGTCGAGATGGTCTCGGTGATCCAGTCGCCGTGGGCGACCGGGTCGGTCAGTACCATCGGACCCACGCATGACGGGTCGACGTCGTAGTCACCGTCCCTGCTGACCAGGCCCACGAGCTCCCAGTCGCCCTCCTCGCCGCGTACCGCGGGTCCCCCGGAGTCGGACGTGCACATCTGGGCCTCCTCGGTGGGGTGCTCCGAACACAGGTCACCGTCCTCATCCATCTCCGCGCACCGATCGGGTTCGGTGACCTCGGTGTCCAGCTGTTGGAGGACGGTGGGCTTGTCCTGCTCACCGAACTCGTCCAGCATGCCCCAGCCCAGCGCGCGCACCGGTGTGCCGGGGGTGGCCGATTCGGCGGCGATGTCGATGGGGGTCTCCTCGACCGGCGCGTCCAACCGGAGCAGGGCCAGGTCGTTGTGCAGCAGGTACTGCGAGAGGGGGTAGTTCGGGTCGTCGCTCACGTCTTCGACCTCATGCTCCGGGTGCAGGACGGTCTCGCTCACCTCGCGTTCACTGCCGCCGGTGCCACGGTCGGTGCTGCCGACACGCACAGCGATGTTCTCCTGATCGACGCAGTGTGCCGCCGTCAGCACCCACTCCGCGTCCACCAGTGCGCCGCCGCAGTAGTGTTCGCCCTGCTCGTCGTAGAGCCCGGCCATGAAGGTGTACCCCTCGGTGGCGTCGGTCCCTCCGATGACGGCGTTGGCCGGGGCGCTCAGGGCGACCGCCGCGAGCAGGGCCCCCGCTCCGACCGTACCGACACGTGTTCCGATCCGCTTCTCTCGGCTGTGGCTCATTTCTCGGCCTTTCCGTGTCGCTGTCACTTCGTTCGGTGTGACAGCAAAACTACGGAGTGGAATCGGCCGGAACATCACCCGTGAGCACGAGAACGCACACCTACGATGGTCGAGCCGGAAGCGGTGTCGGGGCTACGGAAGTCCTATGCCCGAGCGGGTTCGGCCTCGACCTCCGTACCTCGTCACCCTCGTCGGTGGTCGGCAGGGCGCGATGGGAGCCTCGCGCCGCGCGGGCCCGCCGGTCCTGTACGTTCTTCGCCGGTCTACGCCGGGAAGGTGAGGCCGATTCCCCTCGCCCACAGTCGGGTGGCGGTCTCCACCACCACCTCGGGGTCGTGCTCCTCGCCGTAGAGGAACAGCATGCGGGCGGTGTGCTCCACCATGCCGCCGAGCATGCTCGCGGTGGCGGGCACGTCGATGTCGGTGGAGGCCAGCCCTTCCTCCTGGAGCCGTCGTGTGCCCGTGATGATCCGTTCGACGAACAGGCCGCGGATCTCCAGGAAGAGGGTGCGAAACTCCGGGTGTCGCGGTGAGATCTGCTCGATGACCTGCATGATCCGCGCGTTGTCCCGGTAGGCCGCCAGGAACCGTTCGGTGGAGTGGCGGATCCGGTCGATCGGTTCGGTACCGACGGGCGCCGCCGAGCGCGCGGCGTCGAACATCTCCCCCGCCACCCCCTTGGCGACCTCGTGGAAGACGACCTCCTTGGAGTCGAAGTAGGTGTAGAAGCTCCCGTAGGCGACCCCGGCGCGGCCGGTGATCTGAGCGATCCGGGTGTCCTCGAAACCGCGTTCCTCGAAGACCTCCCGTGCCGCCCGCACGAGGGCACCCCGTTTACGGCGGCCGCGTTCGGTGGGCGGTCGCCCGGCCCGGGTATTGGTTCGCACTGGTCGTCCCCGTCCCCTCCACTCCCCTGGATCGGTCCGGTCACCTCAAAGGGAGGAACTTCGCGATGACCTCGTTCATGATCTCGTAGGTGCCGCCGCCGATGCTGAAGACCCTCGCGTCGCGGTAGTGACGCTCCACCTCGGTCCCGCGCATGAACCCCATGCCGCCATGGAGTTGGACGGCGTTGTCGACCACGTGGTCCATCGCTTCGGTGGCGGTGTTCTTGGCCATCGCGACCTCGGCGATGAGGGGTTCCCCGTCCTGGAGCCGTTCGGCGATCCGACGCACGTAGGAGGTGGCCACCTCGGTGCGGCGGTGCATCTCCACCAGACGGTGCCGCAGCACCTGGCGCTTGGCGAGCGGGCCGCCGAAGGCCTCGCGTTCGCGCACCCACGCGACGGACAGGTCGACGCATCGTCGCGCCATGGCGCAGGCCTGCACGGACATCGCGATCCGCTCGCTCGCGAACTGGTCCATGATCTGGTAGAAACCCTGGTCCACCCGGCCCACCAGGTGATCGGCGGGCACCCTCACGTCGACCAGCGAGAGTTCGGCGGTGTCGGAGGAGCGCCAGCCCATCTTGTCGAGCCGGCGGGTGGCGGTGAAGCCGGGGGTGCCGCGGTCCACGACGAAAAGGGATATGCCCTCGTGCCCGGTGTCGGAGGTGCGGGCCGCCACGGTCACGAAGTCGGCGCGGTAGCCGGAGGTGATGAAGGTCTTGGTCCCGTCGAGCACCCACTCGTCACCGTCACGAACGGCCCGGGTGCGCAGGTGCGCGACGTCGGATCCGGCGTCCGGTTCGGTGATGGCGAGGGCGCACACGAGCTCGCCCGCCAGCGTGGGACGAATGTAGTCGCGTACCAGGTGCTCACGGCCGTCGGCGATCAGGGCGGGCAACGCGATGCCGTGGGTGAACAAGGAGGCCAGCACCCCGGTGGGCACCCCGGCCAGGACGGCCTCCTCCGACACCACGAGTTGGTCGATCAACTCGCCCTCGCCACCCACCGACTCCGGTGTGCCCAGTCCCAGCAGCCCGATCCTTGCGGCGGCCCGGTGCAGGTCACGGGGGAGTTCACCCTCGTCCTCCCAGCGTTCCACGTGGGGCAGGATCTCCTTGGCCGCGAAGGCGCGGACCGTCTCGCGCAGCGCTGCGCGCTCGGGTGTGTTCCAGCGGTCGGTCCCGCGGGCTTCGGTCATGGTCATCTTCGTTTCGCACCCTCTCCCAAAGAGATCCGGTTCACATTTTGTTATGGTGCGCAGAACATGACACATTGGTCAACTCTGTTGGCCGGTCACCCCCTGGAGGAGTTCCCGTGGTCGACACGCAAGCCCTCATCGAAGATCTGCGCGCCGAACAGGAGGGGCTCGCCACCCTCCTGGCCGGGGTCGACGCCGTCGACTGGGCCAGGTCCACGCCCTCCCCCGGTTGGACCGTCACCGACCAGGTCGCGCACCTGGCCTTCTTCGACGGCGCCGCGCTCACCGCCCTGACCGACCAGGCGGGTTTCGACCGGCTCCTGACCGACGCCATGGCGGACCCGGAGGGGTTCGTGGACGCGGCGGCGGCACCACTGACCGCGCTCACCCCCGCCGATCTGCTGGTGGAGTGGCGACGGCTCTCATCGGCGTTGCGGGAGGCCCTGAGCGAGGCTCCGGCCGGCACCCGGGTGCCCTGGTTCGGGCCACCGATGAGCGTGGCGTCCAAGGCCACCGCGCGGCTGATGGAGACCTGGGCGCATGGTCAGGACATCGTGGACGCCCTCGGAGTGGTGCGCGAGCCCACCGATCGGCTCCGGCACATCGCCCACCTCGCACTGCGGGTGCGCTCCTACAGCTACCTCGCCCGTGGTCTCACCGCCCCGGAGAGCCCGGTGCGGGTGGAGTTGACCGCGCCCGACGGCGGGCTGTGGCGGTTGGGCCCCGACGAGGCCGAGGACGTGGTCACCGGCCACGCGCTGGAGTTCTGCCTGGTGCTGACCCGCCGCCGGCACGTCGCCGACACCGATCTGAAGGCACGTGGCGCGGCGGCCGAGGAGTGGCTGCGTGTGGGCCAGACCTACGCGGGCGGGCCGGGTGAGGGGCGTCGGCCGGGACAGTTCCCCAAGCCGGCCGACACCCCTCGGACGAGTTGACCGAACAGTCGGGTTCGGTCCGGGGGCGGGGTCAGTTCAGGGACCTCAGGAGGGCGAGGAAGTCGTCGTCCTCGGAATACACGCCGGCCCTCCGGGTCTGTTCGTCGAGTTCGATCCGCACCTCGACCAGGCGGGGGCGACCGCCCACGGCCGATTCCGGTCGCCACCAGTACATCTTGTCGCTGATGGGCTTGTCGGTGCCGGCGGCGAAGCGCGCCGCCAGTTCCTGAAGGGTGCTCATCGCACCGACCGGGTCGTCGCTCTCGCCCAGGACGTGTGCCATCAGCACCGGCGGGGACGGGAACGCCACGAGCGCCCCGTAGCGGGCCTCTCCCAGATGGCGGGCGAGGTCGTGCAGGTGGGAGCCGACATAGAAACCGCCCTCACTGCCGATGTGCACGATGGGGGTGCCCCCGGCGTCCATGCGGGAGACCTCGACCGGTTCGCTCAAAGATCCTTCGACCGCCCGGTCGAAGGCCTGCTCCGCGTTCAGGCCGAGCCTTTCGAGGTCGCCCGGGTTCAACGGCCGGATGGTGTCGGGAAGGTCGAGGACCACGACCTCCGCCACCCCGGTGGCCATCGGGCGGGCCACCATCTTCGCCAGAACCCCCTCCGGGAAGGACGACTCCGCGTAGAGCCGGGTGCGCAGCCTCTCCCGGCTGACAGGGCTCTGAACCTCCAGGACCTGGTTCTCCAGGGCCGCGGCGAACTCGACCGCCTTCTCCAGGGCGTGTTCCTCGTCCAACCCTTCGAGCAGGGGCAGCAGACCGCCCACGTCCTTGCGGAGCGTGCCCCCGTCCGACAGCGTCAGCAGGAGGGAACCGGGGAAGTCGAACCGGGCGTTCAAGCCGCGCGAACGCAGCGCGGCCAGCATGGCCTGTCGGGCCAGGTCCGTGGACAGGGGCGGGTAGTGGGTGCCGAAGGCGATGCCGCGCGAACGCAGCTGCCGCATCATTCCGAACACGATCTGCTCGGCGAACTCCGGATGTTGCTCCTCCGGATGCTGCAACACCTGGGCGGCGGTGTCCGCGTAGTCGATGTCGAGGGAGTCGCGCCCCTGGTCGTTCGGTGGCAGGGGCAGACGCATCCCGGTGGGTGGGAGCGCCTGGATCTCGACACCGTAGCGAGCGTAGGTGGAGGCCAGCAGGTTCAGGAAGGCCGCTTGAGGATTACTGTCGGGCATACCGGGTCGGATGCCCGGCCCATGGCCGTGGTTCACGTGGATTCGCCCTTCCCATAGGCGCTCTCGTTCAGCGGGCGCGGGACAGCGCCCGCTTTTGCAAGGCCTCCAACGGACCTCGGTCGAATCGGCGCGGCCAGAGGGCCGAGGCGACCGACAGCAGCAGGGTCAACCCGACCCAGGGGCCGAACACCCACCATGGCACGGTGTCGGCCATCCGCCCGGCCGGCCCCGGCCCGAATCCGTAGCAGAGGACCATCAGGATGACGTTCTGCGCCACATAACCGGTCATCGCCATCCGGCCGAGCGCGCTCAGGGACGTCACCACCGGCCCGTCGCCCGTGACGCGGTCCAGCAGCCGGCCGATCAGGCCGATCAGGCCCAAGGCCACCAGCGGGGCGACCACGTAGCGATCCAGCAGGAACCGGTCGGGTCCGCCCCGAAGACGCCGGCCCGGAACAGGCGAACACCCAGCAAGAACATGAACACCATCGACCGTCTTCTCGGCGAGAGGTGGTCCGCAACGGGAGATGACCCACGCCTCGACGGCACCCGAACGAAACTAGACTTTCGGGTGGCGCCACCATGGCGGACATCCGATATGCCGGATATGACCACCTGTGGTGCAATATCCAGTGGGTTCGTGACCCGTCAGGGCTCCGACACCGCGCAACCGCACAACGAGCAGAGGGAGGTTGGCACACGATGACCAACCGCGCGTACGTGATCGCAGGGTCGGAGGCCACCGGCGGAGCCGGCATCCAGGCCGACCTCAAGGCCTTCCAGGAACTGGACGTCTACGGCGTCGGGACGATCACCTGCATCGTCTCCTTCGACCCGAAGAACGACTGGAACCACCGCTTCGTACCGGTCGACCCGGGTGTCATCACCGACCAGATCGAGGCCGCCACGAGCTGCCACGACCTGGACGTCGTGAAGATCGGCATGCTCGGTACCCCCGACACCATCGACGTCGTGGCCGAGGCGCTCCGGCGTCAGGCCTGGCGGCACGTGGTCCTGGACCCCGTCCTCATCTGCAAGGGGCAGGAGCCGGGCGCGGCCCTGGACACCGACAAGGCCCTGACCGCGCAGATCCTGCCGCTGGCCACGGTCATCACCCCGAACCACTTCGAGGCCCGCACCCTCGCCGGCATGGAGAGCCTGGAGACCGTCGACGACCTGATCGAGGCGGCCCGTCGCATCCACGAGCTCGGCCCGAAGCACGTGGTCGTCAAGGGCGGCACCGAACTGCCCGGCCCCGACGCCGTCGACGTCTACTTCGACGGTGAGGAGGTCACCGTGTTGAGCGGAGCGAAGATCGGCGAGGAGCGCGTGAGCGGCGCCGGCTGCACCTTCGCGGCCGCGATCACCGCGGAGCTGGCCAAGGGCGCGGCCGTGGGCGACGCCGTCCGTACCGCCAAGACGATGGTCCGCGGCGGCATCGAACAGCGACTGTCCACCCACGCACCCTTCGACTCGGTCGTGCCCGTCGCCCCCTGACCTCGCGCAGGGTGTCATCACTCACTTTCGGCACATCCGTGGCCCGCGACATGATTGCGCGCCGCTCCGATCGGTCAGGGCTACAAGTGGAACCGATCGAAGGAGGCCACCGTGTCCGAGGGTGACAAGGCCGAGAACAAGTTCGACGAGTTCAAGGGCAAGGCCAAGGAGGGCCTCGGCAAGGCCACCGACAATGATCAGTGGAAGGCCGAGGGCAAGGCCGACCAGAGCAAGTCCAAGCTCAAGCAGGCGGGCGAGAAGGTCAAGGACGCCCTGACGCCGGACAACAAGCCCAAGGGCCGTTAGTCCGACCACGAACAACGGGGGAGGTCCCGCCGGGGCCTCCCCCGCGTCATGTCCGGGTTCGCTACTGCTCTTCTTCGGGGGCGCCGTCACCGAGGGAGAGCAGCAGTTCGCGCAGCAGGTGGGCCAGTTTCCGCTGTTCTCCCGGGTCGAGACCCGCCAGCAGGCGGCTCTCGTTGGCCACGTGGTCCTCCACCA
>NZ_DYZD01000355.1 GCF_020741345.1 Nocardiopsis listeri
CCGTCGAAGGACGGAACGAGACCGACTGGGCCGCACAGGTGCGGGCCGCCCGCAAGCGGGGGAACTCCCTGCGCCTGGGCCGTGTCGTGGCCAAGGCGGCGGGGGTCTCCCTCCTGCTGTTCTTCACCCTGTTCCCGGTCTACTTCATGTTGGTCAGTGCTTTCTCCGAGAGCGCCACCTCCGGCACGGGCGCGTTGCTGCCGACCTCCTTCACCTTCGAGAACTTCAGGTACGTCCTGGTGGAGGCCAACTTCCTCCTGTACCTGCGCAACTCGTTGACGGTCGCCGCGATCACCGTGGCCATCGCCTGCGTCCTCGCGATGCTGGCGGCGGTCGCCGTGGGCCGCTTCCGCTTCCGGTTCCGCACGGCCGTGCTGGTCCTGGTACTCGTCGTGCAGATGGTGCCGCTGGAAGCGTTGGTCATCCCGCTGTTCATCCAGGTGCGCGACCTGCAGATGCTCAACACGGTGCTGGGCCTGGCGGTCGCCTACGTGGCGCTGTCACTGCCCCTGGCGATCTGGATGATGCGCGGGTTCGTGGCGGCGGTGCCCAAGGAGGTGGAGGAGGCGGCCTACATCGACGGCGCCTCCTGGCCGCAGATGTTCTGGAAGGTGCTGTTCCCGCTGGTGGCGCCCGGTCTGGTGGCCACCGCCATCTTCTCCTTCATCGTGGCCTGGAACGAGTTCGTTCTGGCGATGACCTTCATGACCCAGAGCGAGAACTACACGGTCGCGGTCGGGCTGCGTCAGTTCTTCGGCCAGTACGCCAACGACTGGGGGCACGTCATGGCGGCCTCCACGATCATCACCATCCCGGTGATGGTGTTCTTCATCCTGGTCCAGCGCTGGCTGGTGGCCGGGCTGGTGCAGGGCGCGGTCAAGGGCTGAGCGTCGGCGGGACGCGAACGACGAGGGCCGCCCCCCCGGAAGGGGGAGCGGCCCTCGAACGCGCGGCGGGATCAGCCCTCGCGCAGCTCGCGCTTGAGGATCTTGCCGGTGGAGGTCATCGGCAGCTCGTCGCGGAACTCGATCTGACGCGGGTACTTGTAGGCGGCCAGTCTCTCCTGGGCGAAGGCGGTCAGCTCCTCGGCGGTGGCCTCGGCACCGTCCTTGAGGATCACGAACGCCTTGATCTCCTCCCCGTGGGTCTGGTGGGGGACGCCCACCACGGCGGCCAGACTGATCGCCTCGTGGGTCATCAGGGCCTCCTCGACCTCCCGCGGGTACACGTTGTAACCACCGCGGATGATCATGTCCTTGGACCGGTCGATGATGAAGTAGAAGCCGTCGTCGTCACGGCGGGCGACGTCACCGGTGCGGAACCAGCCGTCCTTGATGACCTCGGCGTTGACCTCGGGGCGGTTGTGGTAGCCCTTCATGATCAGGTGGCCGCGGATGGCGATCTCACCCACCGGGTCCTCTTCGCCCTCCTTGACGACCTCGTTCCACTCGGGGTCGATCAGCTTCATCTCCACGCCCCACACCGGGCGGCCGATGGAGCCGGTCTTGGCGCCGGTGTTGGGGTTGTTGAACGAGGCCACGGGGGAGGTCTCGGACAGGCCGTAACCTTCCTTGATGCCCACCCCGAAGAGCTTGGTGAAGTCCTCCGCGAGCTGGGCCGGCAGCGCCGAACCACCCGAGACCGCGTCGACGACGTTGTCCGCGATCCGCTCCAGGTCGTACTCGGCCTCGGTGGATCGGGCGGCGTTGAGCAGACCCCAGTACATGGTGGGCACGCCCGCGAAACCGGTGACGCCCTCCTTCTGCATGAGCTCCAGGGCCTGGGCGCCGTCGAAACGGGGCAGCAGCACCATCGTTCCGTGCCGGTACAGGACGGCGTTGAGCATGACCGTCTGACCGAAGATGTGGAACAGCGGCAGCACCACCAGTGACACGTCACGCCCGTCCGGGTGGGGGTTGACCAGCCCGGCGGAGACCACGGCGTTCATCATCAGGTTGGTGTGGCTCAGCTCGGCGCCCTTGGGGCGTCCGGTGGTGCCGCTGGTGTAGATGATGACGGCCGTGTCGTCGCCGTTGCGCTGGACGGTCTCGAAGGTGCCCGGCTGACCGTTCAGGGCCGCCCAGATCGTTTCGGCGCCCTGGATGTCGGACTCGGTGGCACCCGCCGCGGCCGGCATGTCGATGAAGACCTCACAGGTGTCCACCTGGCCGAAGGCCTCGAAGGACCGCTCGCCCAGCGGGAGTTCGGGCGAGCCGGTGAACGAGAACAGGGCCTTGGCGCCGGAGTCCTCCAGGTGATAGGCGATCTCACGCGGGGTGAGCAGCACGTTCAACGGGACGACCACGGCGCCCGCCTTGAGCGCGCCGAAGTACACGAAGGGGAAGTAGGGCAGGTTCGGGCTGGCCAGGGCCACCCGGTCACCCGGCTCGATCCCACGGGACACGAGCAGGTTCGCGACCTGGTTCGCGATCATGTCGGTGATCGCGTAGTTCAGACGCGTGTCGCCGAAGACCAGACATTCCTTCTCCGGAGTGGAACGAGCACCGTCCTCCAAGAGAGTGGACAGGTTGAACATGGGGGCCTCCCGCGGCATGTCATTGAGGAACAGGTGCGACGAACGGCAGGCATGACCTGCGACGTGTGTTCTGCGCCACTTGAACGGCAGAGTAACAAACCGGGCGGTCGGTGTGGAGGGGCGTGGGGTCCGTAAATCCACCGACACCCGCTTGACGCTCCGTGACGAACCGGATCGCGGTCGCCCGAAAACCGGTCCGCGAAGGGGGCCGCCAGCCGCTAACCTGAAGTCGACACACCAGGAAACGGCCAAGGGAACACTGAGCGATGACAGCGGTAGACGGCGACCAGACGACGGGCGACACCTACGACGCCCGCGCCCTCCAGGACAAGTGGCAGGCGCGCTGGGCCGCCGAACTTCCGTTCAAGGCCAACGAGGATCCCGCCGACGAACGTCCCCGCTCCTTCATCGTGGACATGTTCGCCTACCCCTCCGGTGACCTGCACATGGGCCACGCCGAGGCCTACGCCATCGGTGACGTCATCGGCCGCTACCGCCTCCAACGCGGCGACAACGTCCTGCACCCGGTCGGCTGGGACTCCTTCGGTCTGCCCGCGGAGAACGCGGCGATCAAGAACAACTCCCACCCGGAGAAGTGGACCTACGCCAACATCGAGACCCAGGCCTCGTCGATGGCCCGCTACGGCGTGGGCGTGGACTGGTCCCGGCGCATCCACACCAGCGACCCCGAGTACTTCAAGTGGAACCAGTGGCTGTTCACCCGGTTCTTCGACCGGGGCCTGGCCTACCGCAAGGACGGGCTGGTCAACTGGTGCCCCAAGGACCAGACCGTGCTGGCCAACGAGCAGGTCATCCAGGGCAAGTGCGAGCGTTGCGGCTCCGACGTCGAGCGTCGTGCCCTGAACCAGTGGTACTTCAAGATCACCGACTACGCCCAGCGGCTGCTGGACGACATGGACCAGCTGGACGACGGTCGTTGGCCGGACGAGGTCCTGGCGATGCAGCGCAACTGGATCGGCCGTTCCACCGGTGCCGACGTGCACTTCGAGATCGAGGGCCGGGAGGAGCCGGTCACCGTCTACACCACCCGGCCCGACACCCTGTACGGCGCCACCTTCTTCGTGGTGGCCGCCGACGCCGACCTGGCCGAGGAGCTGTGCGCTCCCGAGCGGCGCGAGGCCTTCGAGGCCTACCGTTCCGACATCTCCAAGCTCTCCGACATCGAGCGTCAGACCACCGAGCGCCCCAAGACCGGTGTGTTCCTGGGGCGTTACGCCGTCAACCCGGTCAACGGCGAGCGCATGCCCGTCTGGGCCGCCGACTACGTCCTGGCCGGCTACGGCCACGGCGCCATCATGGCGGTGCCCGCCCACGACCAGCGCGACCTGGACTTCGCCAAGGCCTTCGACCTGCCGGTGCGGGTCGTGGTCGAGACCGGTGAGCCCGACCCCGTCGAGACCGGCGTGGCGACCACCGGAGAGGGCACCCTGCGCGACTCCGGTCCGTTGGACGGC
>NZ_DYZD01000356.1 GCF_020741345.1 Nocardiopsis listeri
CGGGCCAGCGCCTCGGTGAGGTCGACCTCGGAGGTGACCACGTCCACGCCCGCCTCGCGCGCCCGCTCCTCGGTCAGGCCCACGGCGGCGATCTCGGGCGTGGAGAAGACCACGCGGGGCACGGCCGTGTAGTCGGCGGTGCGCGGGGAGCCCAGGACACCATCGGCCGCGATCCGCCCCTGGTACTTGGCCACGTGGGTGAACATCGAGCGCGCGTTGACGTCGCCCACCGCCCACAGCCCGGGGGCCACCCGGCAGTGCTCGTCGATGGGCAGCGCCGAACCGTCCAGTTCCACGCCCAGTTCGGCCAGGCCGAGCTCGTCACCTCGGGGTCGCCGCCCGGTGGCCAGGACCACCACGTCGGTGCGCACCTTCGAACCATCGGAGAGGGTGGCCAGGACACCGTCGCCCTCGCGCCGCACGGACTCGACCTGGCTGTCGGTGCGCACGTCCACCCCGTCGGCCTCGAAGCGTTCGGTGATGAGGGCGCACAGCCGCGGGTCCTCTCGGTCCAACAGTCGCGGTCCGCGCTGGACGATCGTCACCCGGGTGCCCATCCCGGCCAGGAAGCCGCCCAGTTCGACACCGACGGCGCTGCCACCGATGACCAGGGCGCGGGGCGGGATCTCGGTGAGGTTGGTGGCCTCGCGGTTGGTCCACACCAGCTCGGGGCCCAGGTCGTCCAGACCGTCCACGGGCGGGCGCACCGCGCTGGAACCGGTGGCCACCACCACGTGGTCGGCGGTCACTTCGGTCTCGCCCACCGCCACCCGCCAGGGGTCGCGGCCCACCACCCTGGCGGCGCCGCGCAGGACCCGGGCACCGCGTTCGCGGTAGCCCTCGACCTGCTTGGAGTCGTCCAGGTGCCGGATCATCTGGTCACGGTGGTCGCGCAGGGCCGGCCAGTCCAGGTCGGGACCGGTGACCCCGGCCGCCTCGACGGCCTCCCGGTGCACCTCCGTGGCGCGCAGCAGCACCTTGGTGGGGATGCACGCCCAGTAGCCGCACTCGCCGCCGATGAGTTCGCGCTCGACCACCCCCACTCGGCGTCCCTCGGTGAGCAGCCGGTCGGCCACCACCTCTCCCCCCGGTCCCATACCGATGACGATCGCGTCCAGGTGTTCCATGATCTCTTTCCCGCCCTCGGATCGGTGATCTCACCCGATGCTCCCCCCGAGCCCGGCCCAGGGGAAGACCGACACGCGACCCGCCGCCCCCGCGCGGGCGCAACCGTCAGGGGCGACGGATCGTGCGGGCGCTGTGCACGGACCAGCGGCCGTCCACACGGGTGAGTCGGATCGGGTGGTCGAAACAGGCGCCGACCTCTTCGGAGGTCAGGACCCGCTCGACCGGGCCCGCGGCCCGACGGGTCCCCTCCCTCAGCAACAGCGCGTGCGTGGTTCCGGGCGGCAGCTCCTCCAGGTGGTGGGTGACCAGGACCGTGGCCAGCTCGGGACAGGTGTACTGGAGGGTGTCGATCCGTTCGATGAGCTGTTCGCGCCCGGCCACGTCCAGACCGGTGGCGGGTTCGTCGAGCAGCAGCAGACGAGGATCGGGCATCAGGGCGCGGGCGATGAGCGCGCGCCCCCGCTCCCCCTGGGACAGGGTGGCCCAGCGGGCGTCGCCGCGGTGGGCGAGCCCGAGCAGGTCGACCAGGTGTTCGGCCCGGTCGGCCTCTTCGGCGCCGGGAGTCCATCGGGGCGGCCACGCGGTGGTGTTGGACAGGCCCGTCAGCACGACCTCGCGCAGCGACAGCGGCCCGTCGGGGGTGTGCCTCGGGTTCACGTGGCCGATGTGGGAGCGCAGTTCGCGCAGATCGACCCGGCCCAGACGGTGGCCGAGCACCTCCACGCTGCCGCGGGTGGGGTGTGAGATCGCTCCCAGCAGACCGAGCAGGGTGCTCTTACCGGCGCCGTTGGCGCCCAACAGCGCCCAGTGCTCTCCGGACCGGACGGTCAGGGAGATCCCGCGCAGAATCGGGTTCCCGCCGCGTACGAAGTCCACGTCGACGGCGCGTACGACCGGCGGCGCGTGTTCGTCGGAGGTGTCTTCGTGGCGGGTGAGGAGCGATGGTTCGGTCGGCGACATGTGCCGCACCTTAGAGCACCGCGGCTTAGGCTGGTGAACCGCGGTCGGCAATTCGGTTCGTATCCGGAAGGGAACCGCCTCTCACGGCGCACGCTCATGTCCTCGTTCGATGTTCTGCTCGTCCTCGACCTCCTCGGGGTCTTCGCGTTCGCCCTCGACGGCGCCCTGACGGCGATCCGTACCGCCCGGGTGGACATCGTGGGGGTGATGGCCCTGGGGGTGGTGACCGCCATCGGCGGCGGCATCATCCGCGACGTCCTGCTGGGCGACACCCCCGCGACCTTCCAGGACTGGCGTTATCTGGTGGTCGCGCTGACGGGGGCGACGTTGGCGTTCTTCCTCAACCGTCAGCTCACCCACCTGAGCAAACCCATCCTTTTGTTCGACGCGGCGGGGCTGAGTCTGTTCGCGGTGATCGGATCGACCAAGGCCCTGGAGTACGGGTTCGGGCCGATGCAGGCGGTGATCCTGGGCGTGATCACCGGGGTGGGCGGGGGCACCCTGCGCGACGTGATGCTCAACCGGGTGCCGACGGTGCTCAGCGCCAACTCGCGCCTGTACGCGATCCCGGCGATGCTCGGCGCGGGGATCGTGGTCGCCGGGATCCTGTCGGGGTTCGCACCCTGGTGGGTGGCCATGGTGGGCGCCCTGGTGTGCTTCGGTATGCGGATGATGTCGCTGCGCTACCGCTGGAACGCGCCCAGACCGCCCGGTTCCCCACCCCTGTAGCCGCTCAGGGGCCCGTGGGCTCGACGATGATCTGCCAGAGGTGGCCGTCCAGGTCGGCGCAGACCGCCGAATGCCCCCACGGGTGGTCTTGGGGCGGGGTGATGACCTCGCCCCCGGCCCGGGTGACCCGGTCCATGACCTGTGCGACCTGGTCCTCGGTGGGGACCGCCATGCTCAGCAGACACTCGCTGGTCCCGGGTCGGGCGATCTCGCGGTCTCCCCCGACGACCCAGCCGAACCCTCCGGTGGGGACCAGCATCAGCAGGGCCTGGTCGTTGAGTCGCAACTGCAGGGGCTCGGGCACGCCGTCCTCGGCGGGTTCACCGAGGAGTTCGAAACCGAAGGCGTCACGGTAGAAGACCATCGCGCTCATCCGGTCGGCGATGGGAAGGCTGAGGACGAGCAGGCCCGCGGGTGTGGTCATGATGGCTCCTGGTGTTCGGGGCTTCCATGGTCGTCGGTACCGACCCCCGCACGGCGTGGAACTCATCGCGTGTCGAGGTCTGTTTCGTGTGCGGGTCCTCGGGCGGGCAATGTGCGGGCGGCGATGCGGCGCAGGGTGGCGAGCATGGCCGGGACCGGTTCGGGCGGCCGACGGCGGTGCACGGTGTAGATCTCGCGGGCCAGGGCGACACCGCGCAGGGGGCGGCTCACCCGACCGCCGCCGCGGGCGGCGCCGAGGATGCTCCTGGGGATGAGCGCGATACCCACACCGGCCTCGATCAGGGCCAGGGCCACCTCATAGTCACGGGTCTCGTAGGCCACGGTGAGGTGGACCCCGGCGGCGGCCGCGGCGATGTCCAGGCTGACCCGGTTGTGGATGCCCGGGGCACCGCAGATCCACTCCTCCTCGGCCAGTTCGGACAGGCTCATCTCGGTGTCGGTCACGGGGTGTCCGACGGGGGCCACCACCATGAGCGGGTCCACCAGGAGGCGTTCGCGTTGCAGACCACCGGCACGGGGCAGCGGCACCCCGGGATAGCGGTGGGTGATGAGCAGGTCCAGGTCCCCGGAGGCGACCAGGTCGTGGCCGCCGGGCGGTTCGATGTCGGACAGCGACAGACGCACGTGGGGGTGCTCGTGGCCGAACACCGCCAATGTCTGGGGCAACAGGACCTTGCCGGCGCTGGCGAAGGCTCCGAGGGACAGCCGGTCGGGGCGCTGCCCGGCGACCTCGCGCACGGCCGCCTCGGCGTCGCGCAACTCCCCCAGGACGCGTTCGCCGTGTTCGAGCAGGACCAGGCCCGCGTGGGTGAGGGTGACGCCGGTGCGGCCGCGTTCGACCAGGCGGCAGCCGAGTTCGCGTTCGAGTTTGGTGAGCTGCTGGGACAGGGCGGGCGGGGTGAAGGAGAGCCGTTGGGCGGCGGCCGTGATCGATCCGGCGTGCGCGATCTCCACCAGGATCCGCACCCGGTTGGCGTCCAACATCCGCCCCTCCTCACACTCACACAAAAGCTGATACAAAGTTGTGCTTAATGATCTTTAGCAGACCCAACTTCAAGTTAACCGCCGGTAGCGACAGAGTGGGAACATGAGCACCATGACCGCGCCCGCAGTACCCACGGCCACCGACGTCCGTGCCGCCGCCGAACGCATCGCCCCGCACGCCCGTCACACCCCGGTGATGCGCACCGAACTGGACGGACGGCCCCTCACCCTGAAGCTGGAGCACCTCCAACGCACCGGGGCCTTCAAGCTCCGCGGGGCGCTCAACGCGCTCATGGGCGGCGAACCCACCGACCGGGTCATCACCGCCTCGGGCGGCAACCACGGCCTGGGCGTGGCCACCGCCGCGAGCATCCTGGGCGTGCGGGCCACGGTGTACGTACCCGAGACGGTGCCCGAGGCCAAGGCGGCACCGTTGGAGGCCACCGGTGCCGAGATCGTCCGGGTCGGCGAGCACTACGCGGTGGCCGCCGAGGCCGCCCGCGAGCAGGCCGACTCCGAGGGGGTGCGCTACCTGCACGCCTTCGACGACGCCCTGGTGGTGGCCGGGCAGGGCACCGTCGGTCTGGAGGTGGCCACCGACGTGCCCGACTGCGACTCGATCGTGGTGGCCGTGGGCGGCGGCGGACTGGCCGCGGGGGTGCGTCTGGGCGCGGGCGACCGTCGTGTGGTGGGTGTGGAGCCGCAGGGTTGTCAGAGCATGCACGCGGCGTTGGCCGCCGGGGAACCGGTGAGCACCCCGGTGGAGTCGGTGGCCTCCTCGGCCCTGGGCGCCTCCACCCTGGGTCGGGTGCCCTTCGAGGTGCTGCGCGCCAACCCCATCACCCCGGTCCTGGTCTCCGACGCCGAGATCATCAGCGCGCAGACCCGCCTTTGGCAGGAGTTCCGCATCGCCACCGAACCCGCCGCCGCGGTGCCCTTCGCCGCCTGGCTCGCCGGACGGATCCCGGGCGAGAACCCGTGTCTGGTGGTGTGCGGGGCCAACGCCGACTGGCGACTCAACGACTGAGCACCGCACCGACCGGTGGGTGACCTGGAACACTTTTCGGGGCGCCCGCGTTTCATTACCCATCGGTCACCCGTACATTGGGTTCGGCCGTCCCCTCGTTCACGGCATCCGACCCCATGGCTAGGGAGAACACACGTGCTCTACGGTGCGTTGCGGCAGACCGCGGCGGTCCTCGCCCGGACCCTGTGCCGCCCGACCATCGAGGGCCGTGACAACGTCCCCGCCACCGGGCCGGTGATCCTGGCCGGCAACCACCTGTCGTTCGTGGACAGCGTCGTCATACCGTTGTCGGTCACCCACCGCCGGGTCCGGTTCCTGGCCAAGTCGGACTACTTCGAGACCCCCGGGGTCAAGGGCAGCCTCACCAAGACGATGTTCGGCGCGCTGGGCGCCATGCCGGTCCGCCGAGGCAACGCCCGCGACGCCATGATGTCGCTGGAGATGATGTTGGACCGGCTCAACGACGGGGAGGCCTGCGTGGTCTACCCCGAGGGCACCCGCTCACGGGACGGACGCCTGTACCGGGGGCGCACCGGGGTGGCGCACCTGGCGTTGGAGTCCAAGGCCTTGGTCGTGCCGGTCGGGCTGAGCGGAACCCAACAGGTGCAGCCGATCGGCGCGAACATGCCGCGTCCGCGTCGGTTCACCGTGCGCTTCGGCGAGCCGCTGGACTTCTCCACCGGGTTCGACCACCTGGCCCCGGGCAAGGCCCGTCGGGTCATCACCGACCGGATCATGGACTCCATCGGCGACCTCACCGGCCAGGAGCGCGCCGGCACCTACAACGAGCAGAGCGCCGGCGACTAGGCAGTGTTCTTGAGAGCCTCCGCCGGCGCTTCGGCGTGTTCGGGCGCCCGAACGGGTGACCCCCCGTGGTTCACAAAACAGAACTAGGCGCCCACCGGTCGATCGAAGACGTACAGGTGGGGCGGGTGCGGTCTCGGCGGAGTGAGCGCCAGGGTGAGCGCGCCCTCGACCGACCCGCCCTGCGGGGGCACGAGTTCGGTCTCGGGCATGTGACGCAGCACCTCGGCGCGCAACGGCCCCAGCACGGTCTCGCCCACCGAGAAGAGCCCGCCTCCCCAGGACAGTCGCCGGTCCAACCCGGGCGCGGTCGCCGCCACGGCGGCCCGGCCCAGGTGTGTGCCCGCCTCCTGCCAGATCCGTCGGGCCACGACGTCCCCGCCGCGGGCGGCGGCGGCCACGTCGGGGGCGAAGGACGCCAGAGCGGTGGCGGCGTCCGCGGCCGAGGCCGCGTAGACCCGGCGTTCCAACGCGCTCACGCTTCCAAAGCGCGCGGCGAGGTGGTCCCACAGCGTCGACGAACCACCGTGTCGGCCGTCATGGGCGCGCAGCGCGGCCTGGAGCCCCTCACGGCCCACCCAGGCTCCCCCGCCATGGTCGCCGAGCAGGATTCCCCACCCGTCGGTGCGGCTCCAGGTGCGTTCCAGGTCGGTGCCGAGCGCGACCGCCCCGGTGCCGGCCGCGACCACCACTCCGGGCCGACCGCCCAGGGCTCCGACGTGGGTGGTCACCGAGTCCCCGGCCAGCACCACCACGCCCACGGGTACGCGCTCTCGCAGACCTCGGACCAGCCCACCGGGGTCGGGCACCAGGTCGGGCAGGCCGGTCATGCCGATGGCCACGCGGTCGAACACCGGGGCGGCCCGGAGCAGGAGCGCGGACAGTCGGGCGGCCAGCACCGCCAGATCCAGCCCTCGGTCACCGCGGGGCGCCGGGACGTCCTCACCGGAGCGGGTCGTGCGGCCGGCGTCGTGGACGAGCACGCGGATCCCTCCGCCGCCCACGTCGATCCCGGCGCAGCTCACGCGGCTCATCCCCCGCTCGAACCTTCGCCGTCGCGGTCGGCGCCGTAGTGGTCCAGGAGTCGGCGGGAGAGCGCGAGGGTGCTCTCGGTGGGCGCCGGTCGGGCCGGGGGGCCGTGCCAAAGGAATCGTTCGGCGTGATCGCTGAGGCTGTCGGCCAGGCGGGCGGCGGCCCGTTCGGGTTCGTTCAGGGCCTGGGGCAGTAGCCGCCCCCACAGCTCCCAGCGCACGCGGTAGTGGCCGCCGACCAGCCCCGACCACAGGCGCGCGGCGTAATCATCCAGCCGCAGGTTGTCCAGGTCGATCCAGACGGTGAGGATCCGGCGGGCGTTGTCGGCCAGCACACGGTGGTCCTCGGTGCTGGTGGCCCAGGAGGTGGCCTTGGCCTCCCAGGTGGCGAAGCGGTACTCGGGCCGGGTGTCGAGCAGGGCGTCCAGGTCGTCGAAGACCCGCAGGAACCGGCCGAGCGACTCCTCGGGGACCTCCCGGTGCCGCACCGCGTGTTCGACCAGGTCCAGGTGGTGACGGTCGGCGATCCGGGAGAGCACCGCCATGGCCACGTCCACCAGGTCGTGCGCCAAGGGGCCTTGGGCCAGGGCCTGGTCGGCCTCGGCCGCGCCGACCAGGTCCGCCCAGGCCCGCAGCAGACGCGGCCAGGGGTACCAGACGAGCCCGTCGACCTCGGCGCGGTGTCGTTCGGGTTCGGCCAGGTCGTCGAAGTCGGGGCGCCGGGTGAGGACCCCGTTGAACTGTTCGGGGAAGATCCGCACCCCCGAGGCGCCCAGGACGGTCTCCGCCAACCCCCGCCAACCGGACAGCAGGGCGGGATCGTCGGATCCGTAGCGTTGCCGAACGAAGTCGGGCAGCCAGTCGGCGGCCACGTCCTCGGTCCGCCACCAGATCTGGTCGGCGACCAGTTCGAAGAACGCCGGGTTGTTGCGGGTGCCCTCCATGGACAGGCCGACGCCGGTCGGCGGGTGCACGGCCCGTTTGGCCTCGCCGACGCGGTCCACTGCGCCCTGCAGGTCGGCGATGGGTTCGCTGCGTCCGCCGAAGTTGAGCAGGGCGCACCAGGTCCAGGGGGTGCCGCCGAAGGCGTCGAATCGACTCCACTGGGGGTCGTGTTCGGCCCACAGGTCGAGCAGATGCAGGCGTTCGTCGGGGATGGCCGCGAGGAAGGCGGTGACGCGTTCCGCGCTCCAAAAGCGGCTCTGGTAGGAGAACGGCCAGGTCTGCAGCACCCACACCGCGTGGGGGTCGGCGCCGGTGAGCCCGTCCAGGGTGGCGCGGGCCAGCCGTGCCGGGAAGCCGGGGTCCGCGTCGACCGGGACCATCTCGATGAACGGGTCGATGGCGTAGAGGTGGTCGGTGCCGAACAGTTCCCGTTGGACGCGCACGATGTCGGCGGCCAGCTCCGGGTAGCGGGGGTCGTCGGGGTCCAGGACGTGGGTGGTCAGACCGTGCCAGGTGCGGGCTCGGGTCCGGTCCGGGGCGAGTTCGGCCGGCACGTGTCCGGTGAACCCGGGTAGCACCGGGGTCATGCCCAGGGCGCGTTGGCGTCGCAGGACGCGCAGCCCCAGCTCCCGATGGCCCTCGATCCAGGAGGCGGGCAGGGGGCCGGCGAAACCGTCCAGGTTGCCCATGTACTGCCAGGGCAGGTAGCCGGGGCCGCCCAGGAAGGCGCGCACCCGATCCGGTTGCAGACCACGACGGGTGTAGGTCTCGAACAGGACGGCCTCGTGGCCCACCGTGGTCAGCGGCATGGTGACGCCGTGCAGCGCCATCCAGTCGATCTCGCGTTCCCAGTCGTCCCAGTCCCAGTAGGCGCCGGTGTACCCGGTGGTGCAGAAGTTCAGGTGGTAGCCCTGGTCGACCTCGGCGGTGCCGTGCACCGGCCGTACCCGTTCGGGGTGGTCGACCCGCAGCGGCAGCGGGGTGTCCCAGGTGACCGAGCGTCCGCACTCGCGGCGCAGGTAGGTGTGCAGGGCCACGGCCGCGGCCACCGCGTCGGTCGCCTCGACCGTGAGCGCTCCCCCGTCGACGCGGTAGGTGAAGGAACGCTTCGTGCCGGGGCGCTCACGGAAGTCGATCGGACGGTGCGACCGACCCAGGATCCGGTGGGCCAGCGCGTCCACGGACTCGTCCCAGGTGGGCGGGTCCTTCGGAGTGTCGGCCATCGGATCGCTCCTCTTGCCGGGATGCTCAGGAGTTACGTACGGTACATACCTGATTCACCGGCGGGCAAGGGTGGAAAGGGGCGGGGCACGTGGACGTGCCGGTCGCAGCGGGCACGCGGTACATGCGCGAGGTCAACACGACCGCCGTGCTCACCCTGCTGCGCGCGGCCGATCACACCAGCGCCCCTGAACTGGCGCGACAGGCGGGGTTGTCCCGGCAGGCGGTGTCGCGTTCGCTGTCCGACCTGCGCGAGGCCGGACTGGTGGAGTTCCTGGCCCCGATGCGCTCGGGGGCCGGTTCGGGGCGGCCCGCCCGGCGGGTGCGGTTCCGTGCCGAGGCCGGGCACGTGTTGGGCGCGTCGGTGTCCCCGGAGGGGGTCCGGGTGGGTCTGGCCGACCTGTCGGGCACGATCTCGGCCGCCCACAACGCACCGCTGCCCGGGTTCGAGGAGCGCGGTGCCAAGGCCGTGGCGCGGGCGCTGACCGACGCCGCGCGCCGGGTCCTGGCCGAGGCGCGGATCGAGGCCGGCGGGGTGTGGCACGCCTCGATCGGAGTGCCCGGCATCGTCGACCCCGCAACCGGGCGGGTGCGATTCGCGCCCAGCATGCCCGGCGTCACCGGCGACGCGCTGATCCGGGCACTGGGTACGGCGGCCGGCTGCGAGGTCTACCTGGACAACGACGTCAAGCTCGCCACCGAGGGCGAGCTCTGGCGCGGCGGTGAACACCGCTCCATGGTGCTGATCCACTGGGGCGAGCGGGTGGGTGCGGGCATCGTCGCTGCGGGCGCTCTGCACCGTGGCGCCACCAACGACGCCGGGGACCTGGGCTACCTCGACCTGTTCACCGACGCGCCCGAACCCGCGCGTGAGGAAGGCGACGCCCCTCTGGGCGCCTTCGAGGCCTGGACCGGCACCGGCGCGTTCGCCGGCCTGATCCGCGAGGCCGCTCGTGGGCGCGGCGACCACGCCCTGCTCACCCGACCGGCGGAACCGGGCGCGGAGACCGCCGCGGTCGTCAGCGCGGTCCTCAACGAAGTTCCCGCGGCGCTGGTGGCGTTGGAGGAGATCACCCGCCGATTCGCCCAGGGCGTCGGCGCCGTCCGTGCCCTGCTCGACCCCGGCGTGGTCGTCGTCGGCGGCCCCATGGCGCGGTGCGGCCCCGCGCTGTCGGCGGCCCTGCGCACCCACCTGAGCCGCCAACGCCTGGACCCGCCCCCACTGGAGCTGTCCCGGATGGGCGAGGACTCCGTGGTCCAGGGCGCCCTGCGCCACTCGCTCGACCAGGTCGAACGCACCCGCCTGAGACCACCTTCGACGACCGGCCGACCCGATCCGGTCCGGCAGACCCGACAACCGCGGAGGACACCATGTCCACCAGGTCCACCGATCCACCGCCCATCCGTTCACGAATCGACCGGTCCTTGATCCGGGGCGCGGCCGGTGCCACGGCCGTCCTGTTCCTCACCTCGTGCGCGACCCTGTCCAGCGGCAACGGCGAACGCGACAACGTGCCCGAGGACGTGTCCACCACCATCACCGACGAGCCGGTCGAGCTGGCCCTGGCCTACACCGACGACCCGCCCTCCACCGAGCTGGTCGAGGGGTTCACCGAGCAGCACCCCAACGTCTCCATCGAGCTTCAGCAGACCCCGTTCACCGACTACGTCAAGACCGTCACGTTGTCGATGTCCTCCGACGAGGCGCCCGACATCGCCCAGTACAACCCGGGGGCGATGCGCTCGCTCATCCCGGGCGGATACGTGATGGACCTGGAACCGTACGCGGAGGCCTACGGGTGGGAGGAGTCCTTCCCCGAGGCGAGTCTGGAGCCGTTGCGCGCCGACGAGGACGCCACCCGGTTCGGCACCGGAAGTCTCTACGCCGTCCCGGGCGCGCTGTCCATGCTGGGAGTGTTCTACAACCGCGAGTTGTTGGCGCAGGCGGGGGTGGAGGGGCCGCCCACGACCTTCGACGAGTTCGAGGACGCTCTGGCGGCGGTGGACGAGGAGGGCATCGCCCCGTTCAGCGTGGGCGGGTTGGAGGTGGGCGGCTTCCAGGTCTGGAACACGCTGCTCAACGCCTTCGGCGACGACCGGGCCTACCGCGACTGGGTGCACGGGGCGCCCGATTCCACCATCGAGACCGACGAGGCCATGGCGGCGACCGAGACCCTCACCCGTTGGGTGGAGGCCGGGTACATACCCGAGAGCGCCAACGCCACCTCCGACGACGACGCCAAGGCCGCCTTCGCGGGTGGTGAGAGCGCCTTCCTGATGATCGGCAACTGGGCGGCGTTCGAGATGGAGGAGGCCCTGGGCGAGGACGTGGGGTTCTTCCTCCTGCCGGGTGAGGACCCCGATCGGACGCCGATGACCTCCGGTTCCAGCGTCTCCTACACGGTCTCCTCGGCCACCGAGCACCCGGACGTGGCCGCGGCGTTCCTGGACTACCTGTCCTCGCCGGAGGCGGCGCAGATCCAGTTGGACACCGGGTTCATGCCGGTGGACACCGAGGCCTCCACAGGGGAGGGCGGTGTGCTGGAAGAGATCAACAGCGTCTACGGGACGGCGGCCGAGCAGGACGGCATCGTGCCCTTCCCCGACTTCGCCACGCCCGGCATGATCGACCAGCTCACCCCGGGGGTGCAGGGGTTGATCGCCGGAAGCACCGACGAGGAGACGTTCCTGTCCGACCTGCAGGCCGAGTGGGACCGCGTCCATGGCTAGCGGCGCCCTGCTGCGCGAGAACGCGACCACCGGGGCCCGGCGTCCCGGGCGGTCGCGCCTGCGCGCCTGGCTGTACCTGTTGCCCGCGTTGGTCGTCTACGCCGGCTTCGCGATCTACTCCGCGGCCGGCACCGTGTGGTTCTCGTTCCTGGACTGGGACGGGGTCGGGCCACCCACCTGGGCGGGCCTGGCCAACTACACCCGGGTGCTCACCGAACCACTGTTGGCCAGGGCCATCGTCAACGGCCTGATCCTCATCGTGTTCTTCTCACTCGTCCCCATCGCCATCGGGCTGCTGCTCACCGGCCTGATGCTGGGGCGGGTGCGCACCGCGATGACGTTCTTTCGCACCGTGTTCTTCCTGCCCCAGGTCCTGCCACTGGTGGCGGTCGGCATCACCTGGCGCTGGCTCTACAGCGACGAAGGCATGATCAACCGGGCCCTGGAAACCATCGGGCTCGGCGCCATCACCCGCGCCTGGCTGGGCGACTACCACTTCGCGCTCATCGCCCTGGGACTGATCGGCACCTGGTGCATGAGCGGACTGTGCATGGTGCTGTTCATGAGCGGGGCCCAGCGCATCGACCCGTCCCTGAACGAGGCCGCCGCCATCGACGGCGCCGGCCCCTTGCGCCGATTCGTCTACGTCACCCTGCCCGGGCTGCGCCGCGAGGTCGGCATCGCCGCGGTCATCACCACCATCGCCGCCCTGGCCTCCTTCGACCTGGTGTTCGTCACCACCAACGGCGGGCCGGCCGGGCAGACCAACGTGCCGGCCCTTTTGGTGTACCGGCTGGCCTTCAACGAGGGCACCATCGGCGGGGCGAGCGCGTTGGCGGTGGTGCTGACCCTGATCGTCATCGTGCTGGTGAGCGCGATCCGTCTACTCACCCGGGAGGCCAAGTGAACCGAGCGGCGATGACGACCGCGCTGCGGTACGGGCTGCTGAGCACCCTGGCGGTGTTGGTGCTGGCGCCCTTCGCCGGGATCGCGCTGGCCTCGGTGCACCCGGCCGGCGGGCAGGTCGGCGCGTTCTCCCTGCCGAGTGAGTGGTCCTGGTCCAACTTCGCACTCGCCTGGCAGGCCGGGAACTTCGGCCGACTGATGTGGTCCAGCCTGATCATCGCCGTCTTCGTGGTGCCGCTGACCGTGTGCCTGGCGACCCTGGCCGGGTACGCGCTGTCCATCCTGGGCGTGTGGGGCGGCAAGGGCATCTCCCTGACCTTCGTGCTGGGCCTGACCCTGCCGGTGGAACTTTTGGTCATCGCCCTGTACTTCAACCTGCGCGAGGTGGGGCTGACCAACTCCTACACCGGGGTGATCCTGGCCGAGATCGCCCTGTTCCTGCCCTTCGGCGTGTACTGGATGCAGTCGCACTTCGCCTCGGTGCCTCGGGAGCTGGTGGAGGCCGCCCGGGTGGACGGGGCGCGCGACCACACCGTGCTGACCCGGGTGCTGCTGCCGATCTCGTGGCCGGCCATCACCACCCTGGCGGTGCTGGTGTTCATGTGGTCGTGGAACCAGTTCCTGCTGGTGTTGGTGATGATGCAGGACCCGGCCCTGCGCACCGCACCCACCGGGCTTGGGTTGTTCGTGGGCCAGTACGGCACCGACATCCCACTGCTGTCGGCGGCGAGCCTGATCGTGATCGCCCCCATCGTCGTGGTCTACCTCATCTTCCAGCGCAGCTTCGTCAACGGCCTCACCCAAGGAGCGGTCAAGGCCTGAAAGCACACCGACGAAAGGATTCCCATGGGTTCACCCGAGGCCGCCCACCGGGGCACGCACGCATTGCGCTTCCGGGACCGACGGGACCGGCGCCCGGCCGGCCTACGCGACCCGGCCCTCGTCCAGGGTGAGACGGTGGTCGGCGCCCGCGGCCTCGTCCGGGAAGTGGGTGGCGTGCACGATGGTGGCCTCCCCCCGCAGTGAGGCGATCACCCGCGCGATCCGTTCCCTGGCCCCACGGTCCAGGCCGGCGGAGGGCTCGTCCAACAGCAGCAGGTCGGCCTCCTGGGCCAGCCCTTGGGCGATGAGCGCGCGCTGCCGCTGTCCCCCGGAGATCTCTCCCAGTTGGCGACCGGACAGGTCGGCGATACCGACCCGCTCCATCGCCCCTTCCACCACCGAGCGGTCGTGTCGGGTCGGTGTCCGCCAAAGACCTTGATGGGCCCAGCGCCCCATGGCCACGGCGTCGCGCACCGTGAGCGGCAACGTGTCGGGCACCGCACTGCGTTGGACCACGAAGGCGGGACGGGCCCGCGTGGCCCGAACGATCTCACCCCCGCTTGGCCTGAGGGTGCCCGCCAAAACCGCGAGCAGGGTGGACTTGCCCGCGCCGTTGGCCCCGACCACCGCCGTGACCAGGCCTTGGGGGATGTGCGCGTCGACCCCCTGCAGCACGTCCCCACGCCCGTACCCCGCGTGAACATTCCGCAACTCCGTGTGGATCATCCGCTTCCTCCGCCTTCCCCTCGTTCGACCCGATGTTAAAACGATAATGGTTATCGTTGTAGAGTGTCGCATCATGGAAGCACTGATCGATCCGTTCGGGGTCACCTTCGTCCAGCGGGCGCTGTGGGGCGGCGCCCTCGTCTCCCTGATCTGCGCGATCGCGGGGACGTGGGTCGTCCTGCGGGGGATGGCCTTCCTCGGGGACGCGATGTCGCACGGCATGCTCCCCGGGGTGGCCCTGGCCGCCCTGCTCGGCCAGAGCCTGTTCCTGGGCGCAGCCCTGGCGGCCGGGGCCATGGCCGCGGGGGTCACCCTGTTGAACCGCTCCCCGCGACTGTCGCAGGACACGAGCATCGGACTGTTGTTCGTGGGCATGCTCTCCGTCGGCGTCATCCTGGTCTCGCACTCGGCCACGTTCGCCGTCGACCTCACCGGGCTCCTCTTCGGCGACGTACTGGCGGTACGCGAACGCGACCTGTGGCACCTGGGGATCTGTCTGCTGGTGGCACTGGTGGTGGCGGTCGTGGGGCACCGGGCGTTCATGGCCCTGGCGTTCGACCCCCGCAAGGCGCACACCCTGGGGCTGGCCCCGCGCGCGGCCCACGCCGCGATGCTCGCCCTGGTCACCCTGGCCGTGGTCGCCTCCTTCCACGTGGTCGGCACCCTGCTGGTGTTCGGCCTGCTGATCGCACCCCCCGCGGCGGCCGTGCCGTGGGCCAGGAGCGTGCCGACGATCATGTGCGCCGCCGCCCTGATCGGCGTCGCCTCGACCTACTTCGGACTGTTGGCCTCCTGGCACTGGGAGACCGCGGCCGGGGCGAGCATCGCGGCGACCGCCGTGGCGTTCTTCTTCGTCTCGTTGGCGCTCTCGACCCTGCGTTCTCGGCTCGCGCGGCGAGAACGCCCCACTCCCCCTTCCGCCACGACGCCCTCCCACCCTCGACTCGAAGAAAGGTCGATGACCCCGTGAGACCCCTGACCACAACGACGGCCGCAACCGTGGGGTTGTGCACCCTGCTCCTGGCCGGCTGCGCCGCAGAACCACCCCGGGACGAGGTGCCAGAGGCCGAGGAAACACCCCACGGCTACGTCGAAGGGGCCGAGGAGGCCGCCGAACCGCAGTCCCGGCTGGTCCTGGCCGACGCCGACAGCGGCGAGGTGCGGCTGGTGGACCTGATCACCGAGGAGACCACCGAACTCGGCACCGTCCCCGGAGCGGACGGCATCGCCGGGGACGGTCGATTCGCCTACCTCAACTCATCCGGTGATGGGATGACAGAGGTGTTCGACAGCGGGGTGTGGACGGTCGACCACGGCGATCACAACCACTACTACCGGACCGACACCGGTCCGGTCGGCGCACTGGACGGGGTCACCGCCGCCGCGGTCGTCACCGACACCGTGCTGACCTCGGTCATCGATGACGCGGGCACCTCCCTGGTCCTGGAACGGGAAGGGTTGGAGGACGGAACGGTCTCCACCGTCGACCCGATCTCCGAGGAAACCTCGCTAGCCCTGCCGTTCGCCGGTGGCCTGGTCGCCGTGGACGACGACGGCACGGTCCGGTCCCTGGACCGGGCCGGGGAGCCCGCCGAGACGTTGGACCAGACCTGCGCCGACCCTCAAGGGGCGGCCGTCACCCGTCGCGGCCTGGTCGTGGGCTGCGCCGAGGGCGCCCTGCACCTGACCTCGGAGGACGACGCCCTCGAAGCGTCCGTCCTGCCCTATCCGGGGGCCGGGCGCGTCGAATCCTTCCATCACCGCCCCGGATCGGCGGTCCTGGCCACGCTGTCCACCGACGGTGACCCGTGGATCCTGGACCTGGCCGCGGCCGAGTGGCGCGCCCTCGATCTCGACGACCCGGTCACCGTCACCGCGGTCGGCGAGGGGATGCCCGTTCTGGCCCTGACCGGCGACGGGTCCCTGCACTCCTTCGACCCGCAGGACGGTGAGGAGACGGCCGACGCCGCACTGGTGGAGACCATCGATCCCGAGCACACTCCCACACTCCAGGTGGACACCTCCCGCGCCTACGTCAACGACGCCGAGGCCGGTCTGGTCCACGAGGTCGACTACAACGACGATCTTCGGGTGGCCCGCACCTTCGAGGTGGACATCGCGCCGCACCTCATGGTCGAGACGGGACGGTGATCGACGTGTATCCGCGCAAGGCCCTGACCGCGCTCACCGCCACCGGACTCCTCTTCGCGCTCGGCGCCTGCTCTCCCGACGACGGTGGCGAGGGAATCGTGGTGACCACCAACATCCTCGGCGACATCACCCGCGAGATCGTCGGCGACCAGGCCGAGGTCACCGTGTTGATGAAGCCCGACGCCGACCCGCACTCGTTCGGGATCTCCGCCCAGGAGGCCGCGAGGCTGGAGAAGGCCGACCTGGTCGTGCACAACGGTCTCGGTCTGGAGGAGGGGATCGCGCGCAACGTCGCCGCCGCGGAGGATGCGGGTGTGCCCGCCCTGGAGGTCGGCGCGAACGTCGACCCCCTCCCCTACACCTCCGACGAGAGCGAGGGCGAGCCCGACCCGCACTTTTGGACCGACCCGGCCCGTGTCCTCATGGCCGTGGACCTGATCACCGAACACGTGGTCGAGGAGGTCGACGGGGTCGACGCCGACACCGTGCGCGCCAACGCCGAGGCGTACGCGGGCGAGGTCGAGGAACTCGACGCGTGGATGGGCGAGGAGTTCTCCGCCCTGCCGGACGAGGACCGCCGGCTCGTGACCAACCACCACGTCTTCGGCTACCTCGCCGACCGCTACGACTTCGAGGTCATCGGCGCGGTCATCCCCAGCGGCACGACCCTGGCCTCGCCCAGCACCTCCGATCTCAAGGACCTCTCCGACGCCGTCGCCGAAGCAGGTGTCTCGGCCGTCTTCGCCGACTCCTCCCGACCCGACCGTCTGGCCACCGTCATGGCCGAGGAGGCGGGGGTGGAGATCGAGGTCGTCGCGCTCTACTCCGAATCCCTCACCGCGGAGGGCGGGGGCGCCGCCACCTACCTGGAGATGATGCGCGCCAACACCGAAGCCATCGCCGCCGGACTCGGCGGCGACTGACCCGATCCCCGGGTCCCCACGTCGTGGTCTCCCGCCACGGCCGTTTTCTCCCACACCGGAAACCGAAAGAGAACCATGCGCACACCACACCACCGACGCCGGGCCGCACTACCGGTCCTGCTCTCCGCGGGGCTGTTGCTGACCGCCTGCGGCACCGACGACGACACCGCCTCCGAGGCCGGCACGGAAACCTCGGACGAGGCCGGCGTCCCGGTGAACGAACCGATCGTCACCACCTACGACGGTGGTCTCTACGTCCTGGACGGCCGGACCCTGGAGGTGATCGAGGACATCGAACTGGAGGGGTTCAACCGCCTCAACCCCGCCGGGGACGATCGGCACGTGTTCGTCTCCACCTCCGAGGGCTTCCAGGTCCTGGACGCCGTCGGCGCGCAGCTG
Source organism: Nocardiopsis listeri (assembly GCF_020741345.1). GTDB lineage: Bacteria > Actinomycetota > Actinomycetes > Streptosporangiales > Streptosporangiaceae > Nocardiopsis > Nocardiopsis listeri_A. Next base: position 17,931 of record NZ_DYZD01000356.1, read on the forward strand.
ACCGACACGGTCTTCGCCGCGGACACCCCCGGGCACGTGGTCCGGCACGCGGGCCGCACCGTGCTGTTCGCCGACGGAACCGGTGAGGTGACCGCCTTCGACACCGACGCGCTCGGCGAGGGAACGCCCGCCGACCTCGACACCTACACCACCGAGGAGGCCCACCACGGCGTGGCCGTCGAATTGGAGAACGGGGAACTGCTCGTCACCCTGGGCGACGAGGAGGAGCGCGTCGGCGCCATCGTCCTGGACGGGAACCACGAAGAGGTCGCCCGAAGCGAGGAGTGCCCCGGCGTGCACGGGGAGACCACGGCCGAGGGCGAGGCCGTGGTCATCGGCTGCGAGGACGGTGTCCTGATCTACCAGGACGGCGAGTTCACCAAGGTGGACGGCGAGGACGACTACGGTCGCATCGGCAACCAGGCCGGCTCCGACGACTCCCCCATCGTCCTGGGCGACTACAAGACCGACCCGGACGCCGAACTGGAGCGCCCCGAGCAGGTCGCCCTCGTCGACACCGCCGACGCCTCCATGACCCTGGTCGACCTGCCCTCCAGCTACACCTTCCGTTCCCTGGGCCGCGGCCCGGGCGGTGAGGCCCTGGTCCTGGGCACCGACGGCACGTTGCACGTGATCGACCCCGAATCGGCCGAGGTCACCGACGGCATCGAGCTGATGGACGAGTGGGAGGAGCCGTTGGAGTGGCAGGAGCCCCGCCCGGCCCTGTTCGTGCGCGGAGAGACCGCGTACGTGAGCGACACCGCCACCGACCAGGTGCACGCCGTGGACCTGTCCAGTGGTGAGGTCACCGCCTCGGTGACCCTGGAGGAGACCCCCGACGAGCTCAGCGGGGTCGGCCACTAGTCCTTCTCCTCCGTACCCGGTTCGCGCAGCATGGTGTGCAGGGTCGGCCCGTCGGGCATGGGGACCTCGGCCAGGACCCGGAACCCGAAGCGCGCGTAGAACGGCAGGTTCTGCGCACTGCTCGACTCCAGGAAGACCGGCGCTCCGTGCAGGTCGGCCCGCTCCAGCCCATGACGCAGCAGGCCCACACCGGCCCCGACGCCACGAACGTCGGGGTCGGTGCCCAACTCCGCGAGGTACCAGTGCGGTGTTCGGGGTGTGTGCCCGGCCAGGCTCATCATGCCCGGAAGCACGGTGGGCAGCCGGTCCGCCCCGAAGAGCGCGGCCAGGTGCGGAAGGCAGCGCAGGGCTCCCGGGCCCGTGGAGAGGCCGGGCCTCCCCCACAGGGCCGCGCCCACCACCCGGTCGTCGAGCACGGCGACGTCCACCAGCCCGTACGGCAGGTACTCGAACCCGGCCTCGATCGCGTAGAGCCGGCGTGCCCGCCGCCCAAGGTCCTCGGGGAACATCCACGCCACGAACGGATCCTTCTCGAAGGCCCGTGCCAGCACCCGGGACACGGCCGTCACGTCCCGGCGACCGGCCGCCCGTATCGAGAGCCCGTCCCCTCTTTCCTCCGCGCGCCCCATGACTCTCCTTTCATGAACCGTCCAGACGGTACGGTATCGGGGGCCGGGAGCGCTTCTCGGAAGCGACACCACCGGTGACGCGGCGGGCCCGCCCGCACGGCGCGGGAAATCGTGTTGACCCCCCGGAACCCGTGTCGATACCTTGCCCGGGTCCCCCACCCCTTCTCCCCCTGCCCCCGTGCGGGAAGGCCCCATCGTTTCCTCCCACACGAGAGGCCCTCGCCTTGTCGCACATGCCCTTCCCACCGAACCCGACCCGTGGTCCCAGCCGACGCGGCGCCCTGGCCCTGGCCGCGGGCACGGGCGTGGCCCTTGCCGGCGGCCACGTGCTCCCCGTTCACGCGGACGAGCTCACCTGGCGGGTGACCGGACCGGAGGTCGCTCCCCTGGCCCACTTCGACGACGTCATGCGCGAGTACATGGAGGCCCGCTCGATCAGCGCCGGTTCCCTGGCCGTGGCCCGGGACGGACGCATCGCGCTGGTGCGCGGCTACACCTGGGGCGGCTCCGACGTGGCCACCACCCAGGAGACCGACGTCTTCCGTATCGCCAGCCTCAGCAAGAACATCGCCGGCACCGCCGCCATGCTCCTGGCCCAGCGCGGTGAGCTGGACCTGGACACACCCGTTCAGGATCTGATCGACCTGACCCCGCTGCCCGGGAACGACCCCGACCCCCGTCTGGGCGAGGTGACCGTCCGGCGCGCCCTGCAGCACCTGGGAGGTTGGAATCGGGACCTGTCCGGCGACCCCCTGTGGACCGACCACTCCATCGTCGACGAGACCGATCTGACCCTGCCGTTGTCCGAGGAGGACGTGATCGCCCACGTCAGCGGCAAAGGGCTCGACTTCGCCCCCGGCACCGAGCACGCCTACAGCAACTACGGCTACCTGCTGGTCTCCCGGGTGATCGCCGAGGTGACGGGGGGAACGTTCGAGGACTTCGTCGTCTCGGACGTGCTCGGCCCTGTGGACGTGGCCCGGATGCGCGCCGGGCGTTCCCTGGCCCAGACCCAGGAGGGCGAAGTGCGCTACGAGTCGGTCCACACCACGACCACCGTGCTGGACGGCTCCGGGGACCAGGTGCCCTCTCCCTACGGCGGGTTCAACCTGGAGAACCAGCTGGGCAACGGTGGTTGGGTGGCCTCCGCGGCCGACCTGGTGCGGTACTGCACCATCTACGACACCCCCGCCCAGGCCGGGGTCCTCACCCCCGACTCCATCACCGAGGTGTTCGCCGTGCCCGAGATCGGCGGTGGGGCGACCCACTACGGCCTGGGCTGGTACGTGCGGCCGACCGAGACCGGGGAGAACACCTGGCACTTCGGCAGCATGCCCGGGACCCACACCTTCCTGGCCCGTTCCAACGGCTACACCGTCGCCGCCCTGTTCAACCGGCGCAACGAGGGCGACGACCTGAACTGGAACGAGATCGACCCCCTGCTCTGGGAGGCCGTCGACGCGACCGACGGCTGGCCGGAGGAGGACCTCACCCCGATCTACTTCTGAGCAGGCCCGGCCGCACCGGTGCCCCGGTGCGGCCCCGGTGTCAGGGGACGCGGTGGCCGGCGGCCCGGGTCAGTTCGTACCACTCCGGGCGGGTCAGGTCCAGTTCCGACCCCTGAGCGGCTCCGGTGACCCGTTCGGGCGTGGTGGTGCCCAGTACGACCTGCATCCGCGCGGGGTGGCGGGTGATCCAGGCGGTGGCCACCGCGATGGGCGGTACGTCGTACTTCTCGGCGAGACGGTCGATGACCCCGTTGAGTTCGGCGTGTTCGGGCGAACCCAAAAACACGCCGTCGAAGAACCCGGCCTGGAAGGGCGACCAGGCCTGCACGGTGATGTCGTGCAGACGGGCGTGGTCCAGGACACCGCCGCCGTCGAGGGTGACCGACTGGGGTTCGCCCGCCATGTTCGACGCCAGGCCCTGGGTGATGATCGGGGCGTGGGTGATGGACAGCTGGAGCTGGTTGGCCACGATCGGCTGACGAACGTACCTGCGCAGCAGGTCGACCTGGCGGGGCGTGTGGTTGGAGACCCCGAAGGCGCGCACCTTCCCGGCCGCTTGGAGGTCGTCGAAGGCGCGGGCGACCTCCTCGGGTTCGACGAGCGCGTCGGGCCGGTGCAGCAGCAGGATGTCGACGTGGTCGGTGTCCAGGGCCCGCAGGGAGCCCTCGACGGAGGCCACGATGTGCTCGTAGGAGTGGTCGAAGTAGGGCCCTTCGGGGACGATGCCTGCCTTGGTCTGGATGGTCAGGGCCTCGCGTTCGGAGGGGGTCAGGCGCATCGCCTCGGCGAAGCGACGTTCACAGGCGTGGGTGGTGGGCCCGTAAATGTCGGCGTGGTCGATGAAGTCGATCCCCGCCTCGCGCGCGGCGCCGACCAGGGCGCGGATCTCCTCGTCGGTCTTGTGGGCGATGCGCATCAGCCCGAGCACGACATTGGGAACGATGATGTCCGTTCCGTGCAGAGTGAACGTCTTCAACAGGGGTCCTTTCCGATCGGGCGCCCACATTACGGGCACCCGACCGGAGTTTCCACTACTTGACGGCGCCCATGGACAGCCCGCGCACGAGCTGACGCTGGGCGGTCCAACCGATCACCACGATGGGCAGCGACGCCATGACCACCGCCGCCGACAGCTGCGCCACGAACAGCCCTTCACTGGTGATGAAACCGGTGAGGAAGACCGGAACCGTGGCGGCCTGGGCGGCGGTCAGGTTCACCGCGAAGAAGAACTCGTTCCACGCGAAGATCATGCAGATCAGGGCGGTCGCCGCGATGCCCGGAGCCATGATCGGCAGCATCACCGACCACAGCACCCGGGCCAGTCCCGCGCCCTCCACCCGGGCGGCCTCCACGATCGCCTTGGGCACCTCCAGGAAGAACGAGCGCAGCATCCACACCGCGATGGGCAGGTTCATCGCCGTGTACAGCACCACCAGGGTCCAGACGTTGTCGAGCATGGACAGGTGCGCGGCGGCCACGTAGATCGGCACGACCACCGCCACCACCGGCAGCATCTTCGTGGAGATGAAGAAGAACAGCACGTCATCGGTGCGCTTGACCGGGGCGACGGCCAGCGCGTAGGCCGCGGGTATGCCCAGTACCAGTACCAGGAGCGTGGAGGCCAGGGTGGCGATCACGGAGTTGCCGAGGTAGGGCAGGAAGTCCGCGCCCAGCACCGCGGTGAACCGCTCCAGGGTGGGTTGGAAGAAGAGCGTGGGCGGGTCGGTGGCGGCCTGGTTCTCCTGCTTGAACGCGGTCAGCACCAGCCACAGGACGGGTGAGACGAACACCAGGCCCACGAGCCAGGTGAACACGCTCAGGGCGGCCCCGCCGATCCGCCGGCGCGGCCGGTGCGGGGCTCGGGCGGTGGCGGAGGCCGTGGGTGCGGTGGCCTGGGCGGTCACGATGTGGCCTCCTGTGCGTTCATGAAGGTGCGGAAGATCAGTCGCAGCGCCAGCATCGCCACGAGGATGGTGCCGACCACCACCACGACGCCCATCGCCGCCGACTGACCGATGTCGAACCCGAGGAAGGTGCGCTGGTAGATGTAGAAGGGCAGGTTGGAGCTGGCGGTGCCCGGCCCGCCCTGGGTCATCATGTAGATCGTGTCGAAGGTGTTGACCACGTAGATCGATCCCAGCAGGACGCCCAGTTCGATGTAGCGGCGCAGGTGGGGCAGGGTGATCCACACGAAGCTCTGCCACTTGGAGGCACCGTCGACCTGTCCGGCCTCCAGGGCGTCGGTGTTCTGGCTCTGTAGCCCGGCCAGGACCAGCAGCATCATGAACGGGGTCCACTGCCACACCAGGGCGACGACCACGGACACGATCGGGGCCTGGGAGACCCAGTCGTAGGTGTCCACTCCCAGCGGGGAGAGCACGAAGCCGACCAGACCGAACACCGGCTCGAACATGATGTGCTTCCACAGCAGCGCGGTGGCCACCGGCAGGATGAGGAACGGGGTGATGACGAGGGTGCGCACCACCCCCCTGCCCCAGAACCTCCGATCCAGCAGCAGGGCCAGGCCGATACCGAGCAGCATCGCCACCACAACACAGGCGGCGGTGATGAGGATCGTGTTGGCCGCCGCCGCGAGGAACTGCCGGTCGGTGAAGACCGCCAGGTAGTTGGCGATCCCCACCCAGGCCTGGGAGTCGGGGCGCACCAGGTTCCACGAACGCAGCGAGTAGACGATGGTGGCCAGGAACGGCAGCTGGGTGACGACCAGCATGAACACCAGCGCGGGTAGCAGTGGCGCCCGGCGCACCCACCCGGCGGCGCGTGCGCTGCGGCCGGTGCGGGTCGCGGGTGCGTTCGGCTTCGCGGCCGTCTCGTCGGCGGGTGCCGTCGCCGTGCTCAACGCCCGTCCTCCTTGTAGGTGTCCCCGACCGTCTCGGCGTACTCCTGGCTCTGCGCGAGTGCCTCTTCGACGGTGATCCGTCCGGCTATGGCGGCGCTGAGCTGCTGACTGACCCGGGTGCCCAGGTCCTGGAACTCGGGGATGGCCAGGAAGCCGATGCCCTCGTAGGGGACGGGTCGTGTGCCCGGGTCCTGTGGGTCGGCCTCCTCGATGCCCTGGAGCATGGGTTCGGCGTAGGCGCCCGCGACCTCCTGGTACTCGGGTGCCTCGAAGGTGGACAGTCGGTTGCCGGGTGGGACCCGCTGCCAGCCGTACTCCCGGGCGACCGTGCGCACGTAGTCCTTGTCGGTCATCCACTCCAGGAACGCCCAGGCCTCCTCCTTGTGTTCGGAGGTGGAGGGGATGCCCAGGGTCCAGGCGTAGAGCCAGCCGCCGTAGTCGCTCTCGGCCACCGGGGCGGGCTCGTAGCCGTTGAGTCCGGCGATGGTCGCGTTGTCCTCGTCCTCGATGGTGCTGACCATGGAGGTGGAGTCGTAGAACATGGCCGCGCGGCCCTGGGAGTAGTGGTTCAGGCAGTCACCGAAGCCGCTGTTGGCGGCGCCGGGCCGGCCGTGTTCGCGGACCAGGTCCACGTAGAAGTCGGCGGTCTCCTGGAATTCGGGGGAGTCGAGTTCGGCGTTCCAGTCCTCGTCGTACCAGCGACCTCCGAAGGTGTTGAGGACGCTGTTGAACGGGCTGAGGACCTCGCCCCATCCGGCCAGGCCGCGCATGCAGATCCCGGCCACGCCCGGCTCCACCCCGTCGAGTTCGGCCGCCAGGTCGGCGACCTCCTCCCAGGTCGGGTTCTCGGGCATCTCCACGCCGGCCTGTTCGAACAGGTCGGTGCGGTAGGCCAGGAAGGACGATTCCCCGTAGAAGGGCACCGAGTACATGTCGCCGTCCACCGACAGGTCCTCGCGCAGGGAGGGGATGAAGTCCTCGTGGTCGTAGCCCTCGGACTCGTCGATGAGGGGTTGCAGGTTCTCCAGCCAGCCGTACTCGGCCCACTGACGGGTCTCGTAGTTGCTGATCATGACGGCGTCGAACTCGCCCCCGCCGGTGGCCACGGACGTGGTGATCTTGGCGCGGGCCTCGTTCTCGGGCAGGGAGACGAAGTCGACCTCGATACCGGGGTTCTCCTCGCGGAACTTCTCCTGCAGGGAGATCGCGTCCTGCATCTGTGGGTTGGACACGATCGCGACGGTCAGTCGGACGGTCCCCTCCCCCTCGGAGGTGGCCCCCGCCCCGGCGCAGCCGGCGAGCAGGAGCGCCGCGGCCGCCGCGGCGGTGGCCCCGGTCGTGAAGGTGGTGGTGCGCACGATGGTGCCTTTCCGGCTCAGGCGGAGGTGTCGGGGACGACCTGGATCTTGACCCCGCTGCCGGCCCGCATCATGGCCAGCGCCTCCGGGAACTTCTCCAGGGGCAGGGTGTCGGTGAGCAGCGGCGCCGTCTCGATCGTTCCGGAGGCCATGAGGTCCACGGCGGCGCCGTAGCTGTTCAGCACGGCCATGGAGCCCACGATGGTGATCTCGTCGTTGTAGATCCGGAAGGGCGAGAGCGAGATCCGGGCCTCTTCGTCGGCGACCCCGAAGACGAGCAGACGTCCCCCTCTGCGCAGGGACGTGAAGGCCGCTTCGATGGCCGGGGGCGCCCCGGTGACGTCCACCGCGGCGTCGAAACCGTCGGCCGGTCCGACGCCGTCCAGTTCGGTGACGTCGGTGGCGGTGTGTTCGGCGCCCAGGTCGGCGGAGATGGCCAGGCGGCGGGTGTTGCGGTCGACCATCGTCACCCGGGCACCGGAGCTTTGGAGCAACTGTTGCAGGAGCAGGCCCATGGTGCCGGCGCCGATCAGCAGGAAGCGTTCGCCGTTCTCCACGCCGATGCGTCGCACGCCGTGCACGGCGCAGGACAGCGGTTCGACGAGGGCCCCCTCGCGCATGCTCATCGAGTCGGGCATGCGGTGGCAGTTGGCGGCGGGAACGGCCACATACTCGGCGAAGGCGCCGTCGACGGTGTCGCCGATCGCGCCCCAGTGGGCGCACAGGTTGCCGCGTCCGGCCCGGCAGTAGGAGCAGTGTCCACAGAACAGCGAGGGGTCGACGGCCACCCGGTCACCGGGGCGCAGGCCCCCGGGGGCGCGTTCGCCGACGGCGGTCACGGTGCCGGCGAACTCGTGGCCGGGCACCAGGGGGTAGGGGCTGGGCGGGAACTCCCCGTCCGCGATGTGCAGGTCGGTTCCGCAGATCCCACAGGCTCCGACCCGGACGACGACACCGTCGGGGGCGGGGGTGGGTTCCGGGCGGTCTCCCACGGCGAGGGATCCCGGTTCGGTGATGATGGCGGCGCGCACGGCTGAACCCTCCCGAAAGCTTGATCGCTCATATGAGCGATCTGCGTCACAGATGTTCATACATTCAAAGCCCACCGGAAACGGCGTGTCAATGGGTGGAGCAACAATCGAGTACACTCGTGCACATATGAGCGATCGGCGCAGTGACCCTACCCCCGACGGCCCCGCGGAGATGGTGCGGCTCGCCGCGATAGCCCGCAGGTTCTACCTGGAGGGGCGCTCGAAGGTGGAGATCGCCGAGGAGTTCGGGCTGAGCAGGTTCAAGATCGCCCGCGACCTGGAGGCCGCACGAACGAGCGGGATCGTGCGCATCGACATCCGGTTGCCCGCGCGACTGGCCGGGGAACAGTCCGAACGGCTCCGAGAGGCCTACGGTCTGCGTCGGGCCATCGTCGTGGACGCCATGGAGGACCCGTTGGAGACCCGCCGGGCCCTGGGCTCGGTGGCGGCCCGGTTGCTGGCCGAGATCGTGCGCCCGGACGACGTGCTGGGGCTGGCCTGGAGTCGCGGCCTCCAGGCCATGGGCGCGGAGATGGTCGAACTGCCCCGGTGCACGGTGGTGCAGCTCAACGGGGTGCTCTCGGAGCACACCGAGGCCGGCGGGTCGGTGGAGACGGTGCGCAGGGTTGCGCGACTGTCCGGTGGCTCGGCGTACCCGATCTACGCGCCGCTCATCCTCCCGGACGCGGCGACCGCGCGGACCCTGCGCGCGGACCCGGGCATCGCGGCCGCCTTCGAGCACTTCGACCGGCTCTCCACCGCGGTGGTGGCGATCGGCGGCTGGGACGAGCACAACTCGACCGTCTATCCCGCGCTGACCCCCCGGGCGCGCGAGCGGTACACGGAACTGGGGGTGAGCGCGGAGATGTCCGCCCAGCTCTTCGACTCCGGGGGGCGGCGCATCCACACCGACCTGGACGAGCGGATCATCAGCATCGACACCGAGCAGCTGCGCGAGGTCCCCGAGGTGGTGGCGGTCGCCGGAGCCGGTGACGAGGCCAAGGCCCGGGCGATCGGCGCGGTGCTCAAGAGCGGGTTGGTCACCACCCTGGTGACCGACGGCGACGTGGCGAAGGTGCTGCTCTCCGGCTCCTGAGGGCGGGCGCCTCCACCAAAGGTCGTAGACGCGGTGTCGACCCGCGCCCGATGCGGCGAAGGGGCGCCCTCCACAAGGCTGGGATCACACACGAGAAGGAGATCTGTGATCCCCATGAAGAGCGACCCACCCACCCGCCGGCACCGGGCCCCGGTGACCCTGGCCGCCGCCCTCGGCGCCCTTGCCGTGCTCGCCACCGGGTGCGCCTCCGGCTCGGCCGACCCGGTCGCAGCCACCCTCGCCCCCGTGCCCCCCGCCACCGCCGAACTCACCGAGGAGAACGTCAACGCCTGGTTGGACGGATTGGTCCCCACGGAGTTGGCGAGGACCGAGATCCCCGGTGCCTCGATCTCCGTGGTCCACGAAGGCGAACTGCTCACCGCCCGCGGTTACGGTTACGCCGACACCGGCGTCGACGGCGACGAACCGACCCCCGTCGACCCCGAGGAGACACTCTTCCGGGTCGGCTCGGTCTCCAAGCTCTTCACCGCCACCGCCGTCATGCAACTGGTGGAGCGAGGCGACGTCGACCTGGACACCGACATCGGTGAGTACCTCGACTTCGACCCGCCCACCAACTTCGACGAGCCCATCACGACGCGGCACCTGCTGACCCACACACCCGGGTTCGAGGAACGCATCGAGGGCGCGATCCTCACCGTGGATGACGACAACGACCTGGCCCGACGTCTGAGCGTAGACCCACCGGAGCAGGTCTACCCGCCCGGTACCGTCCCGTCCTACTCCAACCACGGCAACGCCCTCGCCGGCCTCATCGTCGAACAGGTCGGCGGCGTCCCCTTCGACGACTACGTCCAGGACGAGATCCTGAAGCCGTTGGGCATGGACTCCTCCAGCTTCGCCCAGCCCCTGCCCGACGATCTTCAGGGGCGTCTGGCGGGCTCCTACCCGATCACCGGCGGTCCCGCCCAACCGTTCGAGGTGGTGGCCGAGGCACCCGCCGGTGCGTTGACCGCCTCGTCGACCGACATGGCGCGGTTCATGCTCGCGCACATGCCGCGGGAGGGCGAGGAGGAGATCCTCGAACCCACCACTTTGGAACAGATGCACGCGCCGGCCCTGGAGGCCGACGTCCTGGGCACCTTCGCCGAGGGCCCCCGGATGACCCTGGGGTTCTTCGAGGAGGACCGTAACGGTCACCGGATCCTCGGGCACGGCGGGGACACCCAGCACTTCCACAGCGAGATGCAGATCCTGCCCGAAGAGCGCAGCGGAATCTTCGTGACCCTCAACGGCAGCGGCAACTCGGGCATGGCCAGTCACCTCCTGCGCCTGGACGTCGTGGACGGGTTCTTCGACCGGTACTTCCCCGCCGAGGACGGGGGTGGCGAGGAGGTCTCGGTCCAGGACACGGCCGCCGAACACGCCGCGATGGCCGCGGGCTCCTACATGGCCTCTCGGAGGATGGAGAGCACGTTCCTCGCCGCCCTGGACCTGCTGGGCCAGACCAAGGTGCAGGACCTCGGCGACGGGACGATCCTGGTCACCCCCGGTCCGGCGACGTTCGCACCGACGGTCTACGAGGAGGTCGACCCGTGGGTGTGGCGCCAGGTCGGTGGTCACAGCGTGCTCACGATGCGTCCGGACAAGGACGGGCAGAGCGTTGAGGCCATCGGCTTCGAGTCGGCGTTCACCCTGCTGCGGATCGACACCGAGTACCAGCCCCTGGTGGCGTTGCCGATCATCATCGGTTCGGTTCTCATCCTGGTGGTGACCATGCTGTCGTGGCCGATCGGGGCCCTGCTCCGACGCCGCGCCTCCCGCCCCGGACGGGGCCGGGAAGGTCGGCTCGCCCGGGTCCTCACCAGGGTCGGAGTGGGGTCCGCGGTGGCGGCGCTCCTGGCCTGGGTGGCGGTCGTCATGGTCATCATGGAGTTCCTGCCCGTTCCCGCCCTGGCGCTGCGAGCGATCCAGGCACTGCAGTTGATCGGGATCCTGGCGATCCTGCCCGCGGCCTGGAGTCTGTTCCAGGACGTTCGGCGGCGCGCGGGGTGGAAGTATGTGGTGGGCGGGGCCCTGGTCCTGATCGCCCTGTTGGGCGTGCAGTGGTTCGCGGTCACCTTCGGGCTGCTCTTCCCCAGTATCACGTACTAAGGCTGAGAGGTCATCACCATGGGTCGGTCGGCGACGCACCGGTTCGATCATCTACCGGACCGCCTGGGCCTGCGGGGGGACATCCGTCGAGACCTCGCCCTGGGCGTGCTGGTGGGAGCGGTGTCCGTCGCCGTCCTGTGGGGGTCCCTGCCCGTCCTGGGCTCGGTGGAGGGCGTCGTCCTCGCCCGAGGAACGATCGTCTGCACCGGACTGGTGTTGCTGGCGCAGTCCTTGACCCTGGGGCTGCGCCGACAGAACCCGGTCCTGTCCCTGGTGGGGGTCGCGACGCTCCAGGTGTTGCTCGCGGCCCTGTTGCCCGCCGGATTCGACTTCCACGGGCCGGCCCTGTTCATCGCAGCCTACACCTGCGGCACCATGATGCCCCTGCCGCGGTTGGCGGCCGTCCTGGTCGGCTGCGCCCTGGTGTACGGGGTGGCCGAGGGCCTGCTCACCGGTTCTCTGGCACCGGCGGCGGGGCCCTCCCTGGTGGAACCGGGTGAGCCACCGTCCTGGGTGACGGCGCCGATCATGGCCGTGTCGGCGTTCCTCATCGCGGGACTGGTCGGTATGTACATGGGGACCCGTCGCCGCTACGTCGCGTTGGCGAGGCTTCGCGACGCCGAGGGGTTGCGGGCGCAGAAGGAGCGCGCACAGGCGGCGATCCGGGCCGAACGCACCCGCATGGCACGGGAGCTGCACGACATCGCCGCCCACCACCTGTCCGGAATGGTCGTTCAGGCGGGGGCCGCCGAACGGCTGATCGGACGTGACGACGAGGCCGCCCGCCAGGCGATGGGATGGGTGCGCGCCCAGGGCAAGGAGACCCTCACGGGCCTGCGGGCCGTGGTGGGAGCGCTGCGCGACCCGGACGAGGGAGAGGCCCGGCCCGGCCGGGAGGCCGATGCCCGCGACGCGCCGGTCCCGGGGTTGGCCGCCGTGGAGCGGCTCGTGTCGACCGAAAGGGAACTGGGCACCCGGCTTCGGCTCGTTCGTGAGGGCGCCCCCTACGAGCTGCCGCCGATCGCCGACGTGACCGCCTACCGGACGGTGCAGGAGGCGCTGACCAACACCCGGGACCACGCCGCGGGCGCGCAGGTGTGCGTACGGTTGTGGTACCGACCCCAACGGTTCACGTTGGAGGTCGAGAACGAGGCCGGCGGTTTCCGCGACACCGACCGGCGCCACCGGGGACTCGGAGTGTTGGGGATGCGTGAGCGCGCGGACGTGGTGGGCGCGAGGTTGGACGTGGGACCCACGGACGGTGGAGGTTGGCGGGTCCGGTGGGAGATTCCGGTGGAGCGGGAGGAGTCGCGTTGATCAGGGTGCTGTTGGTGGACGACCAGGCCATCGTCCGGACGGGGTTCCGGGTCATCCTGGACCTGGCCGAGGGCATCGAGGTGGTGGGTGAGGCCGGTGACGGGCCGAGCGCCGTGGAACTGGCACGGCGGTTGGAGCCCGACGTGGTGCTCATGGACGTGCGCATGCCCGGGGGCGACGGGTTGTCCGCCACCCGCAAGATCCTGGACCATGCCGCCGGGCAGCCGCCCGAGGTACTGGTCATCACCACGTTCGACCTCGACGAGTACGTGTTCGGGGCACTGGAGGCGGGCGCTTCAGGGTTCGTCCTCAAGGACACCGACCCGGACGAGCTGGTGGAGGCGGTGCGACGGTTGGCGCGAGGCCAGGGGCTGATGGATCGGGCCGTGACGCGACGGGTGATGAACGAGTTCGCCCGACGTCGGCCTCCCAAGGAGCGCTCCCCGGACGTGGTGGACCTGCTGACCTCGCGCGAGACGGAGATCGTGCGGATGCTGTCGAAGGGGATGTCGAACGCGGAGATCGCCGAGGCGCTGTTCATCGAGACCAGCACCGTGAAGTCGCATCTGGGGCGGGCGATGACCAAGATCGGCACCCGGGACCGGCTTCAGACGGTGGTGTGGGCCTACCGGACGGGTGTGGCCCGCCCCTGAGGCGTCGAGCGCCTCAGACCAGTTCGAGGGTGGTCAGGCAGGTGGGGTCGCCTGCACCGGTGGAGATCGGTGTGCTTGCGGAGCGGCCCTCGTACTCGACGGTGACGGTCGCGTCGATGTCGCTGGGCAACCAGTACCCGACGAACCCGTTGTCGAAGGTGGGGGCGGTCTCCTCCACCAGCACCGTGTCGTCGGCGTCGTCGGTGATGGTCACGGTGACCTCCGCGCCGCTCAGCTCGCCCATGCAGGAGGTGAGGCTGTGGTGGAAGCAGTCGTGGGTCCGGTCCACGTAGGGGGCCATGGACAGGTAGAAGAGGTCCTCGGGAAGGTCGAGTTCGACCTCCTCGCCCCCGGCGGTGTCGGACAACAGCAGCGATCCGGGCCGTACGGAGGCCATCAGGTCGGTGGGCCGATCCTCCACCGGCATGAGGTCGAGGCGGTCCACGAGTTCCCGAGGGTCGAGCCCGTCGAGGTCCTGGAGCCCGTGCGCGGCCAGTAGTTCCGTGACCTGGTCGGGGGTGGACCCGTTCGTGGGGGCGCCCTCCTGGGTCTCCGGAGCGGAGCACGCCGTGAGTGCGAGCGCCGCGGCGGCGACCGTGGCCATGGCCGTGTACCTCATGTCCGATTCCCGTTCCGATCCCGTGGGCGACGTCCAGCGGGGTCAGCCTATACCCGTCCGGGGTACCTCGGACGGCGGGGCGGCAGGCTCGGACCGAACGCCTCCCCGGGAGATGACGTCCGCCCCGGCCTCCCCGGTGACCGAGTCCTCAGGCGGGGATCACGACGACGGGGCACTTCGACCGGACGGTCAGCCTCTGCCCGACCGAACCTCGAAGCAGCCCGGCCGTCAGGCCGAGGCTTCGGGTTCCGACGACGATCAGGTCGGCCTCCGCGGACCGGCCCACCAGGAGGCCGACCGGGTCCTTCCGCGGGCTCTCGGAGACGACCCGCACCCCCCTGCTCGACCTCTTCGCGTTCTCGATCGCGACCGCTATCGCCTCGAAGGAGCGATCATCTGCGGATGACGCGCCCAGGGCACGGCAGACCAGAAGCTCCGCGTCCCGAACCCGCGCCTCCTCGGCCGCGAAGGCCACCACGGCGTCGGTGGATTCGCCCCCGTCGACGCCGGCGACGACCCGTTTCCTTGGCTCCGAAGGGAGTCCCGAGACGACGGCCACCGGACCATGGGCACGCCCGATCACCCTGCGACTGACGGAACCGGCGATGGTTCCGAACAGGAACCCCAACCTGCGGGTGCCGACCACCAGCGGTCCTCGGTCGGCGGAACGAACAAGGGCCTCGACGGGATCACCGGTGACCACGCGCGTATCGACGCGTTCCTTGGGCACGAACCCCACCGCGCGGGAGAAGGCGGCCTTCACTTTCTGTTCCATTCGCTGGTCGCGCTGGAACTCCTCCCGGGAGATCTGCCTTCTCGCATCGTCGATCGGGCTCTTGACGCTCCGGTGCGACCCCACCGTCACGATCCTGAGCGAGGCCTGCCAAAGCCGCGCGTACTCACCGGCCCACCCGACGGCCGCGAGGCCGGCGTTGGAGCCATCGCTACCCACGGTCACCATCGATCGAACGTGCACAAGACTTCCGTTCCGAACTCACCCATCGCACAGAGCCCCCTGACCTTGTAACGTGCGGGGTTCCACGTCAGCATGCGCTCTCCGGTTCGCCTTCCGCGGTGACTCCGCCCAGGTCGTCGGTGATGGACAGGTCGGTCTCGGCGGAGGAACCCCCGGAGAAACCGTTCCAGTCGGACCCGGCGACCAGTTCGAGGGTCTGCCCCAGCCCCTCTGCCTCCTCGGTCACGGCGTTCTCCAGGGAACCGGCGAGCAGTTCGGCCGCCGCCTCCTCGCCCGGACCGTGGTAGACGGTGGTCGC
>NZ_DYZD01000357.1 GCF_020741345.1 Nocardiopsis listeri
CTTCCAAGCGTGAGCAGGGTCGTCCTCGTCGTGTTCCGCAGCGGGTGTGAGGGCTTCGGTCGGAGTCGAGTCGACATGACGATTCGACCCGTTGTCGACTCGGCGACCCGTCGGTACCGGGGGAGCGCAGGCTCTGGAGATACCGTGGGGTCCCACCGTCGGATGACGGTCGAAACAAAAAGAGCCTCGCTCTCCGGATGGAGAAGCAAGGCTCTGATCTGTAAAAAGTGTGGGCGTACCAGGACTTGAACCTGGGACCTCATCCTTATCAGGGATGCGCTCTAACCGACTGAGCTATACGCCCTCGTTCCGTCAGGAACTCTACCGTATCCCGGAGGCCTGGGCGAACCGCAGACCTGCTGGCACGAGAGAGGGGACACGGGATGAACCGCGTCCCTCTTCACCTCCCATTTTAGCCCGTTCCCGACAGTGCTCGGACCGTTCCGGAACGGACGTCGGGCCCGGCTCCTACCAGGAGAGCCGGGCCCGACGGGCAAGCGATCTCTACTCGGCCTCGGAGAGGGTGACGTCGACGCCACCGACCAGGTCCGCGACCAGGTTGTACACCATCGCCCCCACCGTGGACAGGGCGGTCAGCAGCACGACGTTCAGCGCGCCGACGACACCGGTGTAACCGAGGACACGACCGGGCGAGAACCAGGCGGCCGGGTTCAGCCCCAGCTCGTCGTCGCCACCGTCACCCTCCAGGAGGGCGTTGATCATGTTGGTGAGCTCCTCGAAGACGCCCAGCATCGACAGGACCGCGTAGATCACCGCGACGGCGACGAACAGGATGATGAAGCAAACGAGGGCGACCACGAAGCTGAACTTCATGACCGACCACGGCTCCACCCTGGAGACGGTCAGGTGGGCCTTCCGGCTCGCCAGCGTCGCCTTGACGGCGGTCGGGCTCTCCGGTTCGGGATTCGCCTTGGGCTCTTCGGACGTGGACTGGGTTTCGGGCTTGGATTCCGACGTGGACTCAGACGTCACTGTGGTGCCCCCCGATTCCTGCTCGGCCGTTGCCTCTGAGGAGTCCGCAGCGGTCGGTTCCGCCGTCTCCACGTTCGAGTCCCCTGCGACACCCGCCGCGTCGGAATCTTTGCTGCTGGTGTTCGACTGATTCTCAGACATAGAAACGTTTCCGCTGGACTTTCATTGGGACGGGTCGATCCGTGTGTCCCGCGGGGCCGCCGAAACGAACCCCACGGGACGTACTGCGTATAACGCGCAGTCTAGGCCTCGTGGTCGCCTTCACCCGCGACCTGACCGTCACCCGTGTCGGCGTTCGCGTTCTCGGCCGCTTCGACCGCATCCGCGACCTCCTCGGCCTCGGCCTCCTCGGCGGCCTCCGCGTTGGCGGCCACGGCGACGATCTTGTTGCCCTTGTCGAGGTTCATCAGACGGACGCCCATGGTGGTACGACCGGACTGCTTGACCTCACCGGCTCCGGTGCGGATGACACCGCCGGCGGAGGTGATCGCGAAGATCTCGTCGACCTCCGGGTCCACCATCAGGGCGCCGACCAGCTTGCCGCGGGCCTCCACGACCTTGGCCGTCAGCACACCCTTGCCGCCACGGTTCTGCGTCGGGTACTGCTCCGAGGGGGTCCGCTTGGCGTACCCGTTCTCGGTGGCGACCAGGACGTCGGTCGAACCGTCACCGGGCCGGATGACGTCCATGGAGAGCAGGTAGTCGCCCTCCAGGAAGCGCATGCCGATCACACCGCTGGTGGCGCGACCCATGGGCCGCAGCGACTCGTCGGAGGCCGAGAAGCGGATCGCCTGGGCGTCACTGGAGATCAGCAGCAGGTCGTCCTCGGAGAAGACCAGGCGGGCGGCGATGAGCTCGTCGTCCTCGCGCAGGTTGATCGCGATGATGCCGGCCGAACGAGCGGAGTCGAAGTCCGCCAGACGCGACTTCTTGACCAGGCCCTCGCGGGTGGCCAGCACCAGGTACGGCGCCGCCTCGTAGTCGCGCAGCGCCATGATCTGCGCGATCTCCTCGCCCGGCTGGAACGGCAGCAGGTTAGCGACGTGCTGACCGCGCGCGTCGCGTGCGGCCTCCGGCAGCTCGTAGGCCTTCGTCCGGTACACCCGGCCCTGGTTCGTGAAGCAGAGGATCCAGTGGTGGGTGGTGGTGACGAAGAAGTGCTGGACGATGTCGTCCTGCTTGAGCTGGGCGCCGCGCACACCCTTGCCACCGCGCTTTTGCGCCCGGTAGTTGTCGATGCGGGTGCGCTTGGCGTATCCACCGCGGGAGATCGTGACGACCACGTCCTCCTCGGCGATGAAGTCCTCCATGCGCATGTCACCCTCGAACGGGATGATGTGCGTGCGTCGCTCGTCGCCGTACTTCTCGACGATCTCACCGAGCTCCTCGCGGATGATCGCGCGCTGGCGCTCCTGCGAGCCGAGGATGTCGTTGTAGTCGGCGATGAGCGCCATCAGCTCGTCGTACTCGGAGGTGAGCTGGTTGCGCTCCAGGGCGGCCAGCTTGCGCAGCTGCATGTCGAGGATGGCGCGGGCCTGGATGTCGTCGATCTCCAGCAGCCCCATCAGGCCGGTACGCGCCTCGTCGGCCGAGGGGCTGGCCCGGATGAGGTTGATGACCTCGTCGATGCGGTCCATGGCACGCAGCAGCGCACGCAGGATGTGCGCCCGCTCCTCGGCCTTGCGCAGCAGGTACTTCGTCCGACGGACGATGACCTCGACCTGGTGCTTGACCCAGTGGCGGATCATCTGGTCCAGGCGCAGGGTGCGCGGCACCCCGTCGACCAACGCCAGCATGTTGGCGCCGAAGGTCTCCTGGAGCTGGGTGTGCTTGTACAGGTTGTTCAGCACGACCTTGGCCACTGCGTCGCGCTTGAGCACGATGACCAGGCGCTGACCGGTACGGCCACTGGACTCGTCGCGCACGTCGGCGATGCCGTTGACCTTGCCGTCCTTGACCAGGTCGGCGATCTTCAGCGCGAGGTTGTCCGGGTTGACCTGGTAGGGCAGCTCGGTGATCACCAGGATCTGGCGACCTCGGTTGTCCTCTTCGACCTCGACGACGGCGCGCATGGTGATGGAGCCGCGCCCGGTGCGGTACGCCTCCTCGATGCCGCGCTTGCCCACGATGAGGCCGCGGGTCGGGAAGTCGGGTCCCTTGACCCGGGCCATCAGCTCGTCGAGCAGTCGCTCGTCGTCGGCCTCGGGGTTGTCCAGGTACCAGTAGACGCCCTCGGCGACCTCGCGCAGGTTGTGCGGCGGGATGTTGGTCGCCATACCGACCGCGATACCCGAGGAACCGTTGACCAGCAGGTTCGGGAAGCGGGCCGGCAGGACGACGGGCTCCGAGGAACGACCGTCGTAGTTGGGCCGAAAGTCGACGGTCTCCTTGTCGATGTCCCGGAGCATCTCCATGGCCAGCGGAGCGAGCTTGCTCTCCGTGTAGCGCATGGCGGCGGCCGGGTCGTTGCCCGGCGAACCGAAGTTGCCGTTCGGGTCGACCAGGGGCATCCGCATCGACCACCACTGGGCCAGACGGACCAGGGTGTCGTAGATGGCGCTGTCGCCGTGCGGGTGGTAGTTGCCCATCACGTCACCGACGACGCGGGCGCACTTGAAGTAGCCGCGGTCGGGGCGGTAGCCGCCGTCGTACATGGCGTACAGGACGCGCTGGTGGACCGGCTTGAGGCCGTCCCTGACGTCGGGGAGGGAGATC
>NZ_DYZD01000358.1 GCF_020741345.1 Nocardiopsis listeri
GGTCCATACGGGGCACGGCGCCGAGCAGGCCCATCGTGTAGGGCATGCGGCTGCTGTAGTAGATCTCGTCGACGTCGCCGATCTCCACCGGGCGACCGGCGTACATGACCAGGAGCCGGTCGACGAACCCGGCGACGACACCGAGGTCGTGGGTGATCATGACGATCGCGGCGCCGGTCTCCCGCTGCGCGGTGCGCAGCAGGTCGAGGATCTGCGCCTGGATGGTGACGTCCAGGGCCGTCGTGGGCTCGTCGCAGATGATGACGTCGGGGTCGTTGGCCATGGCCATGGCGATCATGACGCGCTGACGCATGCCGCCGGAGAACTCGTGCGGGAAGGAACGGTAGCGTTCGGTCGCGTTGGGGATGCCGACGAGTTCGAGGAGCTCGACGGCGCGCTTGTGCGCCTTCGCCTTGTTCTTCTTGGGGTCGTGGACCAGGACGGCCTCGGCGAGCTGGTCGCCCACCGTGTAGACGGGGGTGAGACCGGACAGCGGATCCTGGAAGACCATCGAGATGACCTTGCCGCGCTTGCGGGCCATCTCCCTGTCCTTCTTACCGAGGATCTCCTCGCCGTGCAGGCGGACGGAACCGGTGATCTCGGCGTGGTCGGGCAGCAGCCCCATGGCGGCCATGGAGGACACGGACTTACCGGAGCCGGACTCGCCGACGATGCCCAGGACCTCGCCGCGGTGGACGGCGTAGCTGACCCCGCGCACGGCCTTGACGTCGGGGTTGTCGGCGAACCCGCGGAAGGTGACGGTGAGGTCGGTGACCTCCAGGACCGGGGTGTCGCCGGTCGGTTCGTTGCGGTCCACGTCGGTGGCCTCGATGGTGTCGGTGCTCATGTGTGTGCTTCCCCCCTAGGACCGGCGCGACTTGGACGACGGGTCGAGGGCGTCGCGCAGGCCGTCCCCGATCATGTTGACGCCGAGGACCAGCAGCACCAGCAGCAGTGTGGGGGGCATGAAGACCCACCAGGCGGTGGTGGCGAACGCCGCACCATCGGCGATGACGACACCGAGACTGATGTCGGGCGCCTGGACTCCCAGACCGAAGTAGCTCAGCGCGGTCTCGCCGATGATGGCGCTGCTGACCATGATCGTCGCGTCCGCGATGAGCAGCGACGACATGTTCGGCAGGATGTGGCGCAGGATGATCTTGTGCGGGGGGACGCCCATGAAACGCGCGGCGTGGATGTACTCGCGTTCACGCAGCGAGATCGTCAGGCCGCGCACCATCTTGGAGGTGACCATCCAGCTGAAGGCGGCGAGCAGGATGACCAGGATGAACCAACCGCCCTGGCCGATGAAGTGCTTGGACAGGATCGCCAGGATGACGAAGCTGGGCAGGACCAGGGCCAGGTCGGCGATCCACATCAGGGCCTTGTCGGGGAACTTGCCGAAGTAACCGGCGAAGGACCCGACGATCGCGGCGACACCGGTGGACAGGAGCGCCACCAGCAGACCGATGAGCAGGGACTTCTGCAGACCGGCCGTGGACTGGGTGAAGATGTCCTGACCGGTGCCGTTGGTACCGAACCAGTGCTCGGGCGAGGGCTCGGCGAGCCGGGCGAGGTAGTCGCGTTCGCCGATGTCCCAGGCGCTGATCAGCGGCCCCAGGAACGCCAGTGCGGCCAGCAGGGCGATCATGACGAACCCGATGATGACGCGTCGGGTGCCGATGAGTCGGCGCAGCACGTCCTTCACCCGGTTGGGTGTGGGCGGCACGGTCGGTGCCTCATTGGGCTCGGTGAGCTGTTCGGTCTGGCTCATGAGATGGTCTCCAGCTGGGCTGCCGCGATGATGCGCGGTAGGGGCGTGCGGGGGCGGCGGTGGTCGCTTGTCATCACACCCGCACCCTCGGGTCGAGCCAGGCGTAGAGGATGTCCGAGAGGAAGGACGCGGCCATGATGGTCACGGCCATGAAGCCGGAGACCGCCGCGATCACGTGGACGTCCTGTCGGGCGATGGAGTCGATGAGCCAGGCACCGACGCCGTTCCACGCGTAGATCTTCTCGGTGAAGGTCGCACCGGAGACCAGCGCGCCGAAGGTGAACGTGAAGTAGGTGATGGTGGGGATCATCGCGGTGCGCAAGGCGTGCTTGAACAAGGCCTTGCGTCGGGTGAGTCCCTTGGCCATGGCGGTGCGCACGAAGTCGGCGCCCAGCACGTCCAGCATCATGTTGCGCTGGTAGCGGGCGAAGGCGGCGAACAGCGCCAGGGCCAGCACCAGTGTGGGTAGGAGCGCGTGGTTGATGCGGTTGAGCAGGAGTTCGTGCCACTCACCGGTGAAGCCCGCGGTGTACTCGCCGGAGTAGCGCAGTAGCTGCATGCCGAGCCCGTCGTTGATGGCGACCGCGACGACCTGGACGACGATCGCGATGACGACGGTGGGGATCGACAGGACGAAGAAGGAGGCGGCGGTGGCGGCCTTGTCGAAGGCGCGGTACTGGCGGATGGCCGCGTAGGCGCCGATGGCGATGCCCAGGAAGCTGCCCACGAGGGTGGCGACCGTGATCAGACGCAGGGTGACGCCGGCCTTCATCATCATCTGGGCGGTGACGTCACCGCCCTGGATGGTCCTGCCGAAGTCACCGACGAGGACGCCCTTGACCCAGGTGACGTAGCGCTCGGCCAGGGGGGTCTGGTCGTTGAGGTTGAGCATATCCAGTTGGGCGTTGACCAGGGCCGGATCCGGTGGCGGCTGCTGCTGCTCGAAGTACACCCTCGGCTGCAGATTGATCGCGGCTAGCAGGTACGCGAAACTCGTCGCCAGAAAAATCAGGACGACGTAGTTCAGTAGCCGCCTGGCCAGGAACTTGCCCAAAACTATCTCCGAACCTCACACCGAGCCCGGCGTTTGATCTGTGCTTGTGAGCCCCCGCCACGGGGAGTGATCTCGGGCGGGCAGGAGTTCACTCACGCACGAACCGTAAGAACGGCTAAGCGATCGTGGTCCTCCGACCCCGCGAGGATTACTCCCAGTGATCGACGAAACACACTGACATCCGATTCACGGTCAGTGACCGGAATGTCAAGAGTCTGCGCGACTTCTAGACACTTGCCGGTAACCGACACATCAAGAAAGGACAACGGTGGCAATTTGGAGCGCAAGCACTTGTTGAAATGTCGAATTCTATACAGATTGCACCCACTCGAATCCGCTCCGTCACCACACGTGTCCTGAACTGGGAAAACGACACTCGACCGAGAGTGCATCCGTAAACGACGTTTACAAAAATCGGGCCCTCCGGGACCTCCACCGCGAAAACGTCGAACACTCACACCCCATGCGGAACAAAGTTCACCGGGGTGACGCCCACACTCGGAAAACAACGCCGATCGTGACCCAGGGTCACCATAACGGGCGTCGCGGGCATCGAAAATCGTCCGCCGAACCCACGAAAATCATTACCGTGTGTGACTCGTGTTAACGCTCGCTAACGATCGGAGTTGATTCCGACTTGCGCAAGGGGGCCTCGGGACCCCCTCCCACCTGCCGGGACACCAAAGATGTGGTCGACACCGAAGGTTGGGGACGTGGTACCAGCGGGGCCACCGAACCGGAACGCAGTACCCCCCACCAGGTACCGAACGCACACGCGGCGTCCCCGGCGACGGACAGCGCCGTCCACGCCAGGGGGCCCACCATCGCGGCACCGTGCCGGCGTCGCCAGGAGGCCAGGTGCGGCACGGTCAACATCGCACCCGCCACCAGGGCCCGACGCCCCGCCCCTGGCCCCCCTGCGGGTCCATCACCCTGAGCACGACCACGCGCCCAGGCCAGCGCACCGCCCACGGCCACCGCCGCCGGCACCGGCCACCAGGTCTTCCGAGCCTCCCTCACCAGCGTGCGCGCCGTGTGGGCGGACTCGCCGGACGCGGACCGCACCGCGGCCGGCGGTGACAACGCCACACCCGAGCACAGGGCCCCGGCGGTGGCCGCCACCCCGGCGGCTCCCACCGCCAGCCCGACCAGGGGGCGTCCTGCCGCGGCCAGCGCCACGGCGGCCAAGACGGGTGGGGAGACCTGCGGTCCGGTCGCACGTCGGCCATGGCGTCGGGCCAACACGGCCCCGGCCGCCCCGACCGCCCAACGCGCGCGCAGGTAGGCGCCGAGTCCGGCGGGCATGGGCATCCGCACCCGGGAGCGGGGTTCGTAGCGCACCGACCAACCCCGCCCGTTCAGTGCCCAGAGCAGGTCGACCTCGGCGACCGCGCCAAGGGCGGGATCCAACCGGGCGGGTTCGCGACGCACCACCAGTGCGCGGATCGGTTCCAAGGGAGTCGAGGCAAGCACCGGGCCGGGGTCCGGGCCACGGTCGGAGCCCGACGCGCACAGGGCCGCGACGGTCATACCGAGGTTCCCATGGCCGGCCCGAGCGGCCAGAGCGCGCGGCACGACCGCCGCGACGTCGGGGTCGGCGAAGTGGCCGAGGGCGGCACGGAGCCAGCCGGGCCCGGGTTCGGAGCCGACCTCCAGGAAGGCCACGAACTCGGCGTCGCAGGCACGCAGCCCGGCGGCGCGGGCGGCGGCGCCCTCCACGGGCCCCCAGACCACACGCGCACCATGCCGGAGGGCCACTTCTTCGACCGATCCCGTCACCCCGACCACCAGCACGCGCACGTCGGGGTGTGCGGCGTGGAGGGCGGCCAGGGTCGCGTCCAAGGCGTCCGCTTCGGTGTCACCGCCGTGCCCGACCAGCACGACCTGTGTCTGTGCCCCGGGTTCGGTGGGTTCGGGGCGCGGGTGGGCCAGTCCCGTCTCCACCAGGATCCGGGCCAGCACGCGTTCATGGTGATGGTCGGGCCGTGACCCACCGAGCCAGCGGATCACCGAACTCACGCCTTCGGCCGGCAACCGCAGGGCGTGCGGCGGGGATCCGCCGACGAGGACGTGGCCCTCGTCGGCGAGCCGGACGGCACGGTCGATCTCGACGGCGAGACCCATGGGCAGTGGTTCGGGGGTTGGCACGGCCATGACCCATACCTTGGCCTGTGATGAGGGACACGCGCAAGAGCGGACGAATTGGCAAAATTCGACCCAGCGTCATCTGATTGTTATCTTATTGCGAGAGTCCGCCGGGGCGCCGTTCCCCGTCTCGATCCGACGGTCGAGTACCGCCCCGGACCACTTCACCCCCCCTTTATCCAGTTCAGGCAGGGTTACCCTGTCCGAACCAGGTCGACTGGGTTTCCAGGGAGGCACGGAGCGTATGCTGAGCGCGAGTAGGCCCTTCAGTGTCGTAGGGCACACCGAACACCGGACATGACCATCACCCACGGGCTGCCCGCAGGCCCCACCACCACACGGCGTGAAGCACCGAGGCTTCGCCGCCGACACATGTCGCCGCCCTCGTACCGCACTCCCGGCGATACCGAGACGCTTCCTTCCCTGACCCAGGGGGCTTCGCCCCGTGTGTCCACCATGCGCCGTGACCCACAAAGGGCATGGACGCTCCGAGGGCCAGGCTTCCCATCAGCCCTGCCCGCGCACACACATTCCCGGGGAGTGAACCCACATGTGTGAGACCGCCACCCCTCGTTCCGCGCCCTCGGACCAAGACCACTCGACTTCGGCCCCTCTCCACCGTTCCCAACGCCCGGCGAGACCCATGGCAGAGTCCAGCAACACCCAGAACGCCACCACCCGACAGGACGGCGGCGATCGACGCTCCGCCCGTACGGGGTCCATTCCCAGACCGGCCCGCAGACGCTTTCCCGGCCTGCCGAGCCAGATCTCCTACGCACGCAGATTCGTGGCCAGGCAACTGGCCGAGTCACCGGAACTGACCACGGCGACACTGTTGACCAGTGAGCTCGCCACCAACGCCATCAGGCACAGCGCCTCGGGGTGCGACACCGGCAAGTTCGAGGTGTGCGTGCGACTGGCGCCGGGATGGGCCCGTGTGGAGGTGCGCGACCTGGGCAGCACGACGGAAGCGCCCCTGCCCCAGCATCGGGACCCCTACGACACGGCCGAACACGGCCGTGGGCTCGACCTGGTGGAGGCGCTCGCCAGCAAATGGGGCACCGAGCCACGACTTGACGGCCGAGGCCGCCAGGTGTGGTTCGAACTCGAATGGGACGGCGACGACCGTCCCCATCTCTAAATCTCTAAGCGCCTCCGCTTCGCTACGGACGCCTGCGGCGCAGTCCCTTCGGTGTTCGGGAGCCCGATAGGTCAGGAACCTTCGGCGCCCGGCCGCAAGCCCCTGTGGTTTCCGCGACCATGCCGAGAGCGTCGGGCACTCAGTCCTCCGAGCCGGAGGCGGATTCGGTCGGGGCCGCGGGGGCGGCCGGGGCCGGGTTCGCGGGGGCGGGATCGGTGGCGGGGAGCTTGAAGCGCTCGTACAGTTCGCGGGCGTAGTCCTTTGCCTCCTGCGAGGGCTCGTCACCGAGCTCGTCGCGCAGCAGGTCTTCGAGGTTCTTCTTCGCATTATCCATGTGGGGCAGCCTGCCTGGAGTGCGCGGATAGCACAAATCGACATCCCGGTGACAGAGAGGAAGCGTCCGAGATCCCCTGATTCACAGGGGTTTGCGGGCTTTGGTCCACCCCCGCTTCCGGGCGTGTCGCGACGGTGCCACCGCTACGGGTACTGACGACGAAGGGGCGCCTCGCACGTGGTGTGCGGGGCGCCCCTGTTGCAGCGATCGCGCTCGGGTCAGCGGCCGTGGCCGGAGTGCTCCTCGGAGGAGGCCTCCCCGGGCACCTCTCCGGCCTCGCCCGTGGCGGTGCCGCCGTTGCTCGCGGCGTTGTGCGAGGCGTCGCCCGTGGCGCTGCCCCCCGCCTTCTCGCGGGCCTTGGCCCGACGGCGCTCGTAACGGGCCTGCGCCCTGGCCTCACGCTTCATTCGGCGTACCTCCACCAGCTGGTAGAGGACGGGCACCAGGACCAGGGTGAGCAGAGTCGAGGTGACCAGACCACCGATCACCACGAGGGCGACGGGCGCGGACACGAACGCTCCCCCACCGGCCAGCCCCGTGGCCATCGGGACGAGCGCGGCGATGGTGCCGACCGCGGTCATCAGGATGGGCCGCAGACGGTGGCGCGAACCCTCGACGATGGCCTCGCCCAGTTCCATGCCCTTGTTGCGGTTCTGGTTGATCAGGTCCATCAGCACGATGGCGTTGGTGATGACGATGCCGATGAGCATCAGCATGCCGATCAGGGCGGCGGCGCCGACCGGGGTTCCGGTCAGCCACAGCAGGCCCAGCGAGCCGGTGGCGGCGAACGGGACCGAGATGAGCAGCATGAGCGGCTGCATCAGGCTCTTGAACGTCGCGACCATGATCAGGTAGCAGATGACGATCGCGGCGAGCAGGGCCAGGCCCAGCTGGGCGAAGCCCTCGGTCTGGTCCTGGCTGACACCGCCCAGGTCGGCGGTGGCACCGGAGGGCAGGCCGAGCCCGTCCAGGGCCTCCATGATCTCGGCGCTGACCGCGCCCAGGTCGGAGTCGCTCGGGTTGGCCGACACCGTGGTGCTGGTGACACCGTCGATGCGGGTGAGCTCCGGCGGCTGCTGGACCTCGACGACCTCGGCGACGTCGGCGAGCTCGATCAACCGCCCGGTCGGTGTGGCGATCGGCAGCTCCTCGAGCTCGGCCACGGTCTGCGGCGCGTCCTGGACCAGGACGACCACGTCGCGACGGATGTCGTCGATGGTGGCGGTGCCGACGTTCTGGCCGTTGAAGGCGGCGGCGACCGTCTGGCCGACCGCGGCCTCGCTCAACCCCTGCTCGACGGCGTCCTCCCCGTCGACGTGCACCTCCAGGGAAGGCTGCGACTCGGAGATGCCGCTGGTGACGTCGTCGGCGCCGTCGATGGCGCGCAGCTCGTCCTCCACCAGCTCGGCGGCCTCGGCCAGGGTCGCCTGGTCCTCGGCGGTGACCCGCACCTCGATACCGGAGCCGCCCATTCCGCCCATGGAGTCCAGGCGCGGCTCGTGCTCGGTGTCCAGGTCGGCGAAGGTGTCGCGCAGGACCTCACGGTTGCGCAGCTGGTCGGTGTCGGGGTCGGCGGTGATCGTGTAATCGATCTGGTCGGCGGCTCCACCGCCCATCATCGGGTTGCCACCGACGTTGACCTGGTAGGTGTCGATCCAGGCCATACCGGCGAGCGCTTCCTCGACCTTGGCGGCCTCGGCGTCGGCGGCCTCCAGGGAGGTGCCCGGTTCGAGTTCCTGGATGGCGGTGTAGGTGTTCTCCTCGGCCTGTCCGAGCCAGTCGGTCTCGGAGTTGGCTGCCAGGGCGACGGTGCCGGCCAAGACCGCGAGGCTCGCCGCGAGGGTGACCGCGGTGGCGGTCTTTCGCTTGGTGGTGATCCACCGGATGATCGGCAGGTAGGCGCGCTGCAGCGGGGTGCGCATCTCGCGCTCGTGCGCCCTGCGCTCGATCTCCTCGCGCGGGGTGTCACCGACCTCTGCGGGCCGCAGGAACCAGTAGCAGAGCACCGGCGTGATGGTCAGAGCGACCAGGAGCGAACCGGCCAGCGCCAGGCTGCTGGTGACCGCGAACGGCATGAAGATCTCGCCGACCATGCCGCCGACGAACGCCAGGGGCAAGAACACGGCGATGGTGGCGAAGGAAGAGGAGGCCACGGCCGTGGCGACCTCGCGGACGCCGTCCTTGACGGCCGTCATCCGTTCCTTGCCGTAGTCCATGTGTCTACGGATGTTCTCCAGGACGACGATGGAGTCGTCCACCACCCGGCCGATCGCGATGGTGATCGCGGCCAGGGTGAGCATGTTCAGGGTGAAGCCGAAGGCCTGCATTCCGACGAAGGCCGCCAGGACCGACACCGGGATGGACACCGCCACCACCAGGGTGGAGCGGATGGACAGCATGAAGACCAGGATCACGATGACCGAGGCGACGAGGCCGTAACCGCCGGCCTCGAACATGTCGGTGATCGAGTCGTTGATGAAGGGCGCCTGGTCGAAGACGACGGCGAGTTCGACGTCGTCGCCGAGAAGGTCGGCCTGCTCGTCGAGCACCTTCTGGACGCCGTCGGAGACCTCGACGGTGTTGCCGTCGGGGGTCGCCATGACCATGAGGGCGATGCTGGGCTTGCCGTCGAGTCGGGCGATGGAGGAGGCGTCCTCGGTGACCAGCTCGACGTCGGCGATCTCGGAGATCCGCACCGCGGACGGGGCCGGGGCCGGCGGGGCGCCGGGCATGGCCGCCGACGCGTCGGCGGCACCGGCGGAGGGCTGCACCCACAGGTCCTCGATCGCTTCGAGGCTGGTGTGCTGGTCGCCGGTGGTGACGCTGAGGCTGCGGCCGTCCTCGTCGATGGAGCCGCCGGCCATGAGCAGACCGCTGGACTCCAGCGTGTTGGACAGGTCCTGGACGCTCACGCCCGCGTCGACGAGTTCGTCCTCGTCCGGGGTGATCTCGACGCGTTCCTCCGGCAGACCGGTGAGGTTCGCCGAACGGACGCCGGGCACCGACTCCAGTTCGGGGATGAGCACGTTCTCGATGGTGGACGCCATCGCCTGCTCGTCGCCGTTCTCGGAGGCGGCGGCCAGCAGCATCACCGGCATCATGTCCATGCTCATGGCCATGACGGAGGTGTCGACGTCGTCGGGAAGCATGCCGGCGATCTGGTCGACGGCGACCTGGACCTCGCGGACCAGGGCGTCCTGGTCGCGGCCGTAGTCGAACTCCGCCATGATCTGCGCCGAACCGGTGCTGGAGGTGGAGGTGATCGTGTCGATCCCCTCCACGCCCTGCAGCGCCTGTTCGAGGGGTTCGGTGGCCTGTCCCTCGACGACCTGGGGGGTCGCGCCCTGGTACTGGGCGGAGACCATCACCATCGGCAGGGTCATCTCGGGGAAGAGTTCGCGCTTGGCCGAGAGAGCGGCGAAGGTGCCGAAGAGCAGCACGGCCAGGGTGATGAGGAGGACCAACGCCCGGTTGCCGAGCGATATGACCGAAAGGCGGTTCACGCGCGCGTCCCTTCCGCGTGGGGGGCGGTGGGTCCGTCCGGGGACCGCTCGCCGTGTGCCGTGATGGCCGGTCTGGACATGAGAGGTGCTCGCTCCTAGCTCGCCGGGTAGTGGGACGGCCCCGGACCGGGGCGCACCCGTTCGTGGTGGAACGGGCGGCATGGGGGGCACGGGCCGATCCGCGAGTCGTGTGATGGGGGATGCGGGTGTCCGTCCGGGGCGGGACGCCCGCTCGGGTCGTCCCGTCGTCGGGCCCCGCATCCGCCGGGCGCATGTTCACCTTACGTCGCGTTATATCGGAAGTTGCGCCGAGTCCGGTGACTTCAGGGAACTATCAGGGAGATGTCAGCCTTCCGTCGGGGTCGACCCCGACCAAAGTTAGGGACACGCTCCGAACGACCGGGATCCCCCGGCGCGAAGTGGATCTTCGTGCCCACCACCGAGACCCCCGAAGCTGTAACGGACATCACGATGACCGGTTTCGGCCACCCGGAAGAGAGCACGAAGAGTACACACGATGCGCACCCGCACGCATGCGTCGGGTGAGGGGCGGCGGCGCGGCGGGATGGCTCAGACGGCCCTGGGCTGTTCCTCTGAAGGGGTGAGCGTCTCATGGGGCTGGGTGGTGCCCCAGACCACCTGAAGGAGGTCGTCCAGGGCATGGGCGAGGGATTCGTCGACCAGCTCGTAGCTGACCTGCCGACCACGGGCGTGCGTGCGCACGAGTCCGCAGTCGCGCAGGCAGGCGAGGTGGTTCGAAACGTTCTGTCGAGTGAGCCCGAGCCGGTCGGCGAGCCCGGCGGGGTAGTCGGCTCCTTCCAGGAGGGCCAGCAGCAGACGGCACCGGGTGGGGTCGGACAGCGCGCGCCCAAGGCGCTGGATCGCGGATAGTCGTTGCTCTGAGGTCAACATGAAAACCATTGTACATTTTTTGCTGTATAGACAGTGCAGGCTGTATAAACAGTCTTGAGTGTACTAACGGATCTGAGGACGGAGGAACGATGGGCGTGGGACACGACCACGGGCCGATCACGGCCGGCGCCGCCAACAAGCGCAGGCTCGCCGTGGTTCTGGGGCTGATGCTCACCGTGGCGGTGGTCCAGGTCACCGGGGCGGCGTTCAGCGGCAGTCTCGCCCTGCTCGCCGACGCCGGGCACACCGTCACCGACTCCTTCGGAGTGGCCTTGGCCCTGGTGGCCGTGTGGATCGCAGGTCGGCCGGCCACGGGCAGGCGCACCTTCGGGCTCCAACGCGCCGAGATCCTCGCCGCGGCCGTCAACGCGATCGTGCTGTTCGTCCTGTGCGGGTTCATCGTGGTGGAGGCGGTCGACCGGTTCCGCGAACCTTCCGAGGTGTCCGGGCTCGGCATGATCGTGGTCGCCGGGTTCGGCCTGGTGATGAACATCGTGGCGATGTTCGTGCTGAAGTCGGGCGCGAAGGACAGCCTCAACGTCAAGGGCGCCTACCTGGAGGTGATGAGCGACGCGCTCGCCTCCGTGGGGGTGATCGTCGGCGGTCTCATCGTGCTGTTCACCGGGTGGCAGCAGGCCGACACCCTGGTCTCGCTCGCCATCGCCGCGATCATCGTGCCGCGCGCGTGGTCACTGTTGAAGGAGGCCGTGCACATCCTGCTGGAGGCCGCGCCCAAGGGCATGGACCTGGCCGAGCTGCGCTCGCACCTGATGGGGCACCCCGCGGTCATCGACGTGCACGACCTGCACGTGTGGACCATCACCTCCGGGGTTCCGGTGATGTCCGCGCACGTGGTGGTGGCCGAGGAGGACCTGCGCGACACCGGACGGATGCTCGACGAACTGCACGAGTGCCTGAGCGGACACTTCGACGTGGACCATTCGACACTGCAGTTGGAGCCGCCGGGCCACTCCGAGCACGAGGGCGCCCGCCACGACTGAGGACGGGCCGGGACGAGGGGTCGACGCGACGGCTCAGGAGTGCACGAAGTCGAC
>NZ_DYZD01000359.1 GCF_020741345.1 Nocardiopsis listeri
AGCACGCCGAGACCTTCGACTACTGGACCAACGAGCGCATGGCCGCCGCGCAGCCCATCACCGCTCTGGTCGACTCCGCCCTGGAGATCACCGAGCCGATGGCCCCGGCCCCCACCGACGACGCCGTGGAACCGCAGGCGGCCCGGCCCGACAGCGAGGGCGAGGTCTGGAACGACGGTGGGCTCGTCACCCGCACCACCGGCAAGGTGTACCTGACCATGGACGGGCGCGACTTCACCTGTTCGGCCTCCGTCGTGGACTCCGCCAACGAGAGCACCCTGGTGACGGCCGGCCACTGCGCCAAGGACGGCAAGGGCGCCTGGGCCCGCAACTGGACCTTCGTGCCCGGCCACGACGACGGTGAAGCCCCCCACGGCAAGTTCACCGCCCGCGACCTGATCGTCTCCCCCAAGTGGGCGAAGGAGGCGGACGACAGCTACGACTTCGCGATGGTCGTGCTCAACGAGACCGACTCCACCACCGTGCAGGAGCGGGTCGGGTCCCAGCGACTGTCCTTCGACACCTGGACCGAGGAGCGGGTGAACCAGGGCGTGCAGGTGTACACGTTCGGCTATCCGTCCGCCTCCCCCTACGACGGCGAGAACCTGCACTACTGCTCGGGCCGGACGGTCCCGGACACCGGCGGCACCACCGCCAACGGGGTCCGCTGCTCCATGACCCAGGGGTCCAGCGGCGGACCGTGGTTCGCCGACTTCGACCCGTCCACGGGGCAGGGGAACATCGCCTCGGTGGTGAGTTTCAAGTACGCCGACGACCGCGCCGTCCAGTACGGGCCGCGGCTGGGCTCCGAGGCCCGACGCCTGTACGAGCAGGCCTCGGGTCTGTAGACCTCCCTCACCCACGGCCGGTGACCGCCACTCCTGCTCCGCGGTCACCGGCCGCTCGCGTGCGCGGACCCCTACAGGTCGATGCCGGTGAGGACCAGGACGCGCTCGTCGGTGAGGTCGGTCATCGCCGAACGCACACCCTCCTTGCCCACGCCGGAGCCCTTGACGCCGCCGTAGGGCATCTGGTCGGCGCGGAAGGTCGGGACGTCGCCGACGACCACGCCGCCGACCTCCAGCTCCCGGTGGGCCCGGAAGGCGGTGGGCAGGTCCCGGGTGAACACGCCGGCCTGGAGCCCGAAGGCGCTGTCGTTGACCGCGGCGAAGGCGGCGTCGGTGTCGGCGACCCGCTGGATCACCAGCACCGGACCGAAGATCTCCTCGCGCACCACCTTGGCGTCGGCGGGGGCGTCGGCCAGGACGGTGGGCGCCACGGTCACACCGTCACGGGTGCCGCCGGTGAGCACGCGCGCCCCCGCGGAGACCGCCTCCTCCACCCAGGTGGTCACGCGTTCGGCGGCGGCCTCGTCGACCATCGGACCCACGTCGGTCTTGTCGTCGGCGGGGTCGCCGGTGCCGAGCTCCTCGACCCGGTCGACCAGAAGTCGCACGAACTCGTCGTGCACGGTTTCGGTGACCACGACTCGCTGCACGCCGATGCACACCTGGCCGGCCTGGTTGTTGCCGAACAGGGCCACGCGCCGGGCAGCCCAGTCCAGGTCGGCGTCGTCCAACACGACAGCGGCGGCGTTGCCACCGAGTTCCAGGGTGACGTGCTTGTG
Source organism: Nocardiopsis listeri (assembly GCF_020741345.1). Lineage (GTDB taxonomy): Bacteria > Actinomycetota > Actinomycetes > Streptosporangiales > Streptosporangiaceae > Nocardiopsis > Nocardiopsis listeri_A. Next base: position 1,628 of record NZ_DYZD01000359.1, read on the forward strand.
CGGGGCACGACGCTGGATCTCCCAACCGAAGGCCCCGCCGGTGAAGGACACCACGGGCAGGCGCTCGTCGGTGATGAGCGCGGCCGCGGACTCGTTCGGCATGGGCAGTACGGACACCATGCCGCCGGGCAGCTCGGTCTCGGCGATGATCTCGCCGAGCAGCAGCGCCGTGATGGGGGTGGCCGGTGCGGGCTTGAGGATGATGGGCGCACCCACCGCGATCGCGGGCGCGACCTTGTGCGCGACCAGGTTGATCGGGAAGTTGAACGGAGAGATGCCCAGGATCGGGCCCTTGGGCACGCGGCGGATCAGGGCCATACGGCCGGTGCCACCGGCGTCGGTGTCCAGCCGCTGGAGGTCTCCGCTGTCCCGACGGGCCTCCTCCGCGGCCCAGCGGAAGACGGACGCGGCGCGCCCGGCCTCGACCCGGGACCACTTGATCGGCTTGCCGCTCTCGGCGGTGATCACCCGGGCGATCTCCTCGGCGCGCTCGCCGATGCGCCGGGCGATGTGGTCCAGGGCGGTGGCCTTGACGTGCGCGGGCAGGGCGGCGGCGCGCGAGGCGACCGCGTGCGCGGCGGCCACGGCCTCCTGCACCTGCTCCGGGGTGGGCACGGACACGGTGCCCGCGGCCTCGCCGGTGTAGGGGTTGAGGACGGTCATGTCGGTGTCGCCGGTGGTCGCGGTGCCGGCGAGCCAGAACGGGTGCGTGGTCATGTCCGCGACGCTAGACCCCGCGAGCCGGACCGCGCCTTGTCCACCCTTGCCAAAGCCGGCCCCCGAATTGGCCACACTGGAGTACACGATCACGTACGGTTCTTACGCTGACCCGCTGGCGCGGAAGCGGTCCTTGATACACAGTGGTGGAGAGGGCTCTGCCGGCGCGTTAGGACAGGCCCTCGGGTCCGCCGCCGTCGACGGGAACCCGGGAGTGCCATTGCCGCTCGTCTACCGCACGCTCGTCGCCGTCCCCGACGACGACGGGGATCTCGTCGCCGTCGCCTCGACGGTCCTCTCACGGTGGTTGAGCAAACGCGGGAACTCCGGAGCGCGCGTGGACTTCGGCTCCTCGGGCCGTTACGACCTCAGCAACCGGTCCCGGGCGTTGGTCGCCCGGCACGACAACACCGACGAGGGACTCACCTTCCTCCGGCTGACCACCGAGTCCGACAAACCCGACGGGGTGTGGCGCACCCTGGTCACCGTGGTGGTCGACCCCGAACTGTCCCCCTGGCGATACCTGTGGTTGGACATGACCGTCGAACCCGCCCCCGGCCTCTCCACGGAGGTCACCCGTCTGGAGGTGATGCCGCCCGAAGCCGCGCGCATGCTGTTGGAGGCGGTCAACGCCCATGACGGCGCGCACACGCTGGTGCCCGCCCCCAGGATCGTGCGCGGACGCGACGAATCCGACGTGGCCGCCCTGCACTCGGCCATCCGTGATCCGCTGAGACGACTGGCGATCGTCGCCACCGGCGCCCCCGAAGACGTGACCGTGGCCGCCTGGCGCGGTTCCATGGCCGGGGCACTGTCCCGGTGCACCGGGATGTGCGCCGGATACGTGCTGGACGCCGCGGCACTGGATCGCATGGCGGCGATACTCCCCCGTGACCTGGACATACCCGCCGGCGGTGTGCGCACGTTCCTGCCTTCGGTGGATCCTCAGAACGAGGCGGACTCCTCACGCCACCCCCGGATGAGCCCCTCCACCCTGGACACGGCGCGGGACGGCGAACGTGTGCGCAACTGGGTCGGCGCCGCCCTGTCCCGGCGGGTGCGCGACAACGCCGTGGCCCTCGGGTTACCCGAAACGCTCAGGGCGATCGACACCCTCCTGCACGAGGAGACCGATGACCTGCGCCGGGACCCCACCTCTCTCGCTCCCCCACCGACCAACGGACCGGAGCACGCCATCGCACACAGGTCGGAGCAGGACTCGGCGAACAGCGTGGAACTGGCCGCCGCCAAGGCCCAGGAACAGCAGCTTCAACGGCTGCGGGAGGAAGTACGCCGGCTCAACACACGCATCGGGGAGCTGTCGGAGGAACGCCACCAACTACTCGACGAGACCGCGGACCTGGCCGAGGAGCTGAACACCGCGCGGGAGAGCGCGCGGTCCGCCCGCTACGAGGCGCATTGGCTGCGTGAACGGGTCCGTGAGGAGGGCCTGTTCCGGCTGGCCGCCACCCCCGCCCCGAACGACCCCGAACGGCGACCGCCCACGAGCGTGGCCGAGCTGTTGGAGCGCGTCACCGACGACGTCGTGTTGCCGCACCTGTTCTTCACCCTGGAGGACCAGACGGTGTACGAACTGGCCGACAGCCGCAAGGAGTCCCTGTGGGTGACCCGGGCCTGGGAGGCGCTGTTGGCGCTCAACGACTACGCCCGTTACCAGTTCGACAACCCCGGCAGCGGGCTCGGTTTCCACTCCTACCTGCGCGATCCACCGGACGGCTACCGGGTGATCCCGGTCAAACGGCTGGCGTCACAGGAGTCGGACTACGTACGCAACCGCGGCAAGCTCAACGAGAAGCGGTTCTTCCGGGTACCGCACGAGGTGGACCCGACCGGGCGGGTACCGATGTACGCGCACATCAAGCTGGACATCGAGTACGGAATCTGCCCGCGGCTGTACTTCTTCCCCGACCTTGGGCCGGAGACCACCAACCGCGTGTACGTGGGGTACCTGGGACGCCACCTGCCGGTGCAGCAGTCCAACTAGAGCGTCCGGTGGCCGAACCGGGCGGAGAGCGATGCGAGGTCGGGCTCTCCATAGCTCTCCACGAGTGCCTTGAAGCGGACCTCCTTGTCCGCGCCGAAGCGGCGGACCTTGGCCGAGTAGCTCTCCACGGTGTGGAAGACCGGCGGTTCCGTCTTGCTGTGGAACTTGTCCGCGTACATCACCAACTCCTCCTCCGGGGTCTCGGCGAGGTAGTCGGCGACCGGGATCGGCAGCCCCTGGGACCGTACGTCCTCGGCGGTGACCCCCACCCCGGTGTGGTGGGAACAGAACCGGCACAGCGTCTCGGGCAGCCCCTCGGCGGCGAGGAGTTCGTGGCCGAGCACCCCATGGCTCACGTAACGGTCGTGGGCGATGCGGCCCGAGGCGTCGACCAGACGGTAGACGCCGATGTCGTGCAGCAGGCAGCCCGCCCGGACCAGGTCGACGTCGACCTTCGCGGGCGCGCGATCGAGGAGTTGTTCGGCGATCGCGCACACCACCTGGCAGTGCGTGTACACGCGCTCGAAGGCCTCGGCGTTGGGCGCGTACCTCTCGTGGAGGGACCGGATCTGTTCGTCGGTGGGGATCTGCACACCGGGGACCATACCCTGGGAGCCGTGATGGGGACGATGACCGGGACCACCAGGACCGTGTTGGCCGAGACGGACCAGCGTGAGCGCGCCGAACGACACGCCGCGCGCGTCGACGCGCTCACCGCCGACCACCTGCGGCGACGCCGCGCGGGCGAACGGCACCCGGTGGAGGACTTCCTGTTCACCTACTACAACCTCAAGCCGGCACAGCTGCGGCGCTGGCACCCCGGGGTGGGCACGACCCTGGCCGGGGAGGCCGCGCGCGAGCGACTGTCGGAGCGCTTCTACACCGAACTCGACGGTGGCGGGGTGGGCCTGGACGTGCCCGCGTTCCTGGCCGCCCGACCCGTGCTCGACTTCGTGGAGCGATTGCTTTCGGCGGTGGCCTCGCGCCCGGCTCACCTGGGCTGCTTCGGGCTGCACGAGTGGGCGATGGTGTACCGGACCTCGCAGGTGCGCCACGGCCAGGTTCCGCTGCGGCTGGGGAACGAGGGCACCGACCGGGTGGTGGAGTCGCACCGGATCCGGTGCTCGCACTTCGACGCGTTCCGGTTCTTCACCGAACCCGCGCGCCCGCGCAACACCCTTTCACCCACCCGAGAGACCCAGGCGGACCTGGACCAGCCGGGTTGCCTGCACGCCAACATGGACCTGTACAAGTGGGCTTACAAGCTCACGCCGGCGGTGCCGTCGGAGCTGGTCGTGGACTGCTTCGAGCTGTCCCGGGAGATCCGCACGTTGGACATGCGGGCCTCCCCCTACGACCTGCGGGAGTGGGGGTACGAGCCCGTGCGGATCGAGACCGCCGAGGGCAAGGCCGCGTACATGGAGTACCAGCGCGACTTCGCCGAACGCGGCGGGGTGTTGCGCGAGCGGCTGCTGGCGGTGTGCCGGGAGCTACGAGCGGCCTGAGGCTTCGCCGGCCAGGCGCTTGCGGGCGACCCTGTGCCCCCTCCAGGACCCCACCACCAACAGCGCGGTGCCCACGGTCGTGGGCACCAGGATCGCGATGACCTGTGCGTTCGGGGTGGAAAGGAACGGGGTGAGGACCGCCGCGGGCAGGAAGGCGATCCCCGCCAGGATCGACCAGCGGGCGGAGGCCTCGTGCACCGCGTACCAGGCGGAGTCGCTCGACCTGGTGAACCTGGTGCGGATGCCGAAGAAGTCGTTGGGCCTGATCCCCCGCTGCGCGCCGTAGATCCCCATCAGCACCAGCACCACCGTGCAGGCGAGCATGGACAGCACGACCATGATGAGCGGGCCGAAGGGGATGGTCTCTTCGGCCGTCCGGGCCAACGAGATCAACTCGAAGCCTCTTTCCTTGTGGGGGATCAACCGTCGCGTGGGGGCGGAAGGGCACAGGTGTCGCCGCCTCCGGGCAGACGGTACCGGTTGGCCGCGACCACCCGGTAGGCGGCCCGGGTGAGCGCCCGCAACCCGGGCAGGGCCATCAGCCGGCCCAGTGCCCGGAAGGGGAACCGGCCGAACCGAAGGGTCTCGGCGACGGCGTCACCGCCGGAGAGCAGACTCCGGTCCGGACGAACCAGCCAGGCCTGTTCGTCCGCCTGTTCCGGGGTGAGCCCGAAGGCCTTGAGATCGGTCTCCTGCCAGGCCGCAAAGGCCGTGCGGGTTCGGACCCGCTCCCGCGCGAACGAGACGCACCGCCGGCAGAAGCCACAGTCATGGTCGTAGAGGAAGAGCCCGGCCGAGGGGATTCGGTGTGCTTCCCGCGAATGTCCCATGTCCCCTTCCTACCCGCCGAAGGTTCACTGTCGGGCGAAGAGAAGGGCGTAGACCATCAGAGAGAGCAGGGTCAGGGAGAACAACACCGAGAACACGAACACCGTGACGTGCAGCCACCGGAATCGGCCCGCCTCCGTCGGAACCCGACGCCAGTGCCACACCCCGACGGTGATGGCGGTGGCGACCACTCCCGCGGCGACCGCGGACGGTTCGGTGGGCAGATCCGTCCACACACCGCCGCGCTGGGTGTAGACCCACCAGGCCACGGCGCCCAGACTCAGCGAGACGATCCGTAGGCGATCCAGCGGGCGCTGGGTGATCAAGGTGCGGCGACGGATCATCAGGGCGAGCAACAGCACCGGTGGAAGCAACAGCGGGAGCAGGGTCAAAGCCATGCTCGTCCCGGTGCTCGGAGGGGCCGACAACGCCTCCCCGGGCTCATCACCGAGCAGCCCCAGGGCCAGCCGACTCTCCTGCAGCGTGAAGCTGTTGCCCATGAGGACGACGGCGCGCTCGTCGTCGAACAGGACCGTGGTGGAGGAGCCGTAGACCTTCCCACTGTGGAAGGTGACCTCACCGTGGTCGGGGGTGTCCAGGACGTGCCAGGCCAACCCCATGGACAGTTCGGTGTCCCCGTCCGCCTCCGTTGCGGGCTCCTCCTCCGACGGTGCCCCGCCGATCCGGACATCCTCCAGCACCACATCGGTGGCGTCCGCGCCCGGAGCACTGCCCTCGGCGACCGCACCGACCAGGGCGACCAGGTCGGAGACGGTGCTCCAGGTGGAGATCCCGGCGGGCGCGTACTCGGTGTTGGTCCACGGAGCCACCCGAACGCCCGGCTCGTAGTACGACAGCGCACCGCCCTCGGGACGTTCGGCGGCGACCTCGGTGTCGTCCATGTCCAAGGGGTCGAGGATGCGCTCGCGTACCAGGTCCGGGTAGCTCTCGCCCGCTTCCTCCGCCAACGCGTGCCCAAGGGTCGCGAAGCCGTGATTGGAGTAGACGTACTGGTCCTTGGGTCCGGCCTGGGTGTGCACGAGCCCGTCCACCGGTGAGATGGCGCCCTCATACGGGCTGATCAGGAGCATGGAGCGGAAGGTGACCGCCGCGCCCTCCCCATCGGCGATCGCCCGCAGCCCCGAGTGGTGGGTGGCCAGTTCCTGGAGGGTGATGTCGGCGACCTCGGGGTCGTCGAAGTCGATGTCCGGGAAGACCTCGGCGAGGGTGCGGTCCAGGGAGGTCTCTCCCCGCTCCACCATGTCCGCGAGCAACATCCCGGTGATCACCTTCATCACCGAACCGGTCTCGAACGGCGTGTCCGGACCGACCGGTGTGGTTCCGTCGGAGGTCCCCGCGGCGGCCCATTCCACCGAGTCCGGGTCGTCGAGGTCGAACCGGGCCACGGACAGCCCCTGCACCTCGACCATCCGGTCTCCCAGCACCTGCTCCACATCCGAGGCCAAAGACGCGTCCCCGGCCACTCCGGTCGCGGGCGTGGACCGGGCCGGCGCGAACAGCGCGGCCAGCACCGCGACCACCACGCCGACCCCGAGCGCGACCAGCCAGACCCGCCCCGGCGCGGCGGGAGAGCGCTGTCGACGGGCCGTCTTGGAGGAGCGGGAGAGAGGTGGGGTGGAAGACGGAGTGGCGGACGAGGCCGCGGACGAGCCGGAAGGGACGTCGGACGGGTCCGAAGGTCCGGGGGGTGTGGAGGGATCGCTGGAAGCCATACCCACCAGCCTGGCAAAAGATGGCCCGGAGAAGCAGTCACCACTGTCAGCGATCCGTTATGAGGTTCTCCCCGCATCGGTGATGACACCTGTCATAGGCCAACCACCTGGGAACGCGGTCGTCCCCGTCCCGTAACTCCGCTCTGACACGGGGAGGGTGCTGTGAGGGGTGTGCCGGGTGTGCCGGGAGGTGTGTTGGGCGCGATAGGTGGCGAGTCCTTCGGTGGTCTGGCGGGGTGGGGGTGGGTTCTTCCTCCTTCCCCG
>NZ_DYZD01000360.1 GCF_020741345.1 Nocardiopsis listeri
TCCAACCTGTGGATCCCGGTGCTCATCATCGGAACCGCGGGAACCGCGGCACTGATCCGCGTCCTGCGCGCCAACCTCCTCGACGAGGCCGGCTACGACGAGCGCTCCGGCGGGGTCCGCCTCGCCCCGAACGGCGCCCCGGTGAGCTTCGACCTGTCCGTTCCCACCGACTTCCGCCCGGACATCATCGACTCCATGGAGATGGTGATCGGTTTCTGGGACGAGCTGGACATCGACGTGGACCTCGACACCGAGGACCGATCGTTGTGGCAGAACAACCGCGAGGAGAACGAGCACGACGCGAACGTGTGGTCCGGAGACGCCGGCCTGCGCGACGCCATGTACGACGCCCGCTGGTACGCCCCCGTGCACGACGGGGAGTCCAACTTCGGCATCCCGTGGGCCAAGTGGTTCCGTTCCGACGGTGCCGATCCTCGCTCCACCGAGCCCCCGGACGACGTCAAGGAGCACCTGGAGATGTACAGGGCCGTCGAGGGCGAACCCGACCCGGATCTCCGCGACGAGCTGATGGCGGACTTCCTGTCCGTGTCCCAGGAGCGGTTCTACGCCATCGGTATCAGCCTGACCCCTCCCGGCTACGGGATAGTCGCCGACCACTTCCACAACGTCCCCGAGTCGATGCCCTCGTCCTCGGTCTACAACGACCCGGGCCCGACCAACCCCGAGCAGTACTTCATCGAGGAGTGAGATGAACGGCCTCGGCCTGACACACGAAGAGAACCGGTCCCTGCGCCTGACCCATGAGGGCCAGGAGATCGCCCGCTACGTCCACAAACCCTGGGACCCCACCCTGGAGTCCCCTCGCCCGTACTTCCACCCACTGCGCACCCTGAAGGGCAACGAGGTGAGCCTGTACAGGCCGCACGACCACGTGTGGCACAAGGGGATCGCCTGGTCGCTGCCGAACGTGGGCCCGGCCAACTTCTGGGGCGGCCCCACCTACCTCCGTGAGGGGGGCTACCGGCAGTTGGACAACAACGGTTCCACCGACCACCGTGCCTTCGACCGGATCGAGGTCGCCCCCGACCTGGTCTCGATCACCGAGCACCTGGAGTGGAACACACAACAGGGCGCCCGCTGGTTCACCGAGGACCGGAACATCCAGGTCACCGCGACCCCCGCCCAAGAGGCATGGACCCTCCTCTTCGAGACGGCGTTCACCAACGTCACCCGAGCACCGATCACCTTCGGCAGCCCCACCACCGAGGGCAGGCCCGACGCCGGCTACGGAGGCCTGTTCTGGCGCGGTCCCCGCTCCTTCAGCGGCGGGCGGGTCCGTACCGCCACGCAGGAGGGCACCGACGAGCTCATGGGGGTCCGCGCCCCCTGGCTCTCCTTCACCGGACAACACGACGCCACGAACGACTCCTCGACCCTGGTGTTCGTCGACGCCCCGGACAACCCGGGCCATCCGGTCAAGTGGTTCGTGCGCAGCAACATCTTCGCCTGCGTCTGTCCGGCCCCGTTCTTCGACCAGGAGGTGGACATCGAACCCGAACAGACCCTCACCTACAGGTACGCCGTGGTGATCGCCGACGGCGACCCCGAGACCTCCGGCTGCAAGGACCTGGCCGATCTGGGGCTGAGCGCCCTGGAGTCCACGTGACCCCGTTCCCGGGGGGAACCGCCGTCTCGCACCTGTGGGTCTACGACTGGCTCGCCGAGGACGGGGTGTCCGGCGGTTCCCCCCACCTGCACACCGCTTCGGCCGAGGGCTACGTCGTCATCCGCGGCCGAGGAACCCTGGAGACCCTCGGCAGCGCCGGCCACCGACAAACCCCCCTGAGACAAGGAACGCTTCTGTGGTTCACCCCCGGCACGGTGCACCGACTGATCAACAACAGCGGCGACCTCGAACTCATCGTGGTCATGCAGAACGCGGGTCTGCCCGAAGCGGGCGACGCCGTCCTCACCTACCCCCGGGAGTTCCTCGACGACCCGGAGGCCTACCGGGAGGCGACGACGGTCACCGACCACGTCGAAGCACGACAACGTCGTGACCTGGCCGTCCAGGGCTACCTGGAACTACGGGAACAGGTTCGACGAAGGGGGCCCTCCGCTCTCATCGACCTCCACAGGTCCGCGGTCGAACTGGTCCGTGACAAGGCCGTGGGGTGGCACCACCACGTCCGGCGGGGCGTCGTCCAACAGGCCGAGAGCGCGCAAAGGCACCTGGAGGCACTTTCTCAGAGTGATGGAGGACACTTATCGGACGCCGCCGTTTTCACCGCCACAGAGGGATCCGGAACGGGCATGTGCGGTGATCTCCGAACATGGGACCTCGACGGAGCCACCATGATCCACACTCCGTGACCGGTTCCGGCCCCGGAGGGCGGGTTGCCCCGAACCTAACGATCCAAGATCGTTGATACTGCTTGCCCTCAATTACGGCCCACCCGAAAAGAGCCCCCATGAGCACCACCGACACCATCAGGTGTCACGCGGCGCGAGGCGACGGCCGAGGGTCGCGCCCGAGCGGCGCATCGGGGCGTTCGGGGGCGGCCCCCGAAGGCACAACGAAGACGACCCTGGGAGTCGGCCGAAAGCCGACGACCAGGGTCGTCTAGAATCAAGTGGGCGAGGAGGGATTTGAACCCTCACATCCTTTCGGACACACGGACCTGAACCGTGCGCGTCTACCGTTCCGCCACCCGCCCGAGTGACTTATTCAATTATAGTGCCAGGTGATCCGGTGTTCTTCCGGTTCGTCCTGGCGACAAGAAAAAGACTAGCACGGGCTGGAGGCGACTCGCACATCGTTTGTGGACGGCCCCGATCGTGGCCGCCCAACGCCGTTGACGGGGGTGCACCTGAGACCGGGGGCGCCCCGGCCCGGTTACGATCGTCTACACATACGGAGTGGAGTACAAAGGGAGGTACCTCGTGGGAGTGCTCCAACGCTTCGAGCGCAGGCTTGAGGGCATGATCGAAGGCACCTTCGCGATGGCCTTCAAGTCGGAGCTCCAGCCGGTCGAGGTCGCGAGCGCCGTTCAGCGAGAGATGGACGAGCGGGCCGCCATCGTCGCCCAGGGTCGGACACTGGTCCCGAACGACTTCATCGTCGAGCTGTCGGCCAGTGACAAGGAACGCCTGGAGGTTTACGCCGACAGTCTGGGACAGGAACTGTCGAAGCTGGCCCGTGACTACGCCACCGAACAGGGTTATTCGTTCGTCGGTCCGGTGCGGGTGCAGTTCCGTTCGGATGAAGGTCTCAAGACCGGACGGTTCCGGATCCGTTCCGGTGTCGTGCGCGGGAGTCTGGTGGAGGGCGGTGAGCTCCGCCAACCGGTGGGCGATCCGGCTCCGGGCTCGGCGCAGCGTCAAACGGGTCGTCCTCGTCTGCTGATCTCCCCCGGCGGGGCGACGGCCGAGGGCAACATCGCCAGCCAGGGCATGCAGCAGTCGTTCGAACTGACCACGCCGGTGACCCTGTTGGGGCGCGGCACGGACTGCGATCTGCGTCTGGTGGACAACGGTGTCTCCCGTCACCACGTGGAGATCCGCGTGGACGGCGACGAGGTCATCCTGGAGGACAGGGGTTCCACGAACGGAACCTTCGTCAACGGGCAGCAGGTCAGGCAGGCTCGGCTGGTGGACGGTACCCGGATCAGTCTGGGCCGCACCACCATGACCTTCCGCCGCGACTGACCGCTCCCTCGACAGGTCGCCGACTCCGTCCCCTCCCGGACCGCAACCAACCGCCTCGCTTCGGCGTCTGAAGGTTCGGGGCCGGTGGTGGGCCGACAAGGGACCACTGTCGGAGAATCCGGCCGGGAGGGTAGTCTCCGCGAAGACCTGACCGATCGGGCACAATGGCCGCGGCCGGCTCTGGGTCGTGGACCAGCGACCTAGACTCACCGACCCGAAGGTGGGGCAGACACGGTGGCGGCGCCGATGACCGCCACCCCGGCCGAAGCACGACAGGGGCTGAAGAGCAGTTCGATGTCCAACTTGACCCTCATATTGATCAAGATCGCGTATCTCGCGGTGCTTTGGCTGTTCGTCCTCATGGCGGTCGGCGTTATCAGTACGGACCTCTTCGGGCAGTCGAAGAAGAAGTCCCGCAAGAAGAAGCCGCGATCGGCCCCGCGTCCCGCGCCGCGTCGTTCCCCTTCTTCCTCTCAGGGACGTTCGCGGGTCTCGCGCAACGAGCCCACGGTGCTGGCCGTGACCCAGGGCCCGTTGACGGGTACGACGGTCAATCTCTCCTCCCAACCCATCCTCATCGGCCGCGCCCCCGACTCGACGTTGGTCATCACCGATGACTACGCCTCGGGTCGACACGCGCGTGTTTACACCGAAAGCGGCCGCTGGTTCGTCGAGGACCTCAACTCCACCAACGGCACCTACCTCGGCCAGCAGAAGCTGAACCGCCCCCAGCCCATCACGGTGGGTCAGCCCATCCGTATCGGCAAAACCGTCCTGGAACTGCGCAAATGACAATCGCTCTCCGATACGCGGCGTACTCCGACGTAGGATGCCTCCGCGAAGGCAACGAAGACTCCGGTTACGCCGGTCAGCACCTCCTCGCGGTGGCCGACGGCATGGGCGGGTACGCGGGCGGAGAGGTGGCCAGCTCGATCGCGATCTCGTCGATCCGCAGTCTGGACACCTCCGACGATCCACGGGCCGAAGAGATGGCCGAGGTCCTGCAACAGGCCGTCGAGAAGGCCAATGAGTCCCTGGCCCTCCGGATCCGGCAGGAACCCCAGCTCGAGAACATGGGCACCACCCTGACCGCCATGTTGTGGTCGGGTTCACAGGTCGCCCTGATCCACATCGGTGACTCGCGCGCCTACCTCATGCGGGGCTCGCGGTTCGAGCAGATCACCCACGACCACACCTTGGTGCAGACCCTCGTGGACGAGGGCAAGATCACCGAGGAGGAGGTCGCCACCCACCCGCAGCGGTCCCTGATCCTGCGCGCCCTGGACGGCAAGACCCCGGTCGACCCGGACATCTCCATCAGCCGCGCCAAGCCCGGTGACCGCTACATGCTGTGCTCCGACGGTTTGTCGGGTGTGGTCAGCAAGAAGACCATCCACGAGACCCTGGCCACCGAGAGCGACCCGCGCGCGGCCGCCAAGAAGCTCATCGAGTTGGCGATCCGCGGCGGCGGTCCGGACAACATCACCACGGTGGTCGCGGACGTCATCGAGACGGACAGCGACCAGGAGGGCCCGACCGTCGGCTCCCAGGTCGTGGGCGCGGCCGACCAGCGTGACGCGGCGACGGGCCCGAACGAGACGAGCCCCGCCAGACGGGCGCAGGAACTTCGCGGCAGCGGCGGCGACACCGCCGAGATGGACCCCATCGACGAACAGGCGCCGCCTCCACCCGGTACGTACGGCGCCTCTCCCTTCGAGGAGCGCGCCTACGACGACTACGACGGATCGCCCCCTCGTGACCCGGACCCGGAGCCGGAGTACCGGACCCGTAGCTGGTGGCCGATCATCCTCGTCTTCGTCATCGTGGTCGGCGCGATCGCCGGTGGCGGCTACTACTTCGGCAGTCGGTACATCGAGGACCAGTACTTCGTGGGTGTCTCCTCCGACGGGGAGAGCGTCAGCATCTACCGGGGCATCGACACCAACATCGCCGGGTTCGACCTGTCCGAGGAGGTGGAGAGGACCGAGCTCCGGTTGGACTCGCTCGCCCCCACCGACCAGGAGGCCCTCCGGAACAACATCGAGGCGAACGACCTCACGGACGCCCAGGCCAAGGTCGAGGACCTGCAGGGCGAGGTCGAGGGCTCCGAGCAGACCCAGAGCGACTCGGGCCGCCAGGAGACCGAGACCGAGGAATCGGGGTGACCCATTGAGCACCACGAAACCCGAGGCACCGACGGCACTACCGCCGGTCAAACGGCGCAACGCCGAGCTGGTCCTGGTCCTCATCGCCATCGCCATCATGATGAGCGCGATGGCCACGGCCGGGCTGAACCTCAACAACCAGGTCCCGGGCGCCATGTGGGGCTACGGCCTCATCTTCGGCGCCCTCGCCCTCGCCACGCACGTGGCGCTGCGGTTCATCGCCCCGTACGCCGACCCCCTGATCCTGCCCTGCGCGCTGTTCCTCAACGGGATCGGCGTGGCGATGATCTGGCGTCTGGACGCGGCCGACTCCGGGAACATCGAGCACGCCGGCATCGGCATGCAGCTGGTGTGGACCGCGGTCGGCATGATCCTGTGCATCGCCCTGCTGTTCTTCCTGAAGGAACCGCGGATCCTGCAGCGGTACACCTACCTCACCGCGCTCGCCGCGATCATCCTCATCGCGCTGCCGATGATCCCGGGCCTGGGCATCAGCGAGTACGGCGCCCGCCGGTGGATCGGCATCGGGCCGTTCACCATGCAACCGTCCGAGTTCGCCAAGATCGCGCTGGTGATCTTCCTGTCCTCGTACCTGGTCACCAAGCGGCAGGTGCTGTCGTTGGCGGCCAAGTCGATCAAGGTCGGCCGGTTCAAGATCCTGGACCTGCCTCGCGCCCGTGACTTCATGCCGATGGTCGTCGGCTGGGTCGTGGCGATCGGCCTGCTGGTCATCAGCAAGGACCTCGGTTCCTCGCTGCTGCTCTTCGGCACCTTCCTGGCGATGCTGTACGTCGCCACCCAGCGATCCTCCTGGGTGTTCATCGGCCTCACGGTCTTCATGGGCGCGGCCACCGCCGCGATGTACATCTTCTGGCACTTCCGCCAGCGCGTGGACATCTGGTTCCACGCCTTCGACCAGGACGTCTACGACCGGCTGGGCGGCAGCATGCAGCTGGTCCAGGGCATCGTGGGCATGGCCTACGGCGGCCTGTTCGGTACCGGTTTCGGCGGCGGCCAGGCGCACAACATCTTCGCCGCGGACAGCGACTTCATCTTCGCGTCACTGGCCGAGGACCTGGGCCTGACCGGGCTCATGACCATCCTGATCGTGATCTTCCTGTTGGTCCAGCGCGGCATGCGCATCGCGTTGGCCTCCCGTGAGCTCTTCATCAAGATGTTGGCGAGCGGCATCTCCTTCGTCATGTGCTTCCAGGTGTTCGTGGTGTTGGGCGGCCTGACCAGGATCATTCCGTTGACCGGTATGACCACACCGTTCCTGGCCGCGGGTGGTTCCGCGTTGATGGCCAGCTGGTTGATGGTCGGTCTATTGCTCCGGATGAGCGACAACGCGCGCAGACCCGCGCCGCAGGCCATCCAGGACGAGGGGGCCACACAGGTGATCCGACGATGAACACACCCATCCGACGCCTCAGCGTCTTCTCCATGATCCTGTTCGGTGCCCTGATGGCACAGCTCACCTGGATCCAGGGGTTCCAGGCCGAGGCCATCCGGGACCACCACCTCAACACCCGCCAGTACAGCGAGCGGCTCACCGAGATGCGCGGACCCATCGTCGTCGGTGGGGAGAACGTCGCCTACTCCGAGAACATCGCCGCCGAGGACGACCCCGCCCGTTACCAGCGCGTGTACGAGGGCGGTCCCCTGTACACGCCGGTGGTCGGTTCCTTCCGCAGCTATGGCGCCGACGGCATCGAGAAGGCCGAGAACGCGCTGCTGGACGGCACCGACGACCGGCTCGCGGTGCGCAACTTCCGCGACGTCATCACCGGACGTGAGCCCGAGGGCGCACGCGTGGAACTCACCATCGATCCCGCCGTTCAGCAGGCCGGTTACGAAGGCTTCGAGCAGCTGGGCATGAACGGCGCCGCGGTCGCGATCGACCCGAACACCGGGGCGATCCTCGGCTCCGTCTCCTACCCCTCCTTCGACGCCAACGAGGTCGTCAGCATCGAGGAGCTCACGGAGGCGGTCGAGAACTTCGACGCCTTGGCCGCCGACGAGAACCAGCCGCTGCTCAACCGGGCACTGAACGAGCGCTACCCCCCGGGTTCCACTTTCAAGGTCGTGACCGCCGCCGCGGCCATGGAACACCTGGACGCCGGGCCGGACTCCACCATGGATGCTCCGGACACCCTGGAGCTGGGACATCCGCTGCCCAACGCCACCCCCGGCGGTACGTGCAACGACGGAGACCCCGACACCCTGGCCCACTCGATCCAGATCTCCTGCAACACCTCGATGGCCAACTGGGCGATCGAGATGGGCGGCCAGGCCCTGGCGGACCAGGCGGAGGCGTTCGGCTTCCAACCGGAGGGCTCCGACGAGGTGCTGAACGTTCCGATGTCGGTCACCCCGAGCCTGGCCCCCGTGGAGGACGACCGCAACATCCTGGGCCGTGCGGGCATCGGTCAGTCCAACGTGGAGGCGACCCCGTTGCAGATGGCGATGGTGGCCGCCGGCGTGGCCAACTCCGGTGAGGTCATGCACCCGTACCTGGTGGACTCGGTGCGCGATTCCGACCGCACCGTCGTCACCCAGACCACACCCGAGGTCTACAGCCAGGCCATGAGCGCCAGCACCGCGTCCGACCTGACGGACATGATGGTCCTGGTGACCGGACCGGATGGATCCGGCACCAACGGAGCCATCCAGGGCATGGACGTGGCCGGCAAGACCGGTACCGCCGAGACCGGTGGTGAAAAGGGCACGCACAACTGGTTCATCGGGTTCGCCCCGGCCGACGATCCCCAGGTCGCGGTCGCGGTCGTCATCGAACACGGTGGCGGCAGCGGTGGCGAGCTGGCCGCGCCGATCGCGCGAAACATGATGGAGGCAGTGGTTCTGTAGTGAACGCCTACGAACCGTCTTCCCAGAACGGTCCCGGTGACCTCACCGGGGCCGTTCTGAGTGACCGATACCGGCTCGAGGAGCAGATCGGCTCCGGCGGCATGGGCACAGTGTGGCGGGCGACCGACACCCTGCTCAACCGTTCGGTGGCGGTCAAACTGCTTCACCCGGCGCAGATGGCCGAACCGACCGCGCGTGAACGGTTCCGCACGGAGGGCCGGATCACCGCCGGTCTGTCCCACCCTGGGATCGCACAGGTCTATGACTACGGCGAGGAGCACGGACGTGCCTTCCTCATCATGGAGCTCGTGGTCAGCGAACCCCTGTCGCAGGTGCTGCGGGAACAGGGACGACTGAGCGCGGACCAGACCCTCGACTTCGTGTGCCAGGCGGCCAAGGCGCTGGCCGCGGCGCACGCCCGTGGCGTGGTTCACCGCGACATCAAGCCGGGCAACCTGTTGGTGACCGAGGACGGACAGCTGAAGCTGACCGACTTCGGCATCGCCCGCGGGGACATGTCGGTGACCCTCACCCAGACCGGCATGGTGATGGGCACGGCCCAGTACATCTCACCGGAACAGGCGTCGGGACGACCCGCGACCGCGGCCTCGGACCTGTACGCACTGGGCGTGGTGGCCTACGAGTGCCTGGCCGGGCAACCGCCGTTCACCGGGGACAGCCCGGTGGCGTTGGCCCTGGCGCACACGCGCGACGACCCGCCTTCCCTGCCGGAAGACGTCCCGGGGGACATCGACGACCTCGTCTTCTCCATGCTGGAGAAGGATCCGGAGGAGCGACCGTCCTCCGCCGGGGAGGTCGCGCACCTGGCCGCGGTGATCCGGTCCAACGCCGGTACCGGTCCGCCCACCCCCTCCACCGGTTTCAGCGGCATGGCGCAGACCAGGGTGGTCGGCGCGGTACCCGATTTCGGTCCTCGTAGCGGTGCCACCGATCAGGTACGGCGAACCTCCGGCCAGTCCCCCGTAACCCCTGATCAGGGCACGGATTCCACTAGGCTGACGGAGAACCCGGAGTCCGGTCGACGGGTCAGGACGCCGGTCGTGCTCGCGGCGGTGGCCGCGACCGTCCTCATCGTCGGCGCGGCGGTGGCCGGGTTCATGATGGGTGACACCGGCACCGAACCGGTCAACACCAGCGACCGGCCGGCCGTCACCGACGAGTCCCCCGATCCCACTCCCAGTGAGGAACCGGAGGAGCCCGAGATACCCGAGGACCTCGAACCGATCCCCGACACTCCCGAGTGGACCCCGCCCCCTCAGGACTGGGACCAGACCGAGTCCCCCCTCCCCGGTGAGGGCGAAGAGGAGCCCGCTCCTCCCGAGGACGACGTCACCACCCCGCCCGAGGACGACGTCACCGATCCGCCCGAGGACGAGGATCCCGGCGGTCAGGACCCCGGTGGTCAGGACCCCGGCGGTGGCGGAGGCGGCGAAAACGACGGTGAGGGAACCTGATTCGACGACAGAGACCAGAGCCTGTGACCATGCAATGAGCGAGAGACGCTCAGGGTAGGCGGCGGCCCGCGGGCGGCCACCGGAAGACACGAGGATTAGTGCACGACATGTCCCAGCCCCGGCTCCTCGGCGGACGCTACGAACTCGACACGGTTGTCGGGCGCGGTGGCATGGCCGAGGTATACCGCGCTCGCGACCTTAGGCTCGACCGGCTCGTCGCGATCAAGACCCTCCGACACGACATGGCCCGGGACCACGTGTTCCAGGCGCGGTTCCGCCGTGAGGCCCAGTCCGCGGCCTCCCTGAACCACCCCGCGATCATCGCCGTCTACGACACCGGCGAGGACATGATCGATGGTGTGTCCATCCCGTACATCGTCATGGAATACGTGGACGGTCGAACGCTCAAGGAACTGCTCGACGACGACCGCAAGCTGTTGCCGGAACGTTCGGCGGAGCTGGTCGACGGCATCCTCAAGGCCCTCGAGTACAGCCATGACAACGGCATCGTGCACCGGGACATCAAGCCGGCGAACGTCATGTTGACCCGCAACGCCGACGTCAAGGTGATGGACTTCGGCATCGCGCGGTCCATGGGCGACGACCAGGCGACGATGACACAGACGTCGCAGGTCATCGGCACCGCCCAGTACCTGTCGCCGGAGCAGGCTCGTGGTGAGCGCGTCGACCCGCGCAGTGACATCTACTCCACCGGTTGTGTGCTGTACGAGCTGCTCACCAGCCGGCCTCCGTTCACCGGCGACTCCCCTGTCTCCATCGCCTACCAGCACGTCCGTGAGGACCCGATCCCGCCTTCCGAGGTGGACTCGCAGATCCCGGACTGGCTGGAGGACGTCACCCTCCGCGCCATGACCAAGGACCGCGAGGAGCGGTACCAGAACGCCGCGGAGATGCGCGCCGACATCCAGCGCGGTATGGCCGGGATGCCCACGCAGGCGGGCACCATGGCCATGGCCGCCGCCGGCGCGACCACGGCGCTTCCGCCCGCAAGCGACAACGGGTACGACGACTACGACGACGGTTACGACGACTACCGGGACGAGAAGAAGGGCGGGGGCAAGACGGCCCTTTGGGTGCTGCTCGCCCTGGGTGTCATCGCCTCGATCGGCCTGGTCATCTTCCTGATGACCCGGGACGGGTTCGAGGAGGTCGAGCAGGGCACCGTCCCCGACGTGGCCGGCCAGTCCCAGGAGGAGGCCGAGTCGACCCTGATGGAGGAGGGCTTCGAGACCTTCACCGTCGACACACAGGCCGACGACGAGGTCGAGGAGGGCACGGTCATCGAGACCGACCCGACGGCCGGCGCGGAGGTCCCGTTGGACGAGTCGATCGTCATCACGGTCTCCTCCGGACCCGGTGCCCTGGAGATCCCGAGCGTCGACGGGCAGACGGAGGCCGACGCGCAGTCGACCCTGAGCGAGGCGGGCTTCGAGAACGTCACCACCGAGTCGCAGGCCCACGAGACGGTGGCGCAGGGCAACGCGATCGGAACGGACCCGTCCGCGGGCAACGAGGTCGCACCCGACACCGAGATCACCCTGCGCATCTCCTCCGGGCCCGACCAGGTCGGAGTGCCGGACCTGCAGAACATGTCCCGTGACCAGGCCCAGAACGCCCTGGACCAGGCGGGTCTGGTGGCGCAGTTCGAGGAGCAGGAGAACCCGGACCACTCGGCGGACACCGTCATGGGCCAGTCCCCGGCGGCCGGCCAGAACGTGAACGTCGGCACCACGGTGACCGTGACGATCGCCATCGCTCCGGCGGACGACGAGCCCACGGAGTCAGACGATCCGACCGACCCCGAGGAGCCCACGGATCCGGAGGAGCCCACGGACACCCCGGAGATCCCGGGCCCGCCGGAGGACGGTTTCGCGGTCCCGCGCCGCGGCTAGAGGACGCGGGAACAGACACGAGAAGGGCCGTACCCGAAGCTTGGGTTCTAGTGGTGGTTGCAACACCCCAGTTCAAGGGGTGCGATGCACTTCCAGATCCGTCAGGACCGAACACCACAAGGCCC
>NZ_DYZD01000361.1 GCF_020741345.1 Nocardiopsis listeri
TGCCCGGTCGCACCATCTCCACGCCCCAGTTGGGCAACACCCAGGACGTGGCGCTGCGCTGGTTCGCCGAGGAGCAGGGGTGGGACATCGACACCGAGGGCGGTGGCGAGCTGTCCATCCTGCCGCAGGACAACGCCGAGATCATCGACACCTTCGCGCTCGGTGAGATCGATGGGGCGTGGGTGCCCGAGCCGCACCTGAGCCGTCTGGTCCTGGAGCAAGGCGCCGAACTCCTCGTCGACGAGAAGGACCTGTGGCCGGAGACCGATGGTCAGTTCGTCACCACCAACCTGATCGTCAACGCCGAATTCCTGGAGGAGAACCCCGACACCGTCCGGGATCTGCTGCGCGGCCACGTCGAGACGGTCGACTGGATGAACGACAACTCCGAGGAGGCCCAGGAGGCGACCCTCGCCCATCTGGAGTCCCTCACCGGCGGAGACCTCTCCCCGGAGGTCGTCGCCTCCGCCTTCGACAACGTCTCCTTCACCGTCGACCCCATCGCCCCCTCGCTGCGGGGCGGCGCCGAGCACGCCGAGGCCGTCGGTCTGCTCGACCCGGTGGAGCTGGAGGGGATCTACTCGCTCGAACCGCTCAACGAGATCCTCGCCGAGGAAGGGCGCGAGGAGGTCGAGGGCTTCTAGTGCTTTCACAAAACCTACTTCTTAAGTAGAGTTTGTTCGTACCGCTTCAGACCTCGAAGGACCCCCGACATGCGTGTCCGCCCGAACCCACCGAGAGTCGTCTCCGCCGGCCCGGTGGGTCTGGAAGGCGAAGGGAAACAATGAGCACCATCACCGAGCCCCGCACCGACACCGATGCCGTGCGGATCGACGACATCTCCAAGGTGTTCGGACGCGGCGGTGGCGCGGTCACCGCCATCGACGGGATGTCCGTCCACGTGGGGGAGGGCGAGTTCCTGGCCATCCTGGGCGCCTCCGGGTGCGGCAAGAGCACCCTGCTCTCCCTCGTCGCGGGCCTGGAGGACCCCACCACCGGCAGCGTGGACGTGGGCGGGCACCGTGTGGCCATGATGTTCCAGGAGGCCGCGCTCTTCCCCTGGCTCACGGTCGGGGCCAACATCGAGATCCCGATGAAGGTCAACAAGGTTCCCAAGGCCGAACGCCGCAGGCGCGTGGCCGAACTCCTGGACCTGGTGCGACTGACCGGACTGGAACGCAAGCGTCCCCACGAACTCTCCGGCGGCATGCGGCAACGCGTGGCCCTGGCCCGGGCCCTGGCCCAGGACGCCGACGTCCTGCTCATGGACGAACCCTTCGGCGCGCTGGACGCCATGACCCGTGACATCCTCCACGACGAACTGGAACGGATCTGGCGGGAGAAGTCCCTGACCATCATGTTCGTCACCCACAACGTGCGTGAGGCGGTGCGTCTGGGCGATCGGGTCGTGTTGCTGTCCAGTCGTCCCGGGCGCATCATCTCCGAGTTCGAGGTGGAGGGTGAACGCCCTCGCCGCATCGACTCCGCCCTGATCGCCGAACAGGCCGCCGCCATCACCGATCGACTCCGCGAGGAGGTCTCACGCCATGCCTGAGACCCAGAACAGGGGCGGCGCGGTCCAAGGCCTGGACGCCCTGGAACTGCGGCCCGAACGCGGCACCGACGAACGGAGCGCGGCCGAGACCGCGGGCAGGATCTGGGCGGCCACCTGGCCCAAGCTCGCCGCCGTCGCCCTGGTGCTGTTGGCCTGGCAGGCCGTGGTGTGGAGCGGCTGGCGTTCCGAATGGGTCTTCCCCGGCCCCGACCGGGTCCTGCCCACCCTCTTCGGTGAGATCACCACCCCCGAGTTCTGGGAGGCCGTACGGGTCACCATGCGGCGGGCCTTCATCGGCTTCGCGCTGGCCCTGGCCGTGGGCGTGGTCATCGGTCTGGCGGTGTCGCAGTTCAAGCCGTTGCGGGTGGCGATCGGCTCGCTCATCACCGGCTTGCAGACCATGCCGTCGATCGTGTGGTTCCCCTTCGCGATGCTGCTGTACGGCATCAGCGAGTCCGCGATCATGTTCGTGATCATCCTGGGCGCCGCACCCTCGATCGCGGGTGGTCTGACCTCGGGTATCGACTACGTACAGCCGTCGCTGCTGCGCGCCGGCAAGGTCATGGGATTGCGCGGGGCACAGCGGTACCGGCTGCTGATCATCCCCGCCGCGCTGCCGATGTTCGTCACCGGGCTCAAACAGGGCTGGGCGTTCGCCTGGCGGTCCCTGATGGCGGGTGAGCTGCTGGTGATCATCAACCAGCAGAACTCGATCGGGTGGGCGCTGAGCCAGGCGCGCCAGCTCAACGACGCCGAACGCCTGCTCAGCTACATCGTCATCGTGCTGGTGATCGGGATCCTCATCGACGTGTTCTTCAACTGGGCCGACCGTTCCCTGCGCCGCAGGTGGGGCATCACCCAGTAACAGGGCCAAGGAGATGGGGGCCGCGCCGTGCGTGCGCGGCCCCCATCACGTCGAGGGTGGTGCTCAGGGGCCACCATCGCGGCCGGGATCAGCCGTAGGCGGCGTGGTACAGCTCCACGACCTCCTCGGCGGTGGGCACCCGCGGGTTGTTCCCCGGCGACCCCGACGCCAACGCCTGCCGCGCCATCAACGGCGCCAGCTCCCACCAACGCTCCGCGTCGATTCCGTGACCGCGAGGGGAGGGCACCTCCAGTTCCTCGTTGAGCAGCCGCAACTCCCACACCAGCGCCCCGGTGGCCTCACCGTCCGTGCTGCCCGGCGCCGCCATCCCCATCGCCCGAGCACAGTCGGCGTAGCGTTCCGGCGCCGAACCCACCGAGAACTCCGTGACCGTCGGCAACAACATCGCGTTGGACAACCCGTGCGCCACCTTGAAGTGCGCGCCGATCGGCCGGCTCATCCCGTGCACCAGGGCCACACTGGAATTGGAGAAGGCCATACCGGCCTGGGTCGCGCCCACCATGACCGCCTCCCGGGCGGTCCGGTCCGCGGGGTCGGCGTACACCGACCGCAGGTGGGCGAAGAGCGTGCGCATCGCCTCCCGGGCCAGGCCGTCCGAGAGCGGGTTGGCCTTGGTGCTCACGTACGCCTCGATGGCGTGGGTCAAGGCGTCCACCCCGGTGTCGGCGGTCAGCCGGGCCGGCATCTCCAGGGTCAGTTCGAAGTCGACGAGCGCCGCCCGCGGCAGCATCGCCAGACCCGAGCACAGCATCTTCTCGTCGGTCTCCACGTCGGTGATGATGCTGTAGCGGGTCGACTCCGAGCCCGTGCCCGCGGTGGTCGGCACCGCGACCACCGGAAGGGCGGGCGTGTCGGTGACCACCGGAGCCTTGTAGTCGCGCATACGACCACCGTGCGCGCCGAGCAGGGCGACGGCCTTGGCGGTGTCGATGGGGCTACCGCCGCCCACTCCCACCAACGAGTCGAAGTCGCTCTCCCGCAGAGCCCGAACCCCCGCGTCCACCACCTCGGTGGTGGGGTCGGGCACGGTTCCGGTGAAAACCCCGGGTGAGATCCCGGCCCGCTCCAACCGGCTCAGGATCTCGTGGAAGAAGGGTCGGGAGGCGACGAAGGGGTCGGTCACCAACAGGGGACGGGACAGGCCGAATGAGTCCAGGACCTCGGCCAGTTCGGTCGAGGCCCCCGCACCCACGCGTAGAACACGGGGCAGGGCCAGTGAAGCGGGCACGTCGAGTACCTCCGGGGGTCGGGAGTACGGGCTTGGTACCCCGACCGGGATCACCGACGAGGCACGGATCAACGCCCCGTTACCTACCCTCTCGACCCGTTCGATTCCTCCAAGACGCGGTCCGTTTCCGGACCGCGATCTCGGCGCGCGCCTTCGCCCCTGCTGACCACGACGAAGGGGGCCGGGCGCCGTCACGGCGCCCGGCCCCCTGACGGTCCGTGCGGATCAGCCGTTCACCAGCGGGGTGTCCACCAGGTGTTCGGCCACGAACCACGCCTCCAGTTCGTTGGTGCGGATCACGTCCGAGACCAGCACGTCGTTGGTGCCGTCGTCACCCAGCTCCTGCACGCGCGCGGCCGCGTCGTGGGCCTCCTCCAGGACGGTCTCGTGCGCCTCCAACAGACGGGAGAGCATCGCCGGGACCTCCTCGACCCCGTTCGGCGGACGCGGGACATTCGTGATCTCCGCGACGTGCCGGGGGTCGCCCACGGCCACGCCGCCCAGGGTCTGGACACGCTCGGCGACGGTGTCGATCAGCTCCAGCTGTTCGTCGGCGTGCTTGTCCATGAGCAGGTGCAGCTGGTAGAAGGTCTGACCGCGCATCAGCCAGTGGTGCTTCTTGTAGAGGTCGTGCAGGATGCGGGTGTCGCACAGGACCTGGTTGAGTCGCTGACACGAGTACATCCGGGTGTCGTAGGACAACCCGACCGGAAGTTGGCGGACCGTCCCGAACTGCTGGATCTCCTCACCCCGCTGATGGAGCCACGGCTGGCTGCTGCGCGGCTTGGGTGTGTTCGTGCGCTGATCGGCGGTCGTCACGACCGATCCCCCCTTGCGAGTCGTTGGCGGAACGAGTGTGGACACGCTCCGCCTGCCAGTCTCGGACACCGATCGTTGTCACCGGAGAAACGGCACCCCATGGTGGGGCAAGGCTTTACCCGGCCGGCCGGAACACGCCCTACCGGCCCGGGTCGAAGGTCACCGGCAGCGCGAACAACCCGTGCATGATCATGCTCGGCCACCAGCGCAGCTCGGATTCGGGGACTCGGAGCCGCGGCCCGGACAGACGGTCCAGGACCGCGCCCACCGCGACCCGTGCCTCCATCCGCGCCAGTTGCGCCCCGACGCAAAAGTGCGCCCCGTGCCCGAAGGAGAGATGGGAGGAGCCCCGTTCGAGGTCGAAGGTGTCAGGATCCTCGTACCGCTCCGGGTCACGCCCGGCGGCCAACAGCGACACCAGAACGGGTTCGCCCGCCTCCAGCCGAACCCCGCCCACGGTGGTGGGCCGGGCGGGGAACCTCCAGGTCGCGTTCTGCAGCGGGCTCTCCAACCGCAGCGACTCCTCGATCGCCGGGCCGAGCAGGGACCGATCGTCGCGGACGCGTTCCCACAGGTCGGGGTGGCGCAACAGGGTCAGCAACATGTTGCCGATCAGCGCCACGGTCGTCTCGTGTCCGGCCACCAACAGCAGGAACGCGGTGGAGGTCACCTCGTCGCGGGTGAGGTCCCCGGCGCGGTGCGCCTGTACGAGGTCGTTGAGAAGGTCGTCGGTCGGTTCGGCCAGTCGGGCGTCCACCAACGACCCCAGGTAGGAGTCGAACCAGTCGGTCGTAGCGGCGATCGCCTCGATCTCTTCGTAGGACGAGGAGTCGATCACCGCGGCCTGACGGTGGAACTCGGACCGGTCGGTCTCGGGCACCCCGAGAACGTCGCAGATGATCGCGATCGGTAGCGGATAGGCCAGGTCGCGCACCAGATCGGGGTCGGAAGAGGCGACCAACGCGTCCAACAGACGGGCGGTGACCCGTTCGGCGCTCTCCTCCAGCGCCCGCACACGCCTGGGCGTGAAGGCGGCGCCCGCCACCCGACGAAGTCGCGCGTGGTCGGGGGAGTCCACGTTCACCATGCTGCGCCGCAGGCTGTCACGGTGGTCGTAGGGCAGGCCCAACCCGGCCTTGAACCAGGTCTCCTCACCCGCCAGAGGGTCCTTGAGCATCTCGGGGTCGGCGAGCACCTCGCGAGCGTCACCGTAGCGGGTCACCACCCACGCCCACGCGCCGCCGGGCAGGTCCACCCGGTGCACGGGCTCGTTCTCGCGCAACCACCGGTATGCGGGGTGAGGGTCGGCCTCGAACTCGGGGCCGTGCAGGGGCGGAGGAGTGGTGGTCATCGTGGGCCTTCCTCGGGCGGGGGGTGGTCGTGCCGCACGGTTCCTACCCACCCGTTCCGCCTTCCGCACCCCGGCTCCGGCCGGGGCGCGGCGGGCTCAGGGCGCGATGGCACAGGCGGTCTCCAGCACAAACCGCGGCCAGGGACGATGCGGATCGTGTCCGGTCAGTTCACGGATCCGACGCAGCCGGTAGCGCAGGGTCTGGGCGTGCACGTGCAGCTCGTCGGCGGCGATGGTGGCCGCCCCGGACCGGAAGTAGGCGCCCAGGGTATCCAGCAGGTGCCGGTGTTCGAGGTTGAGCAGTGGACCCAGGACCGTGCTGCGCACCGTGGCCGGGGTGACGCCGCCGCCGTTGAGCAGGGCGAGCACACAGGCGTCGGCTTCTCGCAGTAGGCCGTCGTCGCCCAGGGCGTGGGGTGGCGCGGCCTCCAGGGCACCGTCCGCCAGCCGGTAGGCCGCCGACATGTCGCCGAGCGCGCGCGGGGCCAACGCGCATCCCCGCAGGCCCCGTTCCACCATCGCGGCGCTCACGCGCGCGGCGTCCTGGGCCGCGACCAGTACCACCACCCGGCCCGAACGCGTGGTCACCAGTGGGTCCGCGTCGCCCACCTCCCGCAGCAGTTCCAGGCCGGTCGCCACGGTCGCGCCCATCCCTCCGTCGGGTTCGACCACCACCAGCACAGCCGGGTCGGGTGGCGTGATGCCCAACGTGCGCGCCCGGTCGCGGATCGCGCCGGGGGAGGACTGGCGGCCGATGAGCAGGTCGTCGAGCAGGGCGCGGCGGGCCCGTTCCCGATCGGCGTCGAGACGGTCGGCGGCCTCGACGTGACCCTGGGACAGGCTCTCGGAGATCTGGTCGAGGGAGATCAGCCAGAGTTCGCCCAGAGCGAACACGTCGTCGGTGTCGAGTCGATCGCCCGCCCGTTCCCGGATGATCCGCACCGCGGCGGCCGACCCGACCCGGTGCGCGCGCACCACCGCGCCGATGGACCGGCCGTCGGCGGCGCGCGCCCGACCGATGCCCCGCAGCCGCTCCACGTCCTCCTCCGGAAGTCGGTCCGCGCCGCGCACCCACAACTCCATCGAGCGGGTGACCAACCACGACGTGATCGCCCGAACCTCCGCCAGTTGCGAGGCGTGCAGCGCCCGGTACGCGGGCACCTCCGCGTACACCTCGGTGACGATCCGCTCGACCAGCGCGCCACGGTCCCGCCCGAGTTCCGTGCTGACCCGCAGCCGCTCCTCGTGTCCCATTCGTCCCCTCCCGGGTTCGGGCGGGCAGAATATCGCCCCCACCCGCCCGTGGCCGGGTCCGGCCATCCGGGCAAAAGCCGGACCAACAGCGGCGCAGCCTCAGGTTCGCACCCGGGCCGACATGGCAGTATGCGCACAGTGGCCGAACAGGCCACGAAGACGGGGAACAAGGACGACGTACACGGCGACCGGCCGGTCGGGCCGACGGGGGATGAGGACGATGACGGTTCCCGCCATCACACTGAACAATGGGCTTCGCATGCCGCAGCTGGGCTTCGGCGTGTGGCAGGTGCCCGACGACGCCGTGACCGAGGCGGTCCTGGAAGCCCTGGCCGTCGGATACCGCAGCATCGACACCGCGGCCTCCTACGGCAACGAGGCCGGGGTGGGAGAGGCGTTGCGCCGTTCCGGTCTGGCGCGGGACGACGTGTTCGTCACCACCAAGGTCGCCAACCCCGACCACGGCTACGACCGCACCCTGCGCGCCTTCGACGCCAGCGCCGAACGTCTGGGAACGGACGTGGTCGATCTCTACCTCGTGCACTGGCCCCAACCCGGGCACGACCTGTACGTGTCCACGTGGAAGGCGATGGAACGCCTTTACTCCGAGGGTCGGGCGCGTTCGATCGGGGTGTGCAACTTCCACCCCTCGCACCTGGAACGTGTCCTGAAGGAGGGCGGGATCGCCCCCATGGTCAACCAGATCGAGCTGCACCCGCTACTGGCCCAGGCCGAACTGCGCGCCTTCGACGCCGAGCACAACATCGTCACCGAGGCGTGGAGTCCGTTGGGCTCGGGGCGGTTGCTGGAACACCCGCTCATCGTGGAGATCGCCCGGGAGTACGAACGGACCACCGCGCAGGTCCTGCTGCGGTGGCACATTCAGTTGGGCAACGTGGTCATCCCCAAGTCGGTGACGCCCGAGCGCATCCGCTCCAACTTCGAGGTGTTCGACTTCGAGCTGTCGCGGGAGGCGATGGAACGCATCGGGGGCCTCGACGAGGGGCGCCGTTTCGGTCCCGACCCCCAGACCCTGGAGGGCTGAGGCCGGCCGGTCTCAGCGCAGCTCGCGCACCTTTCGGGCGCCGGCCAGCAGGGCCTCGGTGCCGTTACGGCGGGTCCGCGCGACGTAGACGGCGCCACCGACGAAGATCGAGAGGAAGATCCCGACCACGACGATCAGGGCCAGGACGGACAGCACTGTAGAGATCATGCACTCATCGTAGCCGCACGTCCGGTGGTCCCCACAGGGGGTTCCCCGGCTCGTGGGCGCTTGATCACCTGGAAGGGCGACGGATGGAACGCACAACACACGAGATCGTCAACCCGCTGAGTCTGTCCGACCCCGTCGGCTACGCGCACGCGCTCGTGGTGGCCCGAGGCCGCACCGTGTACGTGGGCGGCCAGACCTCGCTTCGCAGTGACGGTGTCATCACCGGGGACTCCGTGGTGCAGCAGTTCGACCAGGCGTTGGCCAACATGGCCGAGGCGCTGCGCGCGGCCGGCGCCGAACCGACCCATGTCGTGAGCATGCGCGTGTACACCACCTCGGTCGACGTCTACCGGGTCAACCTCAAGACGCTCGGTTCGGTCTACCGTCGCCACATGGGCCGTCACTACCCGCCGATGTCGGTCGTGGGCGTCACCGAACTGCTGACGGTGGGGGCCAAGGTGGAACTGGAGTGCGTGGCCGTGGTGCCCGACGGCCACGACGACGGCGAACAGCGGGAGCGTGTCCCCCACGAACTCGTGAAGGAGGTCGACGCACCCGGTGGTCTCTCAGACCGGACCCGTTCCTGAACGGGTCGGCCCCGACCGCACCAGCCACACCGCCATCAGGCGCACACCCAGGCCGGCCAGGGCGCCCGGGCCCACGGGGTCGCCGAACATCGACCAGGTCCACAGCATCGTGGTGGGCGGGGTGAGGTAGAGCAGCGCCGAGACCCGGGCCACGCCGGTGCGCGCCAGGTTGACCCGGTACAACCCGTACCCGCCCAGGGTGGACGGCACCACCACCCAGGCCACCGCCGCCCAGAACCCCGGCTCCACGGGTGGGGCGAGGCTGCCGGTCACCGAGGCCAGACCCACGAACAGCACCGCGCTCACCGAGCACTGCACGGCCAACGCCTCGACCAGGTTCCCGCCGGGTCGGGTCCGACGCTCCACCAGGGTGGCGGCCACCAGCGACAGCATCGCCCCCAACGGCAACAGGTAGGCCCACCAGGGAGACGTCGTGCACACCACCGAACAGCGCCCGCTCACACCCGCCGCCCGTCGGGTCCTGGAGGTCGCCTCCGAGCTCTTCTACAGCCGGGGCATCAACGTCGTCGGCATGGAACTGATCGCCGAGGAGGCCGGGGTCACCAAGAAGACCATCTACGACCGCTTCGGGTCCAAACAGCGCCTGGTCGTCGCCTACCTGCGGGCCCGCGACCAACGGTGGCGCGACTTCCTCACATCACGGGTGGAGGCGCACGACCCGCCCACCGACCGGATCGCCGCCACCTTCGCCGCCCTGGACGAGCGGATGGACCGGGAGAACGAACGCGGCTGCGCCATGGTCAACGCCTACGCCGAACTCTCCGACCCCGAACATCCCGGCCGCGCAGTGGCCGAGGAACAGAAGCACTGGCTACGGGAGCTGTACCGGGACCTGGTCGCGCGGACCGGGGCCGGCGGCCCCGACGCCCTGGCCGACACCCTCGTCATGCTCCACGAAGGGGCGGTGGTCGCCCGCAACGTTACCGGGATCACCGACGCCGCGCACACCGTGAAGGAGGCCGCCCGTACCCTGCTCCGCGCACATGGGGCGGACGGCCTCGATCAGAGGTAACCCAGGCGGGACAGCTCGTTGCGGGCCACTTCGTGCACGTCACCGTGGTCCCGGCGGGACAACCGTTCCTTCCACGAGCCCACCCCCGAGTCGTCGCTCAGCAGTTCACTGGCCGACACCCGAGCCCCGGTGAACCCGCGCAGTTTCTCCGCGGTCCCCACCTCGCCGCCCCGCACGTCCTCGTAGCGCAACGTCAACAGTTGTTCGGCGCCGATCTCGCGGCGCAACGCGGCGGACATGCGCACCGCGCCCCGCCACCGCATCGCGCACTTGGTGGCCGAAGACCCCTCGGTGAACCGCTCCAGGTCCGATTCCTCCTCCAGCCCGAAGAAGTGGTTGGGGAACTCGTGCTCCAGCTTCATGAAACTGGGTTTGAGCCAGGCCAACGATCGCTCGTCCTCCAGCATGTCCGCGACGACGTCACGGCCATCGCGAATGATCTGCACGAACAGGGCGTCGGAGAAGGCCGACTGCAGGGCGTTCGCGCTGTAGAGCAGGTCGGGGCTGGCGTCGCCGTAGCGACGCACGTCGGAGCTGTGCTCGCACGGCTCCGACGCCGTGTTCGCGGGCACCCGGGCGTACGGGCCCGGGCACTTCGGGCAGGTCAGGGGGGTGAGCTGCCAGGCCTCCGCGTAGGCCTCCCGGAACAGGCTCGCGGTGGCCGAGGCCTTCTCCGAGGCGAGGGAGGGGCGCCTGGCCACCGCGTAGACGGTGTTGAGCACCCCGGAGGAGCCGGCTCCCATGTGGAAGCCGGGCGCGCGGGACAGGGCACGGGCGATCAGCGGAACCCCGGAGTGGGGGGCGCCCAGCACGAACACCGGGCGTTGGACCTTGGTCCCGTTGACCACGAGAATGTAGGACTGCTTCATGATTGTGTGCATTTTGGCACCCTTTGCCCCCCTCGTGCGCATCGGTGGGGCAATGCGACCACCCGCCCCACACGTACCTGAGAGTACGACCTCGGTTCCCGGTCGGGCCCGCAGCTCGCGGGCAGGCCGTGCGAAAGGGGGATCGCGGGCGCTGTAAGAATGGGGTATGGCCTCGATGACCGACGACACCGCGAGCTTCGCCGACCCCGAGGGGTTCGAGCACGCCGCCGAACTCCTCGCCTCCGCGCGAGGCATCACCGTCCTGACCGGCGCGGGGGTGTCCACCGACTCCGGAATCCCCGACTACCGCGGCCCCCACGGGTTGTGGACCAACGACCCCGACGCCCAGGCGTTGTCGGACATCGACTGCTACATGGGCGACATCAACGTACGCCGCGAGGTCTGGCTGTCCCGCCGTGCCCACAGCGTGTGGAAGGCCGAACCCAACGACGCGCACCGAGCCCTGGCCGACCTGTCCGCCTCGGGCAGGTTGCGCGCCCTCATCACCCAGAACATCGACGGCCTGCACCAGCGTGCGGGGGTCCCCGACGAGCAGGTCATCGAGGTGCACGGCACCATGCTCCGGGTGATGTGCATGGCATGCGGGCTGCGCACACCCAGCGCCGCCGTGCTCGCCCGCCTCGACGACGAGTCCGACCCCCGGTGCGTGGTGTGCGGAGGGATCCAAAAGTCCGACACCATCTCCTTCGGTCAGCGACTGAACCCCGAGGTCATCGAGAGCGCCGCCGAGGCCGCCCGCGACTGTGACGTGTTCCTGGCCATCGGTACGTCCCTGACGGTGCACCCGGTCGCGGGGCTGTGCGACGTCGCCATGATGTCCCGCTCCGCCCTGGGCATCATCAACGCCGAACCCACCCCCTACGACGACTACGCCGGTGCCGTGCTGCACGACCCCATCGGCCAGGTCGTCCCCGCCCTCATCAAAAGGGCCCTGGCCGGTTGAACACGCCCCGGGGGACCGTCAGAAGATCTCGAAGTATAGGTCGCCGCTCAATGCGTCGAGTTCGCCGTTCGCATCCTGGTCCAAATAGGTGAGGATCTCTCCATGCAGGCGTTGAAAAGATTCTCGGACGGCCGGAGCGGCGCCGGTCGTCTGGATGCCCGAGTTCAGCGATTCCCGAACCTTCGACTTCAGCTTCTTCCGGATTCGAGATCCGAGATGGGGCGGCCACGCACGAAGATCTTCCATGACTTGGTGCAGGGTCAGTACTGTGACGGAATCTAGCTTTCCCTTGAAAAGAAGATGCTCATAGGCCCTCAACCGATCCTCGACCTCGGGTATGGACAGCTGGTCCACAGTCGTGAGCCGCAATTTGAGGACTTCGTGCGCCTCTATCCAAGAACGCTCCTCACCGTCCACGTACCAGGTGCCCAGGTCATGGGAGACATACTTCAGGTAGGGGGAAAGGATCAGCGCCATGCGCGAACCCGTTCCGTTGGCCTGCAGGGCCAGGGACCGCAGCATCTGGTGCGCGACCGTCCCGGCCGGGACCTCGACCTGGTAGGGGTCGGTGATGAACGGTTGCACGTCGATGTCCCCGCGCAACTCGAACCCGACGCTCTCACCCACATTGAGTGGACCACCGGACTCCCGATCCAGGACCGTGACCGCGTCCACCCCGGCCCAGAAGCCCAAATGCCGGATCCGCATCGTCTCCAGGATCCCGAACCACTGGGAGGCCGGAAGGCCGCGCCACAGTGACACCACCTTGCGCCAGGAGTGCCAGGGGTCGTTCGATTCGGAGAAAAGCTTCGGCAAGGGGACCGGCCCCTCGGCGAGCAGGACCAACAGGGTGATCAGGTTCGCCGTGTAGCAGGCCTCCCGTATGGCGATCGG
>NZ_DYZD01000362.1 GCF_020741345.1 Nocardiopsis listeri
TCCCACCACCAGGCCGGATCCGACGCCACCGGTGCGTCGGCCCCGTCCTTCCCCGCTCCCGGTGCCGCCGGCTTCCTCATGAACCGGTCCGGCCACATGGAGTTCCGGGCCCAGCGGGTCGCCCTTCCCGGCGACCCCACCCTGGTCGTGCGCGACGCCGCGGACGACCCTTCCTTCTCGCCTGACTAGCCGCTTCCCGCAGGGATCGCGGCCGGTCGGTGCGCCATCGCGCACGAGCACCCCACCGTTTCCGAGGTGGGTGTGCGTCTCACCCCAGGCACTTCACGCCGGGTGACCGTCCGTGGTCCATGAGTGGCAGATTCGACTCTCATCGACCAAAGGACATGACACCCGATGACCCGATCAACCCACACCCGCGTCGCGGCGCTCATCGCCGCCGGCCTCCTCGCCACCACCGCCTATGGCACCGCCTACGCCGACACCACCACCAGCGGTAACGGTTCCATCGGTGGCGGAAACCAGATCGAGGCGGACGTCGACGCGCCCGTCAACGTCTGCGGTAACTCCGTCGCGGTCCTCGGCGTGGCCGGCGCCGAGTGCGCCGACGGTGAGGCCGAGGTGACCGAGCCGGAGCGGCCGGACGACGGTTACGAGGGCTACGACCCGGAGGAGCCCGAGGAGGAGGAGCCCCCGCGGGAGGAGGAGATCTCCGAGGAAGAGGACCCGCAGGAGGAGATCCCCGAGGAGGAGTCCCCCGAGGAGGAGTCCCCTGAGGAGGAGCGTCAGGAGCAGGTCGAAGAGGACCCCGCCGACGAGCGCCCCGTCCCGACCGAGGACCCCTCTGCTCCCCCCGCGGACGAGTCCCGCCTCGCGGTCACCGGTGCCGACCAGAGCGCGCTGACCGGCCTGGTCGCCGCCGCGGTCCTCGCCATCGCCGCGGGTGTCGGCTTCATCTTCTACGGCCGGCGCCACAAGGCCCGGGTCTGATCGGACTCCCGGGCCCTCGGGCCCGGGGGCTGACGCGAGTCCCGTAGCACCGGCCAAGGCCTTGTGCTCGGGGTTCACGTCAGCCGCCGCTCAACCAGAGCGGAGCTGATCGACAGGGTGGGGGCGTCCGTGCGCAGCCAGCGAGGACGCGACGTGACCGTACCCGACAGACCGGCGAAGACGCACCGTCCAGGTGCGGAGCCGACCGGATGATCCCCGGCCTTGGCCGAAGGCCCACATCCCACCCAGGGGTGTGGAACGGCCTGTGGCCCCATGCAGAACACCTTCTCTACTACTCGTTCTCTCGAAAGGACTTCCCGCATGCGTAAGTGGGCCAGCACCTCCGCGAAGACCGTGCTCCTGGCCGCGGGCTTCGTCGCCCTGGGCAGCGGCGTGGCGCTCGCCGACAGCGACGCGGCCACCAGCGGCAACGGTTCGCTGCTGGGCGGCAACCAGGCGGTCGTCAACGGCGACGTCCCCGTCAACGTGACCGGCAACGCCATCGGCGCGGTCGCCGGTGTCGCGGGTGCCTCCAGCACCGGTTCCGACGCCAAGGTGATCGACCACCAGCACAACGAGGTGCACACCTCGGGCAACGGCTCCGTGCTGGGCGGCAACCAGCTCGTGGTCGACGGCGACGTCCCGGTGAACGTCACCGGTAACGCGATCAGCGCGGTCGGCGGCGTCGCGGGCGCCTCCAGCACCGGCAGTGACTCCAAGGTCCTGCACGAGGCCGGCCACGGCCACGGCCACGGCGGCGAGGACATCGCGACCTCCGGCAACGGCTCCCTGATCGGCGGCAACCAGCTGGTCGGCGACCTCGACGTGCCGGTGAACGTGTCCGGCAACGCGATCGGTGCCGTGGGCGGCGTCGCGGGTGCGGCGGCCACCGACGCCGACGCGATCGTGCGCGACCACCAGAGCGCGCCGGTCGAGCACCAGGCCGGGCGGTTCACCGCCACCGACCTGGTCAACGAGGCCGCCGAGAACGTCCACATCCTGCCGGACACCTCCGGCGTGGACGCCGGTGTGCTGCGTCAGTCGGCCCCGGTCCGTGAACACCAGTCGATCGCGACCTCCGGCAACGGTTCCGCGCTGGGCGGCAACCAGCTCGTCGCGGACCTGGACGTTCCCGTGAACGTCGCGGGCAACGCGGTGGGCGCCGTCGGCGGCGTGGCCGGTGCGGCCGCCACCGACAGCGACGCCAAGGTCAAGGACGTCGAGCAGGACATCGCGACCTCCGGCAACGGTTCGCTGGCCGGCGGCAACCAGCTCGTCGCCGACGCGGACGTTCCCGTGAACGTCGCGGGCAACGCGGTGGGCGCCGTGGCCGGTGTCGCCGGTGCGAGCGCCACCGACTCCGACTCCGTGGTGGAGCACCAGAGCGCCGAGACCGAGGCCCAGGCCTCCGCGCTGGACAGCGCGCCGGTGGTCGACCAGCTGCCCGAGATCCCCGTCTCCGAGATGCTGCCGGTCGACTACAGCGTGAGCGAGACCGCGGACCAGGGCGTGGCGGAGCAGGCTCCGGCCGAGCTGCCCGAGGCCACCGAGGTGCCCGAGGTCGACCCGGTGGGCGACCTGCTGGGCGCCGCGGGTGTCGGCCTGTAGGACCTGAGCGGGTCCTTTCACGGGCCCGTGCGGGGGTGTGATCCGGGCACGGACATCCGTCCGTCCGAGGGAGTGCGTCCCACCGTTCCGTTTGGAACGCGGTGGACTGCGGTGGACACGCTCATCCCGAGGCGGACGTTGGACGACGGCCGGGGGACACCGTTCCCGCGAGCGGCGTACACGCGCCGCGCACGACGAGTCGGAGGAAGTCGCCTCCGCGCCCCCGTTCCGTTTGGAACGCGGTGGACTGCGGGGGAGTGGAGGTGACGACCACCGGTTCGAGAGCACGAGTCGAGTCCTCCCGGGAATATCCGGGAGGACTCGTCGCATTTTGAAGGCAGAACACCCCGGAACCCGCAAGTGTGATGCAAGTCACTGTTCTGGGGTGTTCGAGGTGCTCGTCAGAGCCACTGAGAGGCCGGGGGAGAGGGTTGCCACGGTCGCAAATACACGTTACGGGCCGGTACCGGTCCGTTGAGCGCTTATTCTGCGGGTGCCGGTGGGTGTGGGGCCGAGCAACCGACGACGAGGCGAACTCGGGTGCGGTCGACCCGGTCCGCTCACCGACGGGGGAGTGCCTGTAGTTCGGTTACTGTCGGTTCCCACGGGAGCCGAAGGACCACGGCCGAGAGAAAACGTAAGGCTAGACGTAGGGGAAACAGCGTGCCAGCCACGAAGGGCAGCGCCGGCAAGAACGGCTCGAAGGACAACGGAAGCCAGGGGACGGGGACCACTCTCGTCATTGTCGAGTCACCGGCCAAGGCCAAGACCATCGCCGGTTACCTGGGGCGCGGCTACGTCGTGGAGTCCAGCATCGGGCACATCCGTGACATGCCGGCCAAGGCCGCGGAGATCCCCGCCAAGTACAAGGGGGAGTCCTGGGCGCGGCTCGGTGTCGACGTCGACGGCGACTTCGAACCGCTCTACGTCGTCAACACCGACAAGAAGGCCCACGTCAAGAAGCTCAAGGAGCTGCTGGCCGGGGCCGACGAACTTCTACTCGCCACTGATGAGGACCGCGAGGGCGAGGCCATCGCCTGGCACCTGCGCGAGGAGCTCAAGCCCAAGATCCCCGTCCGACGGATGGTCTTCAACGAGATCACCAAGGACGCCATCCAACACGCGGCGAACAACACGCGAGACCTCAACACCCGTCTGGTCAGTGCCCAGGAGACGCGTCGCATCCTGGACCGTCTCTACGGCTACGAGGTCTCGCCCGTGCTGTGGAAGAAGGTCATGCCCAGGCTCTCGGCGGGCCGGGTGCAGTCCGTCGCGACCCGACTGGTGGTCGAGCGCGAACGTGAGCGGATGGCCTTCACCTCCGCCGAGTACTGGGACATCAAGGCGGTCTTCGACGCCGCCGGAGCGGTCGCCGACGCCCCCGCCTCCTTCCCGGCCACGCTGCTGTCGGTCGACGGCAAGCGCGTGGCCACCGGCCGAGACTTCACCCCTCAGGGTTCGATCCGTTCCGACCGGGACGTGCGTCACCTCGACGAGGCCGCCGCCCGCGGTCTGGCCGAACGCCTCGCCGGAGCCGGCTTCGCGGTCTCCTCGGTGGAGCGCAAGCCCTACCGCCGCTCTCCGTACGCGCCGTTCCGCACCACCACCCTCCAGCAGGAGGCCTCCCGCAAACTCAACCTGTCCGCGAAGCAGACCATGCAGGTCGCCCAGCGGCTGTACGAGAACGGGCACATCACCTACATGCGTACCGACAGCACCACGCTGTCGGACAGTGCGGTCAAGGCCGCCCGCAACCAGGTGCGACGCCTCTACGGCGGCGACTACCTGCCGGAGAAGCCGCGTGTTTACGCCAAGAAGGTCAAGAACGCCCAGGAGGCCCACGAGGCCATCCGTCCGGCGGGCGACACCTTCCGCATCCCCTCCGAGACCGGCCTGTCGGGCCCCGAGTTCCGCCTCTACGAGCTCATCTGGAAGCGCACCGTCGCCTCCCAGATGAAGGACGCCGTCGGTGAGTCCGTCACCGTCCGCATCGAGGGCACCTCCACCGACGGTGAGGTCGCCGAGTTCAGCGCGAGCGGCAAGGTCATCACCTTCCACGGGTTCCTCAAGGCCTACGTCGAGGGTTCCGACGACCCGGCCGCCGACCTGGACGACCGTGAGCGCCGCCTGCCCGCCCTGAGCGAGGAGGACCCGGTCAAGGCGCAGAGCCTGGAGGCCGAGGGGCACAGCACCCGGCCGCCGGCGCGCTACACCGAGGCCACCCTGGTCAAGGAGCTGGAGGAGCGGGAGATCGGTCGCCCCTCCACCTACGCGGCCATCATCGGCACCATCCAGGACCGCGGCTACGTGTTCAAGAAGGGCACGGCGCTGGTGCCGTCCTTCCTGGCCTTCGCCGTGGTGCAGCTGTTGGAACGTCACTTCGGGAACCTGGTGGACTACGAGTTCACCGCGCGCCTGGAGGACGTCCTCGACGACATCGCCCGCGGCGAGACCGAGAGCCTGCCGTGGCTGCGGCGCTTCTACTTCGGTGGACAGAGCCCCGACGGGAGGCAGGAGACGGGTCTCAAGGAGCTGGTGGTCGGTGACCACCTGTCCGAGATCGACCCCAAGGAGGTCAGCTCCCTGCCGCTGCCCGGTACCGACATCATGCTCAGGGTCGGTCGATTCGGCCCCTACCTGGACCGTGACGGCAGCAGGGTGAACGTGCCCGAGGACCTGGCCCCGGACGAACTCACCCCGGCCAAGGCCGAGGAGTTGTTCGCCCAGCCCAGCGGTGACCGTGAGCTGGGGGTCGACCCCGAGACCGGGCGCACCATCCTCGCCAGGTCCGGTCGTTACGGCCCCTACGTCACCGAGGTCATCCCGGAGCCGGAGGAGACCGAGGGCGAGACCAAGCCCAAGAGCAAGGCCAAGGCGAAGGTCAAGCCGCGTACCGGTTCGCTGCTCAAGAGCATGGACCTGGAGACGGTCACCCTGGAGGACGCGCTCCGTCTGCTGTCCCTGCCCCGCGTGGTGGGGGAGCTCGACGGCGAGGACGTCACCGCGCAGAACGGTCGTTTCGGCCCGTACCTGAAGAAGGGCACCGACAGCCGCTCCCTCGAAACCGAGGAGCAGATGTTCACGATCACCCTCGAAGAGGCCAGGGCGATCTTCGCGCAGCCCAAGCAGCGTGGTCGTCGTGCCGCCGCCCCGCCGCTGCGTGAGCTCGGTGAGGACCCGGAGAGCGGCGCCAAGATGGTGATCAAGGACGGTCGTTTCGGTCCCTACGTCACCGACGGGGAGGTCAACGCCTCCCTGCGCAAGGACGACGAGGTCGCGTCGATCACCGACGAGCGCGCCGCCGAGCTCCTGGCCGAGCGTCGGGCCAAGGCCCCGGCCAAGAAGAAGGCGCCCGCCAAGAAGAAGGCCCCGGCCAAGAAGACGACCGCGAAGAAGTCGACCACGACCACCACCAAGAAGGCGACGACGCGCAAGCCCGCCGCCAAGAAGACCGGCGAGCCGAAGACCACCGCCAAGGAATAACGTCCTGCGCGTCTTGGCGACCGCCCACCGGGATGTCTCTCGTGAGAGACGTTCGGGTGGGCGGTTTCCGGTGTTTCGTAACGGATACGGGACCTCGTCCCCTGTCGGGGAATGATCTTCCGTACTACGCTGTGTCGGGCTGGTGAGGGCGCGGAATCGTGCGTGAGCCCCGGAGGCATCCCCGAATCCCGGACAGGCGATGGACGCCTGTCAGTACCGATCCCCCTCATCGATAACCTTGAGCGCTATGAGCAGATCTGCACCCCTGGGAGCGCCGGCCGAGGCGCAGAACGTCCTCGCGATCACACCCTTCCGAAGGTTGTGGGTCTCACTTTCCCTTTCCAGCCTGGGCGACTGGCTGAGCCTTCTGGCACTGGTCTCCCTCGCGGCCATCTTCACCGCCGAGGGCTCCACGCTCGTTCAGTACCTCGTCATCGCCGGGGTCGTCGCCATCAAACTGGCCCCCGCGGTCCTGCTCAGCCCCTTGGCGGGGCTCGTGGCCGACCGTCTCGACCGTCGGTGGACGATGGTCGGCGGCGACGTCCTGCGCGGCCTTCTGTACGTGTCCATCCCGGTCATGGGGCTGCTGGTCCCCGGGTTCGCGTTGCAGTGGCTGCTGATCGCGGGGCTGCTGGCGGAGATCGTGGCCCTGTTCTGGACCCCCGCGCGGGACGCCACCATCGCCGTTCTCGTCCCCAAGCGCATGCTGGGTCAGGCCGGCCGCCTGACCCTGTTGGCCACCTACGGCGCCGCCCCCGTCGCGGCCCTGCTCTTCGCGGCGCTGGCCTCGGTGAGCAACCTGCTGGGCGCGCTGGTGCCGTCCATGGCCGACCCCGCGGCGGACGTCGCCCTGTACATCAACGCGCTCACCTTCTTCGTCGCCGCGATCGTCGTGGCCGGACTGCCGCTGCCCAAGCACACCGTGTCCAAGACGTCGCTGAGCCCCAACCGGGACGCCGCGCTGATGCGTTCGCTCGGCAACGGGCGTGAGGCCGTGGGCTCCGGTCCGCTCACCCGGGGCGTGCTCTTCGGGCTCGCCGTCACCGCCGCCGCGGGTGGTCTGGTCATCGGCCTGGGCCGGCCGCACGTGGAGAACCTCGGAGCGGGCAACGCAGGCTTCGGTGTCCTGGTGGCCGCGCTCTTCCTGGGCCTGGGCCTGGGCGTGGTCTCCGCGCCGCGTGTGCTCAAGCAGTTCAGCCGCCGCCGTTTCCTCGGGCTGTCCGTGGGGCTGGCCGCGTTGTCGCTGCTCATCGCCGGCGCCGTCACCGACATGGTCCTGTCGGCGGTCCTGGCGTTCGTGCTCGGTCTGGGAGCCGGTCTGGCCTGGGCCACCGGTACCTGGTTGATCAGTGTCGAGGTCGATGAGGACCGGCGCGGGAGCGCGTTCGCACTCCTGCACGCCACCGGTCGGGTCGCGCTGCTCACCGCCGCCGTCCTGGCCCCGGTCGCCGCCGGATTCGCAGGGGACCACGAGTTCCCGCTCGGCGGACCCCTCACCTACTCCCTGTACGGCAGTGGGCTGGTCCTGCTCGTGGGCGGTCTCATCGCCCTCGCACTCGGCTTCGTCACCTACCACCAGGCCAACACCGAGGACCCCGAGGCGGGCCCGGGACTGCTTCCGGAGCTGTTCGCCGCCCTGCGCGGGGTCAGCCCCCGCACCGAGGAGACGGAGGAGGCCACCGTCGCCGGGGCCTTCATCGTCCTGGAGGGCGGAGAGGGCGCCGGCAAGTCCACCCAGGTCCGTGACCTGACCGTGTGGCTGCGCGACCAGGGCTTCGAGGTGGTGGGTACCCGTCAGCCGGGCGCCACCAAGCTGGGCATGCGACTGCGCGGTCTCCTGCTGGACCGTGAGAACTCGCACATCACCGACCGCGCCGAGGTGCTCCTGTACGCGGCGGACAAGGCCGACCACGTGCAGCAGGAGATCCTGCCGGCGCTGCGCCGCGGCGCCGTGGTGATCAGCGACCGTTACGTCGACTCGTTGTTGGCCTACCAGGGAGCCGGACGCGACCTGGCGGTCTCCGAGATCCAGGAGATCAGCGACTGGGCCACCCAAGGGCTGGTGCCGGACCTGACGGTGCTGCTGGACGTACGTCCCCAGGAGGGGCTCGCGCGACTGGGCGGCCCCGCCGACCGGATCGAGTCGGAGTCGGCCGAGTTCCACGAACGCGTTCGGAAGGGCTTCCGCGCCTTGGCCGAAGCGGACCCGGACCGCTACCTGGTCCTGGACGCGAGCGAGACCCGGGAGCGGATCGCCCGTGAGATCCAGCGTCGGGTGCGCCCGCTGCTGCCCGACCCCATCGACGCCGAGTCAGAGGCCGTCACCGGCATGATCCCGGTGATCCGACCGGAGTAGCGCCCGGGCCAGGGCCGCACACGAAAGGGTCTCCCACCGAACGCGGTGGGAGACCCTTTCGCTTCCTCGGCGGTATGGCCGTGTCCCGGTCGAGGACCCACCCGACGGCCGGGACACGGTGTCCTTGGTCAGGGGTCAGTCGACGGAGACCTCTTCGGGCGTCAACAGGGCCTGGAAGGTGATCGGACCGACCTCGCCGTCGGCGTCGATCCCCGCGCCGGTCTGGAAGTCGACCACCGCTTCACGCGTGGCCCCGCCGAACCGGCCGTCCAGGTCCAGGTCGTAGCCGTGGCCGGAGATCAGCGAGTACTGCACGGCCTTCACCAGGTTGCCGCTGTCGCCCTGGCGGACGATGCCCAGGTCCTCGGTCAGGGCCTCCCACGTCGGCTCGTCGACGGTTCCGTTCGCGTCGAGGCCCTCGTCCCCCTGATAGTCCGTCACGGCCTCGGTCAGCCGCTCGTCGAACACCTCGGTGGCCTCGGTGACGTCGAGGTAGCCGTACTCCACCATCAGGAACTTGACGACCGCGACCTCCCAGGTCTCCTGGCCCTCCTCCAGCTCGGGCCACGCGGCGGCCTCGATCGCGGTGACAACCTCGGGCGGCGTGTTCGGGCCGTCCGCCAGCGCGGCCGGTGCCCCCGCGAGGCCGAACCCGGCGACCATGGCGCCCGACGCGAACAGCATCGTGATCCCTCGTGCCTTCGACACATGTTCTCCTTCTGCGGTTCGGGCGGCGCCCCCGTCGCGGCCGCCCTCTACACGGAGAGATTCGTCGCCCCCGACGGAAGTTCGCCTCCAAACCCCTTCTGACCTGGTCCGGCCCCGATGACAACCGAAGAGGAAGGGTCGCGTCGGGTCCTGCGGGAGGGCGCGGACCCCCGCCGGTTCCGAGGGAGAGGGCCTGTGGAAAACGGTCCGGGCGTCGGTGCCGGCTCCTATCCTGGAGACCGAACCAGTGAGTCGTTGATGGGGGAAGCGCGTGACGGTCTTCGACGACCTCGTCGGCCAGCAGGTGGCCGCCGCCCGATTGGGGCGCGCGGTCCAGGGCGCCGCGGATCTCCTCGCAGGGGGTCGCGGTACCGGCATGACCCACGCGTGGCTGTTCACCGGCCCACCCGGCTCGGGCCGCGAGGAGGCCGCGCGTGCCTTCGCCGCCGCCCTGCAATGCCGGGAGGGTGGCTGCGGCCACTGCGACTCCTGCCACCAGGTCCTGGCCGGTACCCACCCGGACGTGCTCTACGTCCGCCCCAGCGGACTCAGCTTCGGTGTGTCGGCCACCCGCGACCTGGTGCTGCGAGCCGGCTCCAAGCCCTCGGGCGGCAACTTCCGGATCGTGCTCTTCGAGGACGCCGACCGTGCCACCGAGGCCGCTTCCAACGCCCTGCTCAAGGCGGTGGAGGAACCCTCGCCACGAACGGTGTGGCTGCTGTGCACCCCCACCCCGGACGACCTGCTCATCACGATCCGCTCCCGCTGCCGCCTGGTCACTCTGGCCACCCCCGGCACCCGGCAGATCGTCGACTCCCTCGTGCAGCGTGACGGGGTGGACGCTGTGACCGCCGAGGCCGCGGCCCGGGCCGCGGCCGGCCGCGTGGACCGGGCCCGGCAACTGGCCACGGAGCCCGAGGCGCGCCGCCGCCGAGAGGAGGTCCTGTCCATCCCGGTCGGGTTGACCGGCCTGGGCTCATGCGTCACCGCCGCCGCCCGGCTGTACGAGATCGCCGAGGAGGAGTCCAAGGCGCTCACCACGGCGCTGAACGACAAGGAAAAGGGCGAACTCAAGGCGGCCTTC
This sequence comes from Nocardiopsis listeri, assembly GCF_020741345.1. Classification (GTDB taxonomy): domain Bacteria; phylum Actinomycetota; class Actinomycetes; order Streptosporangiales; family Streptosporangiaceae; genus Nocardiopsis; species Nocardiopsis listeri_A. Next base: position 10,188 of record NZ_DYZD01000362.1, read on the forward strand.
GGCGAGGGTTCCACCGGCAAGGGCGTTGCCAAGGCCCTTCGCGGTGCCGCCGGGGCGCTCAAGGACCTGGAGGAGCGCCAGAAGCGGCGGGCGACCCGGATCAAGCGAGACTCCTACGACCGTGCCCTACTGGACCTGGCCGCCTTCTACCGGGACGTCCTCGCGCTCCAACTGGGCGCGACCGTGGAACTGTCCACCGCGGAACGCTCCGGCGACCTGGAACGGATCGCCCGTTCCGGCCCACCCGAGTCCACCCTGCGCCGGATCGACGCGATCATGGCGTGCCGGGAACGGATCGCCGCGAACGTGCACCCACAGATCGCGATGGAGGCCATGACCTCCGCCCTGCTGACGGGCTGAGGGCCGGCCGAACGAGAACCGGTCGGTGCCCGTGCCCGTGGAGGGGCCGGACCGAGCGCGTGGCCGGGTCCGCGACAATCGGGACGCGACGTGTTGGACGAGTGGAGGCGGATTCGGGTGGGGCTGAGGGCACGGGTAGGGGCGACGCTGCTCGGAGTGGTGGTGCTGGTCGCCGGATGTACCTCCGGCGACGGTGGGGCCGGCGGC
>NZ_DYZD01000363.1 GCF_020741345.1 Nocardiopsis listeri
CGACGCGCACGACCGGGCGGTGGCGCTGGTCTCTCACGTTCCGCACGTGGCCTCCTCCGCGGTGGCCGCGCGGCTGTTGGGCGGGGACGAGACCGCGTTGGCGCTCGCCGGTCAGGGGGTGCGCGACGTCACCCGCATCGCCGGCGGCGATCCGCGGATGTGGGAGGAGATCCTCACCCACAACGCCGCCCCGGTGGCGCGGGTGCTGAGCGAGGTGGCCGCGGACCTGGCCGCCACCGCGAAGGCGTTGGTCGACCATACGGCGGAACCCGTCCGGGACCTGCTGGAGCGTGGCCGTTCCGGGCACGGACGCATCCCCGGCAAGCACGGTTCGGTCCGTCGTCCGGAGTACACCGTCATCCCCGTGGTCATCCCCGACGAACCCGGGTCGTTGGGTCGTCTGTTCGCGGCCGCCGCCACCGCCGGGGTCAACATCGAGGACGTGCGCATCGAGCACAGCCCGGGCCTGCCACTGGGTGTGGCCGAGCTGTACGTGCTGCCGGAGGCGGTCGACACCCTCGCCGAGGCGCTTTCGGCCGACGGATGGTCGGTCCACCCGGGGGTGTGAGACCGTTCTACGCTGTGGTCCGAGGGCGAGTCGCGCGAAGGTAGTCTTGGGCGTCGGCAAAGAGTGGACCGAGGGAGTCAGCAGTAGTGAGCGCGCAGCACACCGGAATCGTCATCGCCATCGACGGTCCCTCCGGGTCGGGCAAGTCGAGCACGGCCAAGGGCGTGGCCCGGGTGCGTGAGCTGCGCTACCTCGACACCGGGGCCATGTACCGGGCCCTGACCTGGTGGATGTTGCACCACGGCGTGGACGTGAACGACGCCGCCGCGGTGGCCGCCAACGTCGAGCGTCCCGTGATCTCCATGGGTACCGACCCGGACGCGCCCACCGTGACGGTCGACGGCCGGGACGTGGCCACCGACATTCGCGGCAAGGACGTCACCACCAACGTCAGCGCGGTCTCGGCGGTGCCCGAGGCGCGCGCGCTGCTGGTGCGCACCCAACGCGAGATCATCGAGGCCGCCAGAGCCGAGTCGGCCGGCATCGTGGTCGAGGGCCGGGACATCACCACGGTGGTGGCCCCCGACGCTCCGGTGAAGCTGTTCATCACCGCCAGCGCCGAGGCCCGCGCGCAGCGGCGCAGCAAGGAGGTCCGGACCGGCGACGTCGCCGCCACCCAGGCCGACCTGGCCCGCCGCGACAAGCTGGACTCCAGCCGCGCCCACTCGCCGCTGACCCGGACCGCCGACGCCACCGAGCTCGACACCACCGGCCTGACGCTGGAGGAGGTCGTGGCCCTGGTGGTCGAACTGGCCGACGAGGCCAAGGTCGGATAGCACCACCGGCGACGCCGGCATCACCACGGGGGGTTTCCCCGTGGTATTTCAGCATCCTCGCGGCACGCATCCTGGGCGCGCGAGGACCTCGAACCGGGAGTAGTGAGCAATGAGCGAGTTCGACGTGTCCGATGTGGGATACGAGTCCGAGGACACCGAGTCGGCCCTGCCCGTAGTGGCGGTGGTCGGTCGACCCAACGTAGGTAAGTCCAGCCTGGTGAACCGGATCATCGGTCGCCGTGAGGCCGTGGTCGAGGACGTGCCGGGCGTGACCCGTGACCGGGTCGCCTACGACGCCGAATGGCAGAACAACCGGTTCACCCTGGTGGACACCGGGGGTTGGGAGACCAGCGTCAGCGGGTTGGCCGCGATGGTCGCCCGTCAGGCCGAGTACGCGGCGCAGACCGCCGACGTGATCCTGTTCGTGGTGGACGCGACGGTCGGCATCACCGACGCCGATGAGGCCGTCACCCGTGTGCTGCGCGCCACCAAGCGTCCCGTGGTCCTGGCCGCGAACAAGGTCGACGGTGGTCAGCAGGAGGCCGACGCCCTCAACCTGTGGAACCTCGGTGTGGGGGAGCCCTTCCCGATCAGTGCCCTGCACGGTCGCGGTACCGGCGACATGCTCGACGCCGTGGTGGAGGCCTTTCCCGAGACCCCCCAGGGTGACGACGAGAGCGACGGCGAGGACGGTCCGTCCCGGGTGGCCCTGGTGGGGCGGCCCAACGTCGGTAAGTCCAGCCTGCTCAACCGGCTGGCCGGCGAGGACCGGGTGGTCGTGGACTCCGTGGCGGGTACCACCCGTGACGCGGTCGACGAGCTCATCGAGCTGGGCGGCCAGACCTGGAAGTTCATCGACACGGCCGGTATCCGTCGCAAGTTCCGCGCGCTGCAGGGCGCGGACTACTACGCGACGATGCGCACCGGCAGCGCCCTGGAACGGGCCGAGGTCGCGGTGGTGCTGATCGACGTCAGCGAGCCGCTCGCCGAGCAGGACATCCGCGTGGTCGAGCAGGTCGTCGAGGCCGGCCGGGGTCTGGTCCTGGCCTTCAACAAGTGGGACATCCTGGACGAGGAACGCCGGATCTACCTGGAGAAGGAGATCGACCGGCAGCTGTCGCGGGTGTCGTGGGCGCCCCGGGTGAACATCTCCGCCGCCACCGGCCGCCACATGGAGCGGTTGGTCCCCGCGATCGAGACCAGCCTGATGGGTTGGAACCAGCGCATCCCCACCGGTCAGCTCAACAACTGGCTCAAGGAGTTGGTGGCGGCCACCCCGCCGCCGGCGCGTGGTGGCAAGCAGCCCAAGATCCTGTTCGGGACCCAGGCCGGATCGCGTCCGCCGCACTTCATCCTGTTCACGACCGGGTTCCTGGAGGACAACTACCGCCGGTTCGTCGAGCGGCGCCTGCGCGAGGACTTCGGTTTCCAGGGCACCCCGGTGCACATCAGCATGCGTATCCGGGAGAAGAAGGGCGGGGCCCCGGGCCGCGCCTCCAAGGGCAGCGTGCGTTCGGACCGCAGGTCCGGCGGCCGTCGCTAGGGTTCCACGCGTGAGTGGAAAGGGCTCCCTGATCTGAACTGCTCCCCGGTAGATGGAACTGGATTTCCCAGTCCAACTATCGGGGACCAGTTCACTGGTGACGGGGCGCCCCTTCGTCGAGTTCGGTCAGGACGCTCAGGGCAGGCGGCGCACGTTGCTGTAGCGCGGCCTCGGAGCCGGTTCCACGTTCTTGCGCGGACTCGGCACCGGGATGGCCGGTGCGCCCGGCAACGGTCGACCTGCGCTCTCCCGCATCCGCCACACCACCAGGACGCCCACCACCCCGGCGGCCATGAGCAGCCAGGCGGGGGCGTAGAGGTTGCCGGTGGCCTGGATCAGGGACTCCGAGACCAACGGGGTGGTGCCGCCGAACAACGCCACCGAGACGTTGAAGCTGACGGCCAGCGCGCCATAGCGGACCTTGGTGGGGAAGAACGCCGGCAGGGCGCCGGGCCCCGCACCGGAGAAGTGCACCAGGGTGATCGCCAGGACCACCACACCCAGGGCGACCGCCCACAGGTCACCGCGCTGCATCAGCCAGAAGGCCGGTAGGGACAGCACGATCGAGAGCAGGCTGCCGGTGAACAACACCGGCCTGCGGCCCACCCGGTCGCTGAGATGCCCGACCAGGGCGACCGTGGCGAGGATGAACACCATGCCGCCCAGGGTGATCACCAGCGCCGCAGAGGCTCCGTAGTCGAGTTCGGTCTCCAGATAGGTGGGCAGGTAGGCCGTCACCATGTAGTTGTTGACGTTGAAGACCAGGATCAGGCCCATGCACAGAAGCATGGCGCGCCACTGGTCGACGAAGGTCTCCCGAAGCTGGCCCTTGCGACGTTCACCGGCGGAGTCCTTGGCGAAGCTCTCCGAGGAACCCTCGAAGATCGGGGTGTCGTCCAGTTTGAGACGCAGGTACAGGCCGATGCCGCCCAGCGGAAGCGCCAACAGGAACGGGATACGCCAACCCCACTCCACCATGGTCTCGCTGCCCAGGGCCACCGTCATCAGCGTGACGATGGAGGCGCCGGCCACGTAACCGCTGATCGTGCCGAACTCCAGCCAGGAGGCCAGGAACCCGCGACGCTTGTCGGGCGAGTATTCGGCGATGAAGGTGGTCGCTCCGCCGTACTCGCCACCGGTGGAGAAGCCCTGCGACATGCGCGCGACCAGAAGCAGGATCGGGGCGGCGATGCCGATCGTCTCCGCCGAGGGGATGAGCCCGATCGCGAACGTGCTCGCCGCCATGAGCAGCATGGTGAAGGCGAGCACCTGTTTGCGGCCGACCCTGTCGCCGAGCGGACCGAAGAACAGACCACCGAGGGGGCGGACGAGGAACGCCGCGGCGAAGGTGGTGAAGGTCGCGATCAGTTGGACGCCACCCGACTGGGACGGGTAGAACACCAGCCCGATCGTGGTGGCCAGGTAGCTGTAGACACCGAAGTCGAACCATTCGGTCGCGTTACCGATGGCCGCGGCGGTGACGGCCTTGCGGGTGGTGCGGTGGTCGGTCTCCAGTACCCGGGTGCCCTTGGGGCTCGCACCGCTCTCGGGTGGTGTCTCGCTCACGTCTTCCCCTCCCAGTGATCACGTGAAGAATCCAGATAAGCACCGTGAGTGAGAAAAGCGTGGGATGTGGCCGTGTCGGGGCCGGGTAGCGTGGCCGTATGCGCAAAGTGCTGGTGAGCGCCTGTCTGATGGGCCGCAGGGTCCGCTTCGACGGGCGGGCCAAACCGGTGGACGACGCCACCGTCGAACGCTGGCGTGCCGAGGGGCGCCTGGTCGTGCACTGCCCCGAGATCGCCGGCGGGCTGCCCGTGCCCCGACCACCGGCCGAGATCGAGCCGGGCGCCGACGCAGCCGACGTCCTCGCCGGGCGCGCCCGCATCCTCACCCCCGAAGGCGTGGACGTGACCGATCACTTCGTCTCCGGAGCCCGCGCGGCGCTGGCCACCGCGCAGGCCCACGACGTGGCCGTGGCGCTGCTCAAGCAGTCCAGCCCCTCCTGCGGCTCCCACCAGGTGTTCGATGGCACCTTCTCCGGGCGCAAGGTCACGGGGGAGGGCGTCACCGCCCACCTGCTGATTGCACACGGGATCCCCGTCCTGGACGAGGACCAAGTGGCCGAGGCGGCGGAACTGCTGGCCGAGCCGTAGGCGGTCAGTCCTTGACGACCTCGTAGTTCAGGCAGGCGAACGCGCCCGCGAGCCGGGCCGACAAGGGCCGCAGCCGTACACGGCCGTCCAGCAGGGGGGCGCCACCGCCCAGACTGACCGGGGCGATCGACACCCGGACCTCGTCGAGCAGCCCCAACCTGGCCAGCTCGGCGGCGACGCGTCCACCGCCGACCACCCAGATGTCCTTGCCGTCGGCGGTCCTCACCATCTCCTCGTGCAGTGCGCGCAGCTCCTCGTCGGTGTCGGCGCTGAGGAACCGAAGGTCCCCCTCGACCCGGGGCAGGTCGCGATGGGTCAGCACCCAGGTGGGGGCCTGGTGCGGCCAGGGCTTGTGCCCCTGCTCCTGGAGGATCCACTCGTAGGTGGTCGCCCCGGTGAGGATCGCGCCCGCGCCGTTGATGAACTCGGCGGTGGAGTCGATCGCCTCACCCTCTTGAGCGCCTTCCACCGCGAACAGCCACTCCAAAGAGTTGTCCTGGTCGGCGATGAACCCGTCCAGGCTGGTGGCGGTCTCGTAGACGGTCCTGGTCATGTCGTTCCTCCGTATCGGTCCTGTAGCCATTCGATGGGATCCCCGTGGCCCACCTCCACGCCCGCCTCGCGCAGCATGTGCCGTGCCGACTGCCTCCGGTGCGCGGCGAAGGTGAGCACGTGCACGACCACGCTGCCGAGGACGAAGCTCTCCGGTGGATCGCACAGCGCGTCGATCAACCGGTCGCTCCAGGCGCCCCGGCGTCCGATGTCACCGATGGTGGCGATCCACCGTGCCCCCGCCTCGCGGTGCCGTTCCCGCAGCGACGCCGGGTCGTCGTCCCCGTGTTCGGGGAAGTCGGCCCCCTCGATGGAGGCCAGCCACACCTCCTTGGACCGCACCAGGCACTCCAGCCCCTGCGCGATCGACTCCTCCGGCCCGTCCCAGGTCAGGACGGTCCGACCGGGGGAGCGCACCTTCCGGTACTCCTCCTCGGACAGACCGGCGGCCAGGTCGATGAGCAGGGCCGTGTCGTCGATGTCGTGGTGCACCTGGAAGGTGGTGAGGTCCATGTCGGGTCGTCCCTTCGGGTTCTCCTCCACCCACAGGTGGAACGGCGGATGGAAGTGGACCCCGTTGGGTGCGGTCAGCCACCGGCCGCTGCCGGCCGTGGTGGCGCTGGGCGGGTGACCGAAGGCGCGTGCGAACGCGCGGGTGAACCCCTCGACGGACTCGTATCCGGCGGCGAACGCGGCGTCGGTGACCCCGGTGCCCTGCCCGATCTGCCAGGCGGCCCTCTCCAACAGCACCCGACGGCGCAGTGCCACGGGTGATTCGCCGGTGTCCCGGGCGAAGGTGCGGCTGAAGTGGAACGGTGAGGCGTGCGCCTGCCCGGCCATGTCGCTCAGGCGGGCGTTGTCCTCGGCCAGGACGGCGTCGAGCAGTTCACGTAGCCGGTCGCGTCCGGTGGTGGGGTCGGTCATGGGACCAGTATCTTCATCCGACCCCCGGATCCGCTTGACCGATCTTGCGCAGATGGAACCGTGGTGCGAACGGCTCGGGAGATGCGATAGAGTCGTCTCCGTTGGCCGCTCCGGAGACGGTGTAGGTCCGACGGACGGGACGTAGCGCAGTTTGGCAGCGCACTTGACTGGGGGTCAAGGGGTCGTGGGTTCAAATCCCGCCGTCCCGACAGAGCAGTGAGAGGGGTCCACCGACAGGTGGGCCC
>NZ_DYZD01000364.1 GCF_020741345.1 Nocardiopsis listeri
CTCCGCTCAGACGAGCAACCCGATCCAGGCCGCCGCCCCGGAGCTCTACTGGCGCGGTTCCTGGAACGCCCGTCCACCGAGCTCACCCATCCAGGTGCTGAACAACGCGCCGAGCTACATCGTGGTCCACCACACCGCCACACCCAACAGCACCGACTACTCGCTCGACCACGGTCTGAACCTGTCCAAGTCGATTCAGAACTACCACATGGACTCCAACGGCTGGATCGACACAGGCCAGCAGCTCACCATCAGCCGCGGCGGGTACGTGATGGAGGGCCGGGACCGCACCCCGGAGTCCATCGCCGCCGGTCAGCACGTCGTGGGCACCCACGTGGCCAACTACAACAGCTCGGCCATCGGTATCGAGAACGAGGGCACCTACACGAGCGCGAGCCCGACCCAGGCCCTGACCGATTCCCTGGTGGAGACCCTGGCCTGGTTGTGCGGCGCGTACGGGCTCAACCCGAGCGCGATCGTCGGTCACCGGGACTTCAACGCCACGGCCTGCCCCGGCGACGTGCTGTACGCGATGCTCCCCGACCTGCGCAACCGGGTCACCCAGACGATGAGAGCACTCGACATCCCCATCGCCGCCGCCCGCGCCGCCGGCGAGGACGGTCCCACCCACCCGCCGGTGCCCGACGACGAGCCGAGCCACGAGTTCTACCACGGCCCCCTCCGAGGCCCGGACGACATCTCCCGCTAGTCGCCGTCCCACGTCAGGGACCTGGAGGACATCACCCCGTTCGGTGTCACTCCCACCCATCCCACGGTGCCCACCATCCCCCGGTGGGCACCGTTTCCCTTCCCACCCGGTTCCTCCGTGCGCACGGAATCGATGCGGTGCGCGCTCCAACCACCGACCACTTGTCCCCCATGAGAGCCACACGCAGGTGTCCACCGCACGGTGACGACCCGGCGAGCCCGGATCCGTAGCGTCCTTCCCACGGCCGCGGTGGTCCGGTCGTGTACTCGGTGAAGGGAAAGATCATGAGGCTGTTCCTACAGCTCCTGGCCGTCGTGGCGGTCGGTCTCGTCGGTGGTCAGGTCGTCATGGCGGTCGGGGGGAACCCGTGGCTCACCCTCGGGCTCGGCCTGTCGACCGCGCTGATCACACTGGTCGCCTACCGGTGGGTGGTCCGCCTGACCGAACGGCGGCCCGCCACGGACCTGACCCGCGAGGGCGTCTTCGCGGGGCTCGGCGGAGGAACGCTGGTCGGTGTCCTGCTGTTCGCGTGCGTCATCGTCAACATCGCCTTCCTCGGCTACTACAGGGTCGACGGCATGGGGTCGCTGACCGGCGCGGTGGGCTTGTTCGGTTTCATGGCCGCCGCCGCGGTGACCGAAGAGGTACTGTTCCGCGGCGTCCTGTTCCGGTTCATCGAGAGGGGCGCCGGAACGTGGATCGCGGTGGTGGTCTCCTCCGTGCTGTTCGGCCTGTGGCACCTGCCCAACCCGAACGCGAGCCTGCCGGGCATCGCCATCATCACCGTCGGGGCCGGTGGCCTGCTCGCCGCCGCGTACGTGGTCACCCGCAGCCTGTGGCTGCCCATCGGCATCCACTTCGGATGGAACTTCGCGGCTTCGGCGATCTTCAGCACCGAGGTCTCCGGAAACGGCACCCCCGCGGGCCTGCTGGACGCCACCACCTCGGGGCCGCTGCTCGTCACCGGCGGCGACTTCGGCCCGGAGGCGAGCCTGTACTCCCTGGTGTTCCTCGTGCTCGCGACCGTGGTGTACCTGTGGGTCGCCCGCCGCCGCCGGAACCTGGTGCCCATGCGTCGTTCCGACCGCGCCGACGCCGCTACACTCGCCCGATGAACGTTCTACGGCGGGTGTCCGAGCCTTGGCACCGTCTCGACGTCGTCATCCGGGACCTCCCCCTGGCCCTGTTCCTCTTCGTCCCCTCGTTCATGCCGATGTTCTTCAACTACGGCACACAGGTCGGGGGTGTGCCCGACCGGCCCTTCGACGCCCTGGCCGTCGTGGTGATCGCCCTCCAGAGCTTCCCGCTCGCCATTCGTCGGCGCTGGCCCACGGTGTGTCTGGCGCTGATCGCGGTCGGTTTCGCCGTCGACCAGCTCCTCGGCTACCACACGGTCGCCGGGACCGGGCTGGCCATGGCGGTGCTGAGCGCGGGTGTGCACCTGGAGCGGCGGCGACGCCTCACCGCGCTGCTGTTCTCCCTGGCGTACGTGCCGCTGGCGGTCGTGCTGTACCGGATCGGCACCGGCGAGCCGGTGAGCGAGTTCGTGCTGTTCTACCTGGCGGTGGTGCTGGTGTGGGGCATCGGCTCGTGGTTGCGCTCCACCCGGATCGCCGAGGCCGAACGCCGTCACCGGGTCGCCCAGGACGCCCTGGCGGCCGATCGGGCCCGTATCGCCCGCGAACTCCACGACGTGGTGACCCACCACGTGACGGCCATGGTGGTCCAGACGGAGGCGGCGCGGTACCTGACAGCCGCACCCGACCGTCTCGACCAGGCCCTGGCCACGGTCACCGACACCGGGCGTCGGGCCACCTCCGACCTGCGCCGTCTGCTCGAACTGATCGACCCCGACCACGGTTCCCAGACCCGTACTCCGCACACCGGCGGGCTTTCGGAGCTCGTGGAGCATACGCGCGGAGCGGGCCAGCCGGTGGAGTTCACCGAGGAGGGCGCCCCCGCGGAGTCGTCGGGCAGTGCCGACTTCGTGGCCTTCAGGGTCGTTCAGGAGGCCCTGACCAACGCCCTCAAGTACGCCCATGGCACCCCCACCTCGGTTCGGGTGCGCCACGGAAAGAAGGAGATCACGGTGCGGGTCGACACGGACGGGCCCGGCAGGCCGATCGCGTCCACCGGTGGCGGTGGGCGGGGTCTGACCGGCCTGCGCGAACGCGTCGAGGTGTTGGGCGGCGACTTCAGCGCGGGTGAACGCTCCGACGGTGGATTCGCCGTCGAAGCCCGTGTTCCCGTGGGGGGCCGCTCGTGAGCGGGACCATCCGGGTCCTGGTCTGCGACGACCAGATGCTGATCCGTACCGGTCTGACCACCGTCATCGACGCACAGCCGGACATGGAGGTGGTCGCCGAGTGCGGTAACGGCAGGGAGGCGGTCGATCTCTGCGCCCGATTGAAGCCGGACGTGGTCGTGATGGACGTGCGCATGCCGGTGCTCGACGGCATCGAGGCCACCCGCCTGTTGGCCGGGGTCGGGGTGGCCGAACCGACCAAGGTGCTCGTGGTGACCACGTTCAACCTGGACGAATACGTGTACGAGGCGCTGCGCGCCGGGGCCGGCGGGTTCCTGCTCAAGGACGCGCCGCCGGCCCAGCTGCTGCACGGGATCCGGACCGTGTCCACGGGCGCGGCCCTGTTGGATCCCGTGGTGACCCGACAGCTCGTGGGTACCTACGCCGCCCGGGTGCGGCCCGTGGAGCGGGACAGGAAGGAGACCCGGTTGACACCCCGCGAGCTGGAGGTCCTGCACCTGATCGCGGAGGGGCTCTCGAACCGGGAGATCGCCTCAGCGCTCACTCTGAGCCAGGAGACGGTGAAGACCTTCGTTTCGCGCATCCTCACCAAGCTGAACCTTCGCGATCGTGTGCAGGCGGTCATCTACGCCTACCGTCGGGGCCTCGTGGCCTGACCTCCCGGTGCTCCCGTCGGCTCGGTCGGATCGACCCCGAGCAGGCGCAGGAAGCCGAGGTTGTCGTACTGAACCCATTCCTCGGCCAGCAGACCGTCCTCGTCGTAGCGGAAGAAGTTGATCAGTTCGAGCCGCATCGGCTTTCCGGTGGGCTCGATGGGCCCGATCGGCGAAGCGTCGAAGCGGGAGACGAACACACCCGACATCGACGTGCGGGCCGCGATGAAGGCGCCCTCGGCGACGAGTTCCCTACGCTCGCAGGAGAACCCCTCGAAGGCGCTCCGCATCGCCGCGAAGAACGACCTGAGCTCGGCGTACCCCATGTCGCCGTCCGGTCCGTGGAAGACGAAGTCCTCGGCGAAGTACCGATCGAGCCTCTCGTCGTCGGCCACCGCGATGGCCTCACGGCCGATCCGGATCAACGCCCGAGAGCGCTCGTCGTACCTGGTGTCGTCGGGCGAGATGAATTCACTCATGGCCGGTGTCCCTGTCTTCAGTGCTTCTACCGTCAATGGTTCCAACACCTCCCCGCCACGGGCCTAGTCCCTAACGGATATGCAGGTCTTCGTCGATATCCATAACCTTTTCGCATGGCTAGGCTGGGAGGATGTCCGACATCTCGATGAGCTCGCTGCGTGTCGTACGCGCCGTGGCGACGCACAAGTCCCTGAGCGAGGCCGCCCGGGCCCTCGGGTACTCCCAACCGGCGGTCTCACGCCAGGTGGCCGCGGCGGAGGCCGCCGTGGGCAGACCGCTCTTCGTCCGTCACCCGCGCGGTGTGTCCCTCACCCGCGCCGGCACCGTGGTCGCACGGTTCGCGACCGAGACCCTCACCCGACTCGAACACCTCGAACAGAGCATCGATGAGCTGGATTCCGACCGGGAGCTGCGGGTGCGGGTGGGGGCCTTCCCGGCCGCGAACGCCGCCCTGCTCCCCCGGGCCCTGGCCCGCCTGACGGAACACCGTCCGAGGGTGGCCTTCACGTTGGCCGAAGCGTCGTCCCCGGCCCTCGTTCAGCAGGTCGCCGCCGGCCGCCTCGACGTCGCGGTCGTCGCCGTGGGGCAGGGACTGCCTCAGGCGGCCTTGGAGGGCCTGCGGACGACCCCCTTGGAAACCGGCGAACTGTGCGTGGGCGTATCGACCGGGCACCGTCTCCATGGCGCGGCCCGCGTCCCCTTGGCGGAAATCGCGAACGAGCCGTGGATCGTCGGGCGGGGGTCGCGCGACGAACCTCGCTTCGGTGCCTGGCCGACGCTCGCGGACCCCGTCGTCCGATGCCGTGCCCGCAGCTGGACCGCCCGGCTCGGCCTGGTCTCCGCCGGGCTCGGGATCTGTCTCCTGCCGGAGATGCTCATGCCCTCGGTACCCGCGGGCGTCGGCGTGGTGCGGGTCGAGGACCCCACGTGGCTGGGGCGGTCCGTGTTCACGGTGACTCCATGGGAGACCACCGAACTCCACGAGCTGGTCACCGCCTCACTTCACGAGGCGGCCTCCACCATACGCGAGCACCGACCTCGATGATCGCCCGGTCCGCATCGGGTCCCTGCCGTTCTTGGTCGTCGTGGCTGTGAGGGCCGTGGTGGTGGAACGTGACATGGTCGCCACCCACCTCAGCCAGGTCGGTTCGCCGTGCTCGACGTTCTGTCGGTGAGTTCACCACCCTGGACGACGAGGAACGGATCAGGGTCACCCGCACGGCAACGGAGATCCTCGGCCCGAAGGGGGTCCACGCCCGTGTAGGGGCTGCTCCCGCCAGGCCGAAGCCCTGTCCACGCCGTCCTCCCGCGGTTCCCGGAGGAACCGTGCGGCGCTCTGCCCTGATCACGTCCCCGCGGTGCCATTGCGGAGGGCCTGCGCCACGGGGACGCCTTCCGTCTCCACTCAGCTCTTTTGCCTGATGGTGTCGAGCGCCTGTTGGAAGTACCCCTTGAACACCGGGTAGTTCTCGCTCATGGGGAAGTGACCGATCTTCTCCATCTCCATGAACACGGCACCTTCGATGCCTTCGGCGGTGTGCCTGCTCTTCTCCGGAGGCGTGAGGTAGTCGTACTCACCGGTGATCATGACCAGCGGACAGTTGGTCGTGTCGATCTCTCCCAAACGGCCACGAAGGTCGTGGTCCACCGAATAGAAGTACAGGTCGCCTCGGAACGCCTCCGCTCCCTGCGAGTAGTAGAACCACGTCGCGGCGCGGTCGCCGTCCGGAGACTGCGGTGCCATGAGGTCCCACACGCCGCTGGCCGAGACCTGGGCCGCGTTGGCGTGGGGGTGCTGCCACCAGTCGAGGAAGAACCCCGGAGAGTGGTCGGCCCCCTCGATCGCGATGACCCCACCGAAGCGATCGGGGTGGTGAAGCGCCAGCTGCAACGCCTCGTTGCCACCGAAGGAGCAACCCGCGAAGATCGGGGCCTCCAGTTCGAGCGCGTCGCAAAAGCCGGTGACGAAGGCGGTGTACCACTCCGTGGTGAGCCGGTACTCCTCCTTCCACCACTTCTTGTTGGCCGGGGGATCGGACTTGCCATGGCGGGTCAGGTCGTAGGCGATCACTCGGTACCGGCTGGTGATGTCCTCATCCTCCAGCAGGTACCGCCACTGGTGGTTGTGGCAGCCCGCCGTGTGCTGGCAGAGGAGGGGCTGCCCTTCCCCGTTCTCCAGATAGAAGACCCTGCATTCGTCACCCAGCACGTCGAAGGTCACGTAGCGTCCGGTCACCGGTGAGAACTCAGCCATGTCGATGCCTTCCTTTCCGTCTGCTCCAGGGCAGATCCCGTGTTCGCTGCCGTCGGTAACGTGCGCCTCACACCGGAACACCGCTCACACGGAGCAGTTCCATCTGTCGGGTGAAGCACCGCAGGTTCTGCATGAGTACGAGCAGGTCTCCTTGCAGCTCCATGTCCTCCCGGAAGGTGGCCGCCCAGATCCCGTGGCACATCGGGCGCGGTTCCTTCTTTCCGAACTCCCGCCAGGTATCCGCGCTCGCCCTGACGAGGAACTGGTAGCGCAGGTCCAGCGGCCCCGGGTCGACCAGGATCTTCTCGACCGCCCCGTGGTGCATCACCACCTGGTACCGGTGTTCCTCCATGTCCAGGAGGTAGGAGCAGTCGAAGTACCTACCGTGTGCCCGCAGCTCGTCATCCTGGTTGCACACACGTGTGAATTCGTCGGGCCAGCGATCGGACACGGCCGTCTTCGCCATCGTGTTCCTCCTCGTTGTCACGCCCCGCGCCTATGTCGAACGCACCGGGTTTCCGGACGCTAGGGGTCTTCCTCACCCCAAAAGGGGAGAAAAACCTCCATTTTGTGACATTTCAAGAAGAAACAGACCTTGGTTTTATCGAAGCACGCCGAGCGTGAACCATGAGAAAGGGGGCCCTGGGCAAGGCCGCGCGACCTCTGCTCCGTTCCGGCTCCGCTCCGAGCGGAGCCGGAACACAGGAGATCGTGCAGGTGGGCGACCACCGCGACAACGACGCCCCTTCCGGTGCGGGAAGCCGGGCTCCGGTCGGCGCCGATCCGTGGTGGCGCGTGGGACTACCGGTGGGCCGATGTTCCACGGGTGAGCGCGAAGGCGGAAACACGGTGAGGACCGGGCGCCCACGTGGAGGGCCGGCGAGGGCCCGGGCACACGAGAACCCCAGGACATGAGCACAAGGGAATGCGCCTTTTACCTGGGGTTCCGTTGGTGAGCCCCCGGGGGATCGAACCCCGAACCCACGGATTAAAAGTCCGTTGCTCTGCCGATTGAGCTAGAGGCCCGTGACTGTGGCCCTGGGCCCTGCCCAGACCACGACCGCAGACAACTGTACCGCAGCGAAAGGGGTTCACGATGTCCGGCCAACGCCGACGGAGCAACGGATTCGCTCCGGATCTGATCGGCTCGGATCGGAACCGTGAGCGCCTTCGCCTTCGCCCACCCGCCCTGGAACTCGGGAGGAGCCTCCCTGACGCCGTTGAGTGACGAAGAGGAGTGTCGGGGGCGCCTCACCCCCGCCCGCACCCCACCAACGAGTGAGCGGTCTTGCCGCCCACCGCCGAGGCGACGACCGGCAGAGTCCGGGACGGACGACCCACCCGCCCACCTGACCGGCGCGAATACCCTTGGGACATGCCCGAAGACCGGCGACGGGCCCCCCTGAGCAGCGAGCTCGCCCAGCGGGTGGTCGACCTCATCGCACCGACGATCAGCCACAACATCAACGTGATGGACGAGCACGGGACGATCATCGCCTGTCTCGATCCCTCCCGTGTGGGCAGCCTGCACCGGGGCGCCCAACGGGTCATCTCCGAGCGGCGCAGGGTCCTGGTCACCACGCCCGAACCGGACACCTCGGACCGGCCGGGCGCGAACGAGCCGCTCTTCATCGACGGGGAACTGCGGGGCGTGGTGGGGGTGACCGGCAGCCCGCACGAGGTCGAACCGCTGGCGCGGGTGGTCGCGCTGACCGTCCAACTCCTCATCGCCCAGGAGCTCGAACAGGACGCGGTGAGCAGACGGCACACCGAGGCCCGGGACCTCATCGCCTCCTTGAGTTCCGGCACCACCAGAGGGGAGGACGCCCTGGCCCGCCTCATCTCCGCCGGACTGAAACCACCGTGGTCGCTGGCCCTGTGGACGGCGGGCACTCCTCGACCGGACGGCGGAGCGTCACCACCGTCACTGGCGGAGACCGCCGTGACCAGGGTGAACGGCAAGGGATCTCGACGGGCCGCGGTGCTTCACGGGGCCCTGTGGGTGATCGGTTCGGGTCGCACACAGGCGCCGAGCGGTCTGGGGCTGCCCTCGGACAGCCGCCACACGCAGACCCCGCTGACCAACGACGTGGAGACCCTCCTGTCGCACGCGGAGGAATCGCGGGCGCTGTGCCGATACGCCGCTCTGCTACCGACCCTGGAGGACCCCGACGGCTGGTCCTGGGAGGTGGCGGTCGCGGTGGCACATCTGCCCCGCCGTTCCCTGACCCGGATGGCGACACGGTCCACCCCGCTGACCACGGGCCAGCGCCGCACGGTGGCGGCGATGGCGTCGGCCGGTTCCATGCGAGAGGCCGCCGACTCGATGTTCGTCCACCGCAACACCCTGCTGCAGCGGGTCGAGCGGATCCGGGCCACGACGGGGTTGGACATCCGCCGTCCGGATCACCTGACCACACTGCACATGTGTCTGTACGCGGAGACCGCACTGGGCATTTCGCACATACGTCCCGAATAAAGGCGCAGGAAGACTGGGCGCTACGCCGTCGAAATGCACCGAACGGGATTCTATGATCTGCGTCATGTCCAAGGAGTTGCACGAACATGACGAGGCACCCGCCGCGCGGGTCGCGGTGATCCCCGACTCGTTCAAGGGCAGTGCGTCCGCCGTCGAGGTGGCCGAGGCCATGGCCAAAGGTGCCCGCGAGGCGTTCGCCGAACAGGGCCTGGCCGTGACCGTCCACACCCTCCCCTTCGCCGACGGCGGCGAGGGCACCCTCGACGCACTGCTCGGCGCCTGGGGAACCGACGCCCTCACGGTGGAGACCACCGACGCGCTCGGCCGCCCCACCCGTGCCCGATTCGGCGTCTCCGACGACGGTCGGACCGGCGTGATCGAGGCCGCGGAGGCCAACGGCCTGCCGGGGGTCTCCGACGTCGCGCTCCGACCGCGTGACGCGAGCAGCCGGGGCGTGGGCCGCCTGGCCACGGAGCTGCTCGACCGCGGGGTCGAGGAGGTCCTGCTGTGCATCGGCGGCTCCGCGTCAACCGACGGCGGCACCGGCATGCTCGCCGCACTCGGAGCACGCTTCCTGGACGACAACGGCTCCGAGCTCCCCGACGGAGGCGGAAACCTCCAGAACCTGGCCGACGTGGACCTGTCCGGGCTCGACCCGCGCGCCCGCGAGGTCCGTTGGCGGATCGCCTGCGACGTCACCAACCCCTTGGTCGGGGAACGGGGCGCCGCGGCGGTCTTCGGCCCGCAGAAGGGCGCCGGCCCGCAGGACGTCGAGGTACTCGACACCGGGCTCGCCAGGCTGGCCGACGTGCTGGCCGAGGCCACCGGCTCGTGCCTGCGGGACGTCGAGGGCATGGGTGCCGCCGGCGGCATGCCCGCGACCCTGTCGTCGATCCTCGGCGCCGAACTCCTCCCGGGTTCGCGCATGGTGGCCGAGGTGCTCGACGCCGAACGGATGCTGGGCGGGGCCGACCTGGTCCTGACCGGCGAGGGCCGCTTCGACAGCCAGTCTCTCGGCGGGAAGGTGGTCGACGCGGTGCGCCGGCTCACGCCCGCCCACGTGCCCGTCGTGGTGATCGCGGGCAGCGTGTCGGTCACGGCGGACGAGCTCCGCCGTTCAGGGGTCACCGCGGCCCTCTCCATCGCTCCGGGCCCCCGGACGTTGGAGGAGATGCGGGACGAGGCCCTCCCGGAGATCACCTCGACGGCCTACCAGTGTTGTCGACTCCTCACCCACCCAGGACTCCCGAGCACCGTGCGACCCGTGCCGGGCACCACTAAGGAACCACGACCGTGACCGAACTCGTCATCCTCGTTCTACTCGTGGCGGGCATCGTGCTCGTCACCGCCCGCTGGAAGGTCAGCCCCTTCCTCGCGCTGATGGGCGCCGCCATCCTGGGCGCCTTCGCCTTCCGTCTGCCTCTGGCGGACATCGTCACGACGGTGACGGAGGCGTTCGGCGGCACGCTCGGCAACATCGGCCTCGTCATCCTGTTCGGCACCATGATCGGCGTGATCCTGGAGCGTTCCGGCGCCGCGATCTCGATGGCCGAGGCACTGATCAAGGTGATCGGCACCCGGTTCCCGAACCTGACGATGTCGCTGATCGGCTACATCGTCTCCATCCCGGTGTTCTGCGACTCCGGTTACGTCATCCTGAACTCACTGCGCAAGGCCATCACCGTGCGCACCGGGGTGTCCGCGCTGGCCACCTCCATCGCGCTGATGACCGGCCTGTACGCCACGCACACGCTGGTGCCACCGACCCCGGGTCCGCTGGCCGCCGCGGAGAACATCGGCATCACCGACAGCCTCGGGCTGATCATCGCGATCGGTCTGCCGGTCGCCGCCGTGGCCGCGATCGCCGGTCTGATCTACGCGAGCACGTTCGCCCGCAAGGAGTTCACCCCGATCCCCGCCTCGAGCGAGGAGGAGATCGACACCCGCTCCTACGACGAGCTGCGCGAGAGCTACGGCAAGCTGCCGAACGCCTTCCTCGCGTTCCTGCCCATCCTGCTGCCGCTGGTCCTGATCTGCTTCGGTTCGATCGTCAAGCTGCCCTCGCAGCCGATCGGTGACGGCACCTTGTTCGAGGTCGCGTCCTTCCTGAGCACCCCGGTGATCGCGCTGATCATCGGCCTGGGGGTCGCGGTGACGCTGCTGCGCGGCCACGGGAAGCTGGCGAGCTTCAACGAGCAGATCAACGACTCGGTGCACATCGCCGCCCCGATCCTGCTGATCACCGGTGCCGGTGCGGCCTTCGGCTCGGTGCTGGCCGCCTCTTCGCTGACCGACTTCCTCGCGGACAACCTCAGCGGTCTGGGCATCGGCCTGGCCGTGCCGTTCCTGATCGCCGCGGCGCTCAAGACCGCGCAGGGTTCGTCCACGGTGGCGATCGTCAGCACCTCGGCGATGCTGGCCCCCATGCTGGGTTCGCTGGGCTTGGACTCCTCGATGGG
>NZ_DYZD01000365.1 GCF_020741345.1 Nocardiopsis listeri
CGGGCCACACGCGTGACCTCGTCGGCGAAGGCGGAGAGCTGGTCCACCATCACGTTGATGGTCTGCTTCAGCTCCAGCATCTCGCCCTTGGCGTTGACCGTGACCTGCTTGGTCAGGTCGCCGGCGGCCACCGCCCGCGTCACCATGGAGATCTGCCGCACCTGGTAGGTGAGGTTGTTGGCCATGGAGTTGACGTTGTCGGTGAGGTCCTTCCAGACCCCGGATACGTCGCGTACGTGGGCCTGCCCGGCCAGTTTGCCCTCGGTGCCCACCTCGCGGGCCACACGCGTGACCTCGTCGGCGAACGTGGACAGCTGGTCCACCATCGTGTTGATGGTGTCCTTCATCTCGAGCATCTCGCCCTGGGCGTCGACGGTGATCTTCTTGCCCAGATCACCGCGGGCGACCGCGGTCGTGACCTGCGAGATGTTACGGACCTGGTAGGTGAGGCTGTTGGCCATCGAGTTGACGTTGTCGGTCAGGTCCTTCCAGATGCCCGACACGCCCTTGACGCTGGCGCGACCGCCCAGCTTGCCCTCGGTACCCACCTCACGGGCCACACGCGTGACCTCGTCGGCCAGGGAGTCGAGCTGGTCGACCATGGTGTTCACGGTGTTCTTCAGGGCGAGCATCTCGCCCTGGACGTCCACCTCGACCTTGCGCGTCAGGTCGCCCCGGGCGACCGCGGTGGTCACCTTCGAGATGTCGCGGACCTGGTTGGTGAGGTTGTCCGCCATGGAGTTGACGTTGTCGGTGAGGTCCTTCCAGGTGCCCTGGACCCCGCGCACGTTGGCGCGACCGCCCAGCTTGCCCTCGGTACCCACCTCGCGGGCCACACGCGTGACCTCGTCGGCGAACGTGGACAGCTGGTCCACCATCGTGTTGATGGTGTCCTTCAGCTCCAGCATCTCGCCCTGGACGTCGATGGTGATCTTCTTGGTCAGGTCACCGCGGGCGACCGCGGTGGTGACGGTGGAGATGTCGCGGACCTGCAGGGTGAGGCGGGAGGCCATCTGGTTGACCGACTCGGTGACCTCGCGCCAGGCACCGGAGACACCCTCGACCTTGGCGCTGCCGCCCAGCTTGCCCTCGGTACCCACCTCACGGGCCACACGGGTCACTTCCTGGGTGAAGCCGCTCATCTGGTCGGCCATCCGGTTCACCGTGGTGGCCAGACGCAGCAGGTCGCCGCGCAGCTCACCGCTGCGGGACTCGGTGGAGGCCCGACGGTTCAGCTCGCCCTCGGCGACCGAGTCCAGGACCCGGGCCACGTCGGTGACGGGTTCGGCGACCTCGTCCAGCAGCATGTTGAGCGCCCGGGCACTGTTGCCCCAGGCGCCCCGCGCCGGGTGGACGATGACCCGCTCGTTGAGCCGTCCCTCCTCGCGGACGACGTCGCCGACCCGCTGAAGTTCCGAACTGAGCTGTTCGCTGTGGTCGACGACCTCGTTGAAGACGGAGGTGATCTCCTTGAGCCTGCCGCTGCCGCGCGATCGGAGTCGAACACTGAAGTCGCCGTCGCGCATCCGGTACAGGGCGCTGAGAATCTCGTCGAGCTGGTCGTCGGCCACTTCCTTGACCGCCTCGGGCATGTACCCCTCCTCTTGTCCCGCACGCCACCTCGGTCATCGACCACCGCGTGCCGGGGCCGGCCCGACCCGGCCCACCGCACGGTGGGCCGGCCCCGTACCAGGTCGGGGGCACGGGACACGGGGAGCGCGCGCGTGGCCGCGCGCCTTGGTGACACCCCGTCACGCTATCGTCGCGGAGTACCACCCGAAAGAAGCGGATGTGTCGTCTTACACTAACCGGCCCCGCCATTTCGCACAGGTCGGTCGACGAACTCGCATCCACGATCCCGGTGAGGCGGGGCCCGGCCACCGCTTCGTGGATCCCGCGTATCGTTGCAGTTGCCGGCACCGGCATTCGCGCCCAGTGACGAAGGACACCGACGGCTTGGTAGTACAAGACGCGTTGAAAGTCGCTCGACGGGAGTTCCCCCCTACTCCCGAGACAGCGGCGGCCGCCCGAGAATTCGTGCACGACACCCTGCTCGGTTGGGGTGTGCCCGACCCGTTCGACGACATCATCCTGCTCGTCAGCGAACTGGTCACCAATGCCGTCATCCACGCGGACTCCGCGCTGGAGGTCACCGTCCGTCGTTCGGAGGGGTCCACGGAGGTGATGGTCACCGATTCGGCACCCGAGAGGGCGGTTCCTCAGGCGGGTCCGCTCGCCGTGGACACCTCTCCCTCCACCGAGGAGCAGCGCAGCGGTGGCCTGGGACTGGCGCTGGCCTCGGCCATCGCCTCCAGCTGGGGTGTGAGCTACGGGCGCAACGACAAGGCCGTGTGGTTCCGCATAGAGGACAAGAACGACGGAACCCCGTCCCTGGAGTCTCCTCCGGTGCGCCGGGGCACCTCCCGTCCCGCGCGTCCGCCCGCGTGGTCGGCGCTGGACGCGGCGTTGGGTTCGCGTCTGACCCTGCCACAACTGCTGGAACGCACGGTGGAGTACTCCACGTCGACGTTGGGCGGTGACGCCGCCTACATCGCGTTGGCGACCTCCGACGAGACCATGTGGGAGGTGCGTACCGCGGTCGGGCTGACCGGCGGGGCGCACTGGCGTCCGCTCCGGGTGCGCACCGAGGAGATCTTCCCGTCCGCGGCACCCGAGCCCGGGCCGGTGATCAACGACGACCTGATGATCGCCCGGGCCGGTCGCGGCGCGCTGGCCCGTGCCGGGATGCGGTCGCTGGTGACGGCTCCGATGATCGTGGACGGTCGGGTGACCGGCCTGCTGGCGGTCGCCTCCACCCGGGCCCGCCATTTCGGTCCCGCGGCGGCCAAACGGCTCCAGGAGGGCGCGGACCTCATCGCGCTGCCCGTGGAACGGGCACGTCTGGCCGAGGTGGAGTTGAGTCGTCGCGCCTCGCTGAGCTTCCTCGCCGAGGCCAGCGACCTGCTCGCCGGCACCCTCGACGAGAAGATGACCGGCGCCCTGGCCGCACAGCTCATCACCTCCCGTCTGGGCCGTTGGTGCGCCATCCACACCACCAACGAACTGGGGGTCTCCAAGCTCACCCACGTGGTGCACGGCGACGAGAACCTCAACGACATCCTGCGTTCCCTGCTCACCGCGTTGCCACCGCGCCAACAGCGCGAACCGCAGCCCCTGTGGACCCCACAGGAGCTGGCCGCCGAAGGGCTGGAGGAGCAGTGGTCGCGTGTTCCCGCCCGAGGGCCCGCGATCAGCATTCCGCTGATCGCGCACGGCCGGGAGCTGGGTCGGATGACCATCGGCAAGAACGAGAGCGACGACTTCACCCGTGAGGAGGCGGACGTCGCCGACGACCTGAGCCGTCGGGTCGCCTCGGCGATGGAGAACGCCCGCCTGCACGAGCGGCACACCTCGATGAGCACCGCCCTACAGCGCAGCCTGTTGCCGCCCAAGGACAAGGAGCCGGTGATCCCGGGGGTGGACCACGCGGTGTACTACCGGCCCTCGGACGAACGCAGCGAGGTGGGCGGCGACTTCTACGACGTGTTCTCCGCCAGCGGCCGGTGGTGCTTCGCGATCGGCGACGTGTGCGGCACCGGCCCGGAGGCCGCGGCCGTCACGGGTCTGGCCCGGCACACGCTGCGTGCCCTGGCCCGGGAGGGGTTCACCCCGGCGCACATCATGCAGCGGCTGAACATGGCGATCCTGGACGAGAACACCTCGACCCGGTTCCTCACCATGCTCTATGGGGAGATGACCCCGGCCACCGACGGGACCGGCGGCATGCGCGTGCGCATGGTCTCGGCCGGGCACCCGCTTCCGATGCGCCTGAACCAGAAGGGTCAGGTGGAGACCTTCGGCAGCTCCCAGCCGCTGCTGGGCGCGTTCGAGGACGTCGGCTTCACCACCGAGAGCGTGGACATCCATCCGGGCGAGGTGGTGCTGGCGGTGACCGACGGCGTCACCGAGCGGCGCAGCGGCAACGACATGCTCGGCGACGAGGGGCTGGAGGAGATCTTCTCGCACGCCGCCGGCCTGACCGCCCAGGCGGTGATCAGCCGGATCGAGCGCGAACTGGAGGAGTACGCGCCGGGCGGCAACGCCGACGACACCGCCATGCTGGTGCTGCGGTTCCTGTGACCGGCGGGGGTCAGAGCCAGCCCATGTCCTGGGCGGTCCGAATGGCCGCCATGCGGTTCTCGGCGCCGGTCTTGCCGATGGCGTTCGACAGGTAGTTGCGAACGGTGCCCTCGGTGAGGTGGAGCTTTCCGGCGATCGCGGCGACGGTGGCCCCGTCGGCGGCGGCCCGCAGCACCTCGCCCTCCCGGTCGGTCAGGGGGCTTTCCCCTCCGACCATCGCGGCGGCGGCCAGGTCGGTGTCGATGTAACGCCCTCCCTCGTGGACCTTGCGGATGGCGCCGGCGAGCTGCTCGACCGGTGCGTCCTTGGCCAGGAACCCACGCGCCCCCGCGGACAGGGCCCGGCGCAGGTAGCCGGGGCGCCCGAAGCTGGTCAGGATGACCACCCCGCAGTCGGGGGCTCGTTCCTTGAGCTCGGCGGCGGTCTCCAGCCCGGTGGCGCCGGGCATCTCGATGTCCAGCACCGCGATGTTCGCGCCGTGTTCGAGGACCAGGTCGGTCACCTGGTCGCCCCGGCCGACCTCGGCGACGACCTCGATGTCGTCCTCCAGTCCGAGCAACGCGGCGATGGCTCCGCGCACCAGGTGTTCATCGTCGGCGAGAACCAGCTTGATGACCCTCCCCTCCTTGTGGGGAGGGGTTTCCTTCCTCGCGGAATGTGGTTCCTGTTTCATCGGTCCGTTCCTCCTCGGAGGACTCCAAGGCCGGTCTTACCGCTTCCCCGCAGGCGTTTCACCTCTCCGCCGGCCCTGCGGCGAGGGTGTTCTTCGCCGCGTTCACGTCCCGATCGTGGTGCGTGCCGCAGCCAGGGCACGTCCACGACCGCACGTTCAGCGGTATCTTCCCGTTCGAGTGGGCGCGCCCCGGCGTCGAGCACGGTTTCGACCGTCCCTCGCCTTGCTTCCACGCGGTAGGCCACTCGACCGTTTCCACGGAGGAGGTGTTCTCGCCCTCGTCCCTGTACCTGTGGGCACGCCCGGCCGGCGCCTTGTTCCGGACCAGCCGGACGCACAACGTTCGGCGTACCCCCTCCCGCTTCGAGGGAGGCCGCATTCCTCCCCCGCCCAAAAGCGGGAGTCCGCTGCGGAAACTTGATCACGGGGGACCTTCCCAGTCACCTGCGCCGTCGGAGAGCGCGAGCACGGTATCGTTCCGGACATTGTGGAGCATTCGACACAGGATCGGCCGAGCGCGAGGCCGCTCACCCGCGTCTCGGAAGAACTCGAAACCGCGCTGTAGCGGGCTCTCACCCTCTTTTAACCCACGCACCACATGATGAAGCTTGTCAGTACATCGTCCCATCTGACGGAGGATGAGTTGCAGCCCGACGAAACGAACGACGGCCGCGAGCCCGGCGCGGGTACCGAGCACGCCACCGGCGCCGAGGACCAGCCCGTTCAGGGCTCCTTCGCCTCCGACGACCGGGACCAGAGCGCCACCGCGGGCGACCCCGCCCCGGTGAACGAGACCGCGCCGGAGACCTCCGAGGCCCTTGAGGCCGCGGCGGCCTCCGAGGTCCCCCAAGTCGAGCGCCCAGGAGCCCCTCGGTTCTCCCCGCCCGAGGAGTCGGCGCCCCGGTGGGCGACCGGCCCCCAGGACACCGGCCACGGTTCCTACTCCTTCCATGGGCAGGAGCCGCACACCGGCCCGCGGCAGGGAGGGCCCCGACAACCCGGACCCGGTACGCCTCCCCCGCAGCCGCAGGGACACTACGGCGCCGGGCCGCACACCGGGTCCTTCCCCCCGCCCGGGCAGCCCGGTCCTGCCGGAGCCTCGCACCCGACCGCCTTCGCGGCCGGTGGTCACCCCGGTGGCCCCCGGTACCCGGGGCCGTTCGGGCAACCGCCCTTCGGCCCGCCGCCGGAGTCCGAGCGCAAGAAGCGCGGCACCGGCAAGATCGTGGGGATCGCCGCGGTGACCGCCCTGGTCACCAGCCTGATCGTCGGGCCCGCGGCCGCGCTGGGCACCGCCTACCTGTTGCCCGGGTCGGAACCGATCAGCGCGCTCAACGGTGAGCAGGGAGGCACCGCCACGGAGGGGGCCGTCGGCGACGTCGCCGAGCAGGTCCTGCCGAGCGTGGTCTCCATCCAGACCGGTTCGGGCGGCGGCAGCGGCGTGATCCTGTCGTCGGACGGACAGATCCTCACCAACGCGCACGTGGTGGCGGAGGCCGAGAACGGACCCCTGCAGGTCCGGTTCAACGACGGCAGCGCCGCGGAGGCCGAGGTTCTCGGAATGGACCCGGTGTCCGACATCGCGGTGGTCAAGGCCGAGGGCCGGGACGACCTCACCCCGGCCACGCTGGGCGACTCCGACCAGGTCGGGGTGGGCGGCGACGTGGTCGCCATCGGTTCCCCGCTGGGCCTGTCCGGCACGGTCACGACCGGTGTGGTCAGCGCGCTCAACCGGCCGGTGAACACCGGAGCCACCGAGAGCGGTGGCGGCCAGACCTCCACGGTGATCAACGCCATCCAGACGGACGCGGCGATCAACCCCGGAAACTCCGGTGGCCCGTTGGTGAACATGGCCGGTGAGGTGGTCGGGATCAACACGGCCATCGCCGGGCTCTCGCAGGAGAGCGGTTCGGTGGGCCTGGGCTTCGCCATCCCGATCAACCAGGTCCGGCCGATCGCCGAACAACTGGTGGAGGAGGGCAGCGCCAGCTACCCGGCCATCCAGGCGACCATCGCCCCGAGCCGTAGCGGCGGCGCAGAGATCCTGGTCTCCCCCTCCGGCAAGGGCGTCGACCCGGCCTGAGCCGGGGTGCCGTGACGTTCGGCGGCCG
>NZ_DYZD01000366.1 GCF_020741345.1 Nocardiopsis listeri
CTGGGGGGACGCGGCGCCCGCGGCCCTGGCGGCCGCGGCGGAGCTGCCGCAGGATGTGGCGTCGGTCGTGGCACATGGCGGTCGTGTGGACATGGCCGAACCGGTGTTGGGAAAGGTGCGCGCGCCCACCCTCCTGCTCCTGGAGAGCGGGGACTCGTTCGTGCGCGAGCTGGGGGAGTGGTCGAGGGCCCACCTGGGAGGTCCCTCGGAGCTGGACGTGGTCTCGGGGGCCGACCGTCTTCTCGGCGGGACACGGCAGTGGCGCGAGGTCGCGGTGCGCACTCTGGACTGGTTCGACCGGTACCTGTTCCGTCGCGCCGAGTAGACGGGGACCGGGCCGAAGAGGCTACAGCGGTTCGACCGGAGATACTTTCCGGGTAAGACGTTCGAGTCCGTTCCGTGACCCGGGCAATGGAAAACCCGCGGCGCCCTCGACATGAACGTCGGGGCGCCGCGGGTCATCGGGGCCGGGGCCTTCCGGAAAGAGTTCCGCGTGGGGAATGACGCGCGGACTTAGGCGGCGTTGGCGCGTCGCATACGACGACGGCGCTCAGAGGCGCGCTCGTCCTCGTTCAGACCACCCCAGGTGCCGTACTTCTCCGGACGCGAGATCGCATAGTCCAGGCAGTCGGTCCGAACCGGGCAGGCCGCACAGATCTCCTTGGCCTTGCGCTCACGAATCTCCCGCTCCGGCTGGCGCTCGCCATCCGGGCCGAAGAAGAGCACAAGGTCCTCGCCCCGGCACGCGGCGGCATCCTGCCACCCCCAGCTCGGGCGGGGGCGCAGCGCGGCCTGCCGACGTACCTGAGACATGCTTGAACCACCTCTACTGAAATCACTAGTAAGCTGTCTTAAAAAGCTTCAGTCACCAACAAGTCGGTCACGCGGCGCGAGGCACCCCGCACGACGCAAACGTCGTGCGGTGCAGGTGTTGTTCCCCGGTGTGGCTGAGACCACGAAAAGCACCATCACAGCAGGCGATGCCTGTCGATGAAGGGGTGCTCTCACGCGAACGGCCGCGGAGGCGGTGACAGCCTCCGTCCGAGCCGGTACGTAATCATGCCATCCCCACTCCCGATCGTGCACGGGGGGTGGAGAAATTACTCGTTCAACTGTTACCGAAACCTGATGCCTGACACCAGATCTGTGGTTATTTGTCCGAGTTTGTCGCAGATCACATGTACGACCGTCTTGCGAAGGACAAGGGACATCGTATGGCGCTATGTCGCCCCTGCCTAGGGGGTCCCCCTGATGCGCCCATCACATTCTGGTCGCCGTAGGTCTGCGAGATTGGGTGGGACCGTATGTCATCACCCTCCGCGAGGAACGACCGGGTGCTCGCGAGACCCGACGAGGTTCGTTGTGTCGCCCGTGTCCCGCGGCGTCCCCTAAGGGTGGGGCCAGGGATCCAAGGTGGAACAGGGCATGGTGTCCGAGCGTCCCAGACGATAGAAAACAGGATGCGTTCGATCGAATCCTCGACGAACGGCATCCGCGTCCAGGACCGACTCAAGGAGACGAATCACCGTGGCCCTCTTGCGGCTCATTCTCAACATCATCTGGATCTTCGTCGCCGGGTTCTGGCTGGCGCTCGGCTACGTGTTCGCCGGCGTCATCTGCTGCGTCCTCATCGTCACCATCCCGTTCGGGGTCGCGTCCTTCCGCATGGCCAAGTACGCCATTTGGCCGTTCGGCCGTGACCTCGTGCGCCGTCAGGGAGCCGGAGGCGGTTCCACCTTCCTGAACATCATCTGGCTGATCGTCGCCGGATGGTGGCTGGCCATCGGTCACATCGTCACGGCCGCCGGCCTGGCCGTGACCATCATCGGGATCCCCATGGCCTGGGCCTCCATCAAGATGATCCCCGTCGCCCTGGCGCCCTTCGGCAACGAGATCGTCGAGAGCGGGCACGCTCGGGAACCTTGGCAGTTCTGACGGAGTTGTGTCCTTCACAGGGTCGGCCAGAACCCGGACCCTGTACCGTGCATCAACCCCACTGCGACACCCGAGAACCGTCCCCCTTCCATCCCCCGCATCAGACGAAACGGCATACGGGTGGTCGCCGTCGACGAGCGACCTCGGTATGACCACCGGAGAATGGAGTCCATGTGCAAGCCCAGCGGCCGGGAGTTTGGGCGCTCCTGAACAAGTGGCTCGTGTCCCGCAGAGCCCGCGCCGAACGCCTCGCCCACCTGGAAGCGCAGGAAGAGGCCCGGGCCAAGGCCGAGGCCAAGGTGGAACAGGAGAAGCGGGCCGCGGCCGAACAGGACGACGTCGGCGCCGGCGACCTGCTGCGAATGGTCAGTGACGTCGCCTGGCGGATCCTGCTCATCGGCGTCGTGGTGGGACTGTTCGTCTACGCGGTCATCCACCTGTCGGTGATCACCCTGCCGGTGGTGCTCGCCGTCTTCATCACCGCCCTGCTCATGCCGTTGGCCAACTGGCTGCGGAGCAAGGGACTGGGACGGGGATCCTCGACCGCACTGTCCGTCCTCGCCGCACTGGTCGTGCTGAGCGGCGTGATCACCATGATCGTCTCGCCCGCGATCCAGGGTTTCGACGGACTGGTCACCAGCGTCAGCAGCGCCTTCGTCGAGCTTCAGAAGGTGGAGATCCCCTTCATCGACCAGGCGTTGTTCACCGAGATGCTGAACAATGCCTGGGCCCAGGTCCAGGGGATGATCACCGACAACACCGACCAGCTGCTCAGCGGTGCCTGGACCGCGGGAACGGCCGTGGTACAGCTCCTGCTCGGCCTGGTCCTGATCATCGCCATGACCGTGTACTTCGTGCACTCCGGCGACAAACTCATGGACTGGGTCGTCACCCTGCTGCCGCCCAAGTCCCGCCCCGGCCTGCGGCACGCCAGTGGCGTCGCCTACGGGGTGATGGGTCGCTACGTGCGGGGTGTGGCGATGGTCGGTGTCATCGACGCCGTCGGTATCGGCATCTTCCTGTTCATCTTCTTGGACGTGAACCTGGCCATTCCGCTGATCGTTCTGACGTTCATCGGTGCGTTCCTGCCGGTCATCGGTGCCTTCCTCACCGGTCTGCTGGCGGCCCTGGTGGCCCTGGTGGCCGAAGGTCCGGTCATCGCGCTGATCATCGTGATCGCGGTCGTCGTGGTCCAGCAGGCCGAGAGCAGCTTCTTCGCCCCCCGGATCTACGGGCAGGCCTTGGAACTTCCCTCACCCGTCGTGCTGATCGCGATCACCGCGGGCGGCATCCTCGGCAACATCCCCGGCATGTTCCTGGCTACTCCGATCGCCGCCGTTCTGGCCGCGTTGCTGCGCAACCGCCCTCCGGTCAGCACCGAGAACAGCTCGGGTGGGGAAGGGGAACCCCGTCCGGTGACCGCGGACAAAGCGGTCGTGGTGGTGGCCCAGAGCGAGGAGACGGCCGAACCGGTCAAGGGGACCAAGGACAAGGCCGTCAAGGACAGGACGGACAAGGACGGGGAGCAGGGATGAGGACCTGACGTGAGCCCGCGCCCACGGCGCGGGGGAATGGCGGCGCCCCCGAACCCGTTGTGAGGGTCGGGGGCACGCCTGTGCGCACTTCGGCCCCGCGCCCGGGGCGATCCGGGGAAAACCCTTCGCCCACCCCTCCACCCGTGCCGTTAGGCTGGGTCGGTCCGCCGGGGCGCCCCCGCCCACCCGACCCCACCCGCCGGTCCCACGAACAGGGGCCCGGCCGCGTGCGGTCCAGGGTCGCCACCGACCGTCACACCACCTTGAGGAAGCTCCACCCATGCTGATCGCCACCGACCTCGAAATGCGAGTCGGAGCCCGACTCCTTCTGGAGCCGACGACCTTCCAGGTCGCCGCGGGTGACCGGATCGGTCTGGTCGGCCGCAACGGTGCGGGTAAGACCACCATGACCAAGGTCCTGGCGGGTGAGGGACTGCCCACCGGTGGGACGGTCACCTCGTCCGGCACCATCGGCTACCTGCCCCAGGACCCCCGTACCGGAGACCTGGACGTCATCGCCAAGGACCGTGTGCTGTCCGCCCGCGGGATCGACGAGGCGCTGCGCGGACTGCGCGAGGCCGAGAAGAAGATGGCCAGCGACCACGAGAAGACCCGGAACAAGGGCGTTCGCCAGTACGCGCGGTGGGAGGAGCGCCTCCACGTGCTGGGCGGGTACGCCGCGGACTCCGAGGCCTCGGCCATCGCCTCCAGCCTGGGCCTGCCGGACAAGGTCCTCGGCCAGCCGCTGCACACCCTCTCCGGTGGTCAGCGGCGCCGCATCGAGCTGGCCCGCATCCTGTTCAGCGGCGCCGACACGCTGCTCCTGGACGAGCCCACCAACCACCTGGACGCAGACTCCATCGTCTGGCTGCGCGATTTCCTCAAGACCCACCAGGGCGGGCTCATCGTGATCAGTCACGATGTCGAACTGGTCGAGCACGTGGTCAACAAGGTCTTCTACCTGGACGCCAACCGCAGCGTCATGGACATCTACAACATGGGCTGGAAGCAATACCAGATCCAGCGCGAGGACGACGAACGTCGACGCCGCAGTGAACTGGCCAACGCCGAGAAGAAGGCCGACACCCTGCGCAAGCAGGCCGAGCGCTTCCGCTACAAGGCCACCAAGGCCCGTGCGGCCCAGCAGATGCTCAACCGCGCCGACAAGATCGTGGACGGGGTGCAGGGGGTCCGCAAGGCCGACAAGGTCGCCAAGCTGCGTTTCCCGGACCCGGCCCCCTGCGGTCGCACACCGCTCATGGCCGAGGGGCTGTCCAAGTCCTACGGTTCGCTGGAGATCTTCACCGGGGTGGACCTGGCCATCGACAAGGGCAGCCGGGTGGTCATCCTGGGGCTCAACGGAGCGGGCAAGACGACCCTGCTGCGACTCCTGGGCGGGGTCGAGGAGGCCGACACCGGTCGGGTCGTTCCGGGCCATGGTCTCAAGCTGGGGTACTACGCCCAGGAACACGAGACCCTGGACGTGGACCGCAGCGTTCTGGAGAACATGATGAGCGCGGCCCCGGACCTGCCCGAGGTGGAGGCGCGCAAGACCCTGGGTTCGTTCCTGTTCACCGGCGACGACGTCGAAAAGCCCGCCGGTGTGCTCTCCGGTGGTGAGAAGACCCGGCTGGCCCTGGCCACGCTGGTGGTCTCCAGCGCCAACGTGCTGCTGCTCGACGAGCCCACGAACAACCTGGACCCGGCCAGCCGCGAGGAGATCCTCTCGGCGCTGCGCAACTACAAGGGCGCGATCGTCCTGGTGACACACGACGAGGGCGCCGTCGACGCCCTTCAGCCAGAGCGGGTCATCATGCTCCCGGACGGGGTCGAGGACATGTGGAACGCCGACTTCGAGGACCTCATCGCCCTGGCCTGAGTCGGCCCGTGGGAACACGGTGAAAGAAGGGGTGGACGCCCAGAAGGCTGGGAGGTTCACCCCTCCTTCGTTTCGGACGTGGTTTGTGTGGCGCCGAAATCTCGGTCACCCGGTGTGTCCACCATCGGTTGTGGCGGTGCGGGACGCCCATGCCTGATCATGACTGTGGTCCCGGCCCTCATGGCGCCGGACTGTCTTGAACGGGAGAGAACTGTGAGTGACGAGTTGAGGAAGGGCGCCCGGGTCTCGGGTGCCGGTCGCGCGGAGCTGGCCGCCGAGCTCAAGCGCCGCTACGACGAGGGGGAGAGCATCCGCGGCCTGGCCGCGGCCACGGGGCGTTCCTACGGTTTCGTGCACCGCCTGTTGGGCGAGGCCGGCGTGGAACTGCGCGGGCGAGGCGGGGCGACACGCAAGGCGTGACGGTCGGTGGCGTCGCCTGGGTTACCGGCGAGTAGGGTCGGGGTGTCACACCGATCCGACGGAGGAACACATGTCCCAGGCCCAGCAGGAGACCGGCGCTCGGCAGGCGCCCACCGAGGAGGAGCTGACCCGCGCGGGACTGCGCCTGTCGGTGGAGGGCGCTGTCGCCCGCATCACCATCGCCCGCCCTGAGCGCCGCAACGCGATGACCGGTCGCACCTGGACGACCATGGCCCACATCGGCCAGACGCTCCCCGGGGATGTCCGAATCGTCGTCATCTCCGGGGAGGGCGACATCTTCTCCGCGGGCATCGACCTCAACATGTTCACCCCCGAAGGGGTGGACGGGGAACGCTCGATCGTCGCCGGGCTGGCCGAGGGGACCACGGACGACTCCGAGCTGGACGCCTACATCGCCGAACTCCAGGAGGGCTTCCGCTGGTTGCGCCGCCCCGACCTGGTCACCATCGCCGCCGTGCGCGGACACGCGATCGGCGCCGGGTTCCAGCTGGCCCTCTCATGTGACCTGCGCATCCTCGCCGACGACGCCAAGTTCTGCATGAAGGAACCCGCCCTGGGGCTGGTGCCGGACCTGACCGGCACCAAGCCCCTGGTGGACATCGTCGGCGTCCACCGTGCCGTCGAGATCTGCCTGACCGCCCGCAAGGTCGGTGCCGATGAGGCCCGCGAAATCGGTCTCGCGACCCTCGTCGTGGGCGCCGACGAACTCGACGCTGCCGTCGACGACGCCGTCGCCGGGCTCCTCGCGGTCAACGCCGACGCCGCCGTCGCGACCAAGGCGCTCCTGCAGCAGGCCGTGGACAACACCCTGGAAGAGCAGTGCGCCGCCGAGCGCAAGGCCCAGGCCGGCCGCCTCACCGCCATGGTCAAGGCCATGACCGCCGGCTCCTGATCTCGGCCTCGGGGCTCGCCCGCGTACGGTCGGGGACGGGAGGGGAGAGATCCGTATCACCGGGGAAATGCCCCCGTCCCGTCCCCGCTTCGAGGCGATCTCTAGTACGCTGCTGCAAGCGGTCGTTCAATGCCGCGCGCATAAGAGCGCGCCGGGCCGCCAAGACGCGGAGAGCGTGTCGACCCGGTCGACGTCACTCTTGACCCGAAGAGCACACGAACCCCACACGATTCGGGGTCGCTTCCGCGTGTGATCAGGCGCGTTTGTGTGATTTCTTCGCTGGGTCCGCTGTGACCGCGTGAAGCCTTCCTCGAAACGCCGCCAAACGATGAGGAAGGTACACGTCACTTGACGACGGACACTGCCGTAATGCCTGCCTTCGACAGCCTTGGCCTTCCCAAGGACATCGTCGAGGAGTTGGCCAAGAACGGTGTGACCACCCCGTTCCCGATCCAGGCCGCCACCATTCCCGATGCCATCGAGGGCCGCGACGTCCTCGGTTGCGGCCGCACCGGATCGGGCAAGACCCTGGCCTTCGGCCTGCCGGTCCTGATGCGCTGCTCCGAG
>NZ_DYZD01000367.1 GCF_020741345.1 Nocardiopsis listeri
ATGATTCATGTTAGGCCGACGGGTGTTCCAGGGGAAGGGGGTGTGGCTGGTCAAACTTGACTAGTGGGCTGGGGTGCTCGCGGCGACCAACGGAGGAGAACATGTCGGAGACGATCGGCGCCAACGAGACGACCATCCCGCTCCCGCGCACCCACGACCCCGAGGCCACCCTCGCCTTCTACGAGATGCTCGGTTTCGAGGTCACCTGGAAACAGTTCAGGCCCTACGTCTACCTGGCGCTTCGCCGGGGCGGGTTCGAACTCCACTTCGGGGCGGCGCCCGAAGGCCTGGACCCCGGGGTGGAGGAGACCGGTGGCGCGCTGGTCATGGTCGACGACGAGGCCGCCCACCGGCGCGCCAAGTCCGCGCTCAAGCGCCACCCCGACGCGCCCGCCGACCGCTCCCGAAGCAGTTCGAGGACCTCTGTTCGAGGCAGGTCCGTCATGAGGCCGAGCCCGGCCGAGACCGCGTCGACCCGGGCGTCGTGTTCGGCCGCCAACGCCGCGCGCAGCAGCGCCAGGTAATCGTCCTCGCCCTGTTCGGTCAGCGCGTACTCGGTGCGGGGTGGGCCGCCCACACTGGAGGGCGCCACCTCGTCGGCGGCCGGCAGCCCCTGCCGCGCCATCTGCTTCAACGCGTGGTACACCGATCCGGGCTTGGCCGTGGACCACTCGTGCGCGCCCCACGACTCCAGGTCGCTGCGGACCTGGTAGCCGTGGGCGCGCCCGTGCGCCCGTACCGAACCGAGCACCAACAACCGGATCGCCGACATTCCCCCACCCCATCTGGCCGAACGGCACGAGCATAGGGGAGCCGGACGAGGGTCAGTCCCGGTCGCCCTGGCGGCGGTGCTCGGCGCCCAACGCGATCGGGGCGCCCAACCACTCGTCGCGCAGACCGAACGCGTCCACCAGCTGGACCGCGTAGGGCCGCAGGCCCTGACACAGGTCGTTGACGGCCGTCGTGACCGCCTTGGAACGCGCGGTGGAGAGCCGCTCGTGCTCCAGGAACCAACCGTTGTTCTCCTCGATCACCGAGAGCACGTACAGGTCGCACACCCGGTTGAGGAGCTTGGTGGTGGACTTGTCGCCGCAACGGTCGATGGCCGCCACGAACGCCTCCAGGACCACCCGGTCCATGTGCGCCCGCCCGGCCGCCAACACGTGGTCCTGGGCCTGGTTGAACACCTGGAAGGCGTCGCCGCCGTCCTTGCGGGAGCGGCGCAGACGCGCCGCCAGCCCTTCGAGGATGTGCTTCTCCCGGTCCTCGAACAGCTCCAGGTGCCAGCCCCGGTTGTACAGCCCCGCCTCCTCGCTGCGGCCCGGTGCCGCGGCGATGAGACGTTCGATCAGCGGAATGGCTGCGGTGCGCTCGATGACGTTCTCGAACACCTTGCCGGCCATGAACCGGGCCAGCCCCATCTGGTCCAGGTCGCCGAAGGAGTCCTTGAAGTTGGTCAGCAGCGCCTTGGCGAGCTGCTGCAACAGCACCGTGTTGTCGCCCTCGAACGTGGTGAAGATGTCCGAGTCCGCCTTGAGCTGCGGAATCCGGTTCTCCGCGATGTAACCCGAGCCGCCGCACGCCTCCCGGGCGGTCTGGATGGTCGCGGTGGCGTGCCAGGTCGAGATCGCCTTCAGACCGGCCGCGCGCGACTCCAGTTCCCGCTGGGCCCGCTCGTCGCGCTCGGTGTCGCGGGAGAGCTCGTGCAGCCGGGTGACCAGCTCCTCCTGGGCGAAGTGCAGGGCGTAGGTGCGGGCCAGAGCCGGCAGCAGCTTGCGCTGTTGGGCCAGGTAGTCGAGGACCCTCACCTCCTGCTCGGGCCCGCCGTCGGCGGCGGGCCGGGTGAACTGGCGGCGGGTGTCGGAGTAGCGGATCGCGATGGCCAGCGCCGCCTTGGTGGCGGTGCCGGCACCCCCGGCCACGCTGACCCGGCCGCGGATGAGGGTGCCCAACATGGTGAAGAACCGACGGTTGGGGCTCTCGATCGGACTGGAGTAGGTCCCGTCGGCGGCGACGTCGCCGTACCGGTTGAGCAGGTCGGTGCGAGGTACCCGCACCTGGTCGAACCACAGCCGGCCGTTGTCGACCCCGTTGAGGCCGGCCTTGGGACCACAGTCCTCGATGGTGACGCCGGGCGAGGGCCGTCCCTGTTCGTCGCGGATCGGCACCATCAGGGCGTGCACACCGTGCTCGACGAGGCCGTCCGGGCCGGGCGTGCGCAGCTGGGCGAAGACCACGGCCGCGCGGCCGTCCTTGGCGGCGTTGCCGATGTAGTCCTTGCGCGCCGACTCGTCGGGCGTGTGGACCACGAACTCCTCGGTGTCGGGGTCGTAGGTGGCGGTGGTGCGCAACCGCTGAACGTCCGAACCGTGACCGGTCTCGGTCATCGCGAAGCAACCGGGCAGCTCCACGCTCATGACGCTCGGCAGGTAGCGCTGGTGGTGGTCGTCGGTGCCCAGGGCGTTGATGGCCCCACCGAACAGGCCGAACTGCACGCCCATCTTCACCATGAGGGACATGTCGGCGACGAGCATCTCGAACGCGACCACGGAGGCGCCGACGTCGTCGGCCCCGCCGACCGATTTCGGAAAGCCGTAGGCGGGCATGTCGGTCCGGGCCAACGCCTGGAGCTGTTCGAGGGTGCGGGCGCGGTGATCCTCCATCGACAGGCCGTGCACCGGGGCGTACATGTCGCCTCGGATGACGTCGCGGGCCTTCTCTCGCACGTTGGCCCAGCGTCCGTCCAACAGGCCGCGTAGCTCGGCTTCGTTCGGCTTCAACGGTGCCTGTTCGCTCATGTGCTCCCCCTGTGGTCGTTCTTCGACGCGCACCCGCGTCCCCATGTGACTACCACCGGCACGGACACCGGCGGATCGAACACGCCCGGACGTGGGTGTGATGAGTCCAAAGGTAGTGGGCCATCGAGTGTCCCCGATGCCCGCTCCGAGGCCTCTGGGATCGGGGGTCGGGGGGCGAGGACCGGGACCAGGGGTCTCAGACCGCGATGTCGCGCAGCGGGGTCGCGGGGGTGGTGTCGGAGGCGGCGGCCTCGTCCGTGCGCCGCAGGAGGTCGTCCAGGGACAGGTCCAGGGTCGCGGCGACGGCCGCGACGGTGAAGAAGGCCGGGGTGGGGATGCGTCCGCCCTCGATCTTGCGCAGGGTCTCCACGGAGATCCCGGAGCGGCGGGCGACGTCCACCATGGTGCGCTCCGCCCGGGCCGCCCGCAGCACGGTGCCCAGGGCGCGGCCTCGCTCGATCTGTTCTTCGGTCAGCGGTTCACGAACCATGGGGCGAGTCTAACCCGGAGCCTTCCGGAGACCGGGAGGCGCATGGCATAGTTATACCGGTATATAAATTGGATCGAAAGGTGTGCGAACCCATGGTCGAACTGAAGACCCCCGAAGAGATCGCGCTCATGCGGGAGGCCGGCCGCGTGGTCGCCCACGCGTTGGAGGCCGCGCGCCAGGCGGCCGCGCCCGGGCGCACCACCGCGGACCTGGACCGAGTGGCGGCGAAGGTCATCGCCGACGCCGGCGCGGACCCGCTCTTCCTCGGCCACCAGCCGGCGTGGGCACCGACGCCCTTCCCCGGGGTGGCCTGTGTGAGCGTCAACGACGAGATCGTCCACGGCGTCCCCTCCCCCCGACGGCTGGTCGACGGCGACGTGGTGAGCGTGGACTGCGACGCCCGCCCCGGACACGGCCTGAGGTTGCGCCCGGGCCCGACCATCGCCATCGAGCCCATGTTGGTGCGCGGCGGTTCGGACGGCTACGCCCACGCCGACGAGGGGTGGACGGTGCTCAGCGACGACGGCACCCGGGCCGCCCACTGCGAGCACACCGTCGCCGTCACCGACGACGGACCCGTGGTGCTCACCCTGCCCTGACCGGGTGGGTGGACCCGGCGGCACGAGTGCGGACCCGTGGCGCCGGACCGGGGCACCGGTGTCATTGCAGTCCCGGGACCGCCAGCTCCAGACAGGCGCGTTCGGTGTCCAGGGTGGCGAAGACCCCCAGTGGGAGGGTGAGCTGGGCGGCGCAGTGGCCGAACTCCAGCCCCCACAACACCGGGACTCCCAGGTGGGAGAGCCGGTCGCGCATCAGGTCGGCGATCGTCTCCGGGGCCGGCGGGCAATCCGTCCAGGTGCCGATCGCCACCCCCCGCACCCCGTCCAACCAGCCGGTGCGCAGCAGGTGGGTGAGCATCCGGTCCACCCGTGCGGCGTCCTCGTTGATGTCCTCGAGGATCAGGATGCCGCCGTTGGTCGACAGACGGCTGTGCGGTGTGGCCAACCCGTCGTTGAGCAGGCTCAGGTTCCCGCCGAACAGCACACCCTCGGCCCGGCCCGGCACCAGGGCGCGCGCCCCCGGGGAGGTGAGCACCATCCGCTTCTCGGGGGTGAACAGGGTGGTGCGCAGCTCCGCTTGGGCCGTCTCGTCGCCCACGAAGTAGAGGGTGCCCACCACCGGTCCGTGCACCGTCGTCACACCCAGCTCGACGGCGAAAGCCTCGTGCAGCGCGGTGATGTCGCTGAACCCGATCAGCGCCTTGGGCTCGGCACCGCGCATGGCGTCGAAGTCCAACAGGTCCAGCATCCGGTGCGCGCCGTCGCCGCCACGGGCGCAGAACACCGCCCGCACGTTCGGATCGCACCAGGCGTCCTGCAGGTCGGCCGCGCGGTCGCGATCGAGGCCCGCCAGGTAGGGCAGCCGTGGGTGCCGGTCGCGTACGTGCGGAGCCAGTTCGACCTCCAGACCCCACCCGGTGAGGATCTCCACCGCCGCGTCCAACCGGTCGTCCGGTACCGGGCTGCACGGGGCCACCAACCGCACCCGATCGCCCCGACGCAGCCTCGGGGGTCGACGCAACGTCGCCGGTCGGACCGAAGACGCACCCCCACCCGTGAACTCCTCGCGCACCTCGGTCACCGACTCACCCACGTCGCTCCCCATCCTCTGTCGTCGTCCCCTCCACGGCGCCCCCGATGGCGGGGGCGCCCGGACACCGACGAGCCGCGCCGGCCGGTGTCCACAACCGGTCAGGAGCGCAGGAAGCCGTCCAGCACCCGCACCCCGAACCGCAGACCCTCCAACGGCACCCGCTCGTCCACCCCGTGCAGCAGCCCCGGGTAGTCCACACCCTCGGGCAGACGCATCGGGGAGAAGCCGTAACAGTCGAT
>NZ_DYZD01000368.1 GCF_020741345.1 Nocardiopsis listeri
GAATCCTGTCGATCGGGGGCAAGAAGGGCGCCACGATCCACTTGATCACCGATCGGACCGGGGTGCCGATCTCGGGTGCGAACCTGCACGACAGCCAAGCGTTGCAACCGCTGATTCGCGCGATACCGCCCATCCGGTCCAGGCGAGGCCGCAGGCGACGCAAACCAGGCAAGCTCCACGGAGACAAAGGCTACGACTACAACCACCTGCGCCGATGGCTCCGCGAACGCGGAATCGTCCATCGCCTGGCCCGCAAGGGTGTGGAGTCCTCCAAGAGGTTGGGGCGCCACCGCTGGCAGGTCGAGCGCACCATGGCCTGGCTGGCCGGATGCCGCCGACTCCACCGCCGCTACGAGCGCAAAGCCGAACACTTCCTCGCGTTCACCGGTATCGCTTGCACGTTGATTTGCTTCCGCAGACTTTCCAAATGAGATGAGCTCTAAGGACACCGACCCTGACGGCGGGGCCGGCGGTGACGGTCGCCACACTGTTCTCAGGGATGAACGCCCTGCGGTCCTGGACGCGCGAACGGTGGCGTGCCACCGCCCACCCCCCACTGGAAGGGCCCCGGGTCAGCATCCGAGAGGCCGGGCGCGAGAACTGGTCGATGTTCCAGGAGATGGACATCAACCGCTACATCACCACCGTTGAGGACCGTCTCCTTCCCGGAGCCCTCGGGTGGAGCCGTCTCCGTGCGGTCGGTGTCGCCCTATCCGGTCCGATCGTTCACGGTCGTGGGGTTCCCGATCGTCCTGATGCCGACCACGATATTCGTCCTGCCCGACGACCTCCTCACCGCGGGCGGCTCCCCCGACGACAAGGAGGAGAGCGTTACCGGCGGTGTCGCCGAACCCGAGGAGGATCCCGTACCCGACGGATACAGGCTCTGGGATGACGATCAGGGCTTCCACCTGCACGTGCCCGAGGATTGCAGCCGTGAGGAGGTGCCGTCCGCGGACCGCACCTTCGAGGTCTTCTTCACCCCGAACGCTCGACGCCGCTTCATCCAGGTCAGGTCGTTCGGTCCCGACGTCACCTCCCCCGAACAGGCGCTGGAGCGGTTGGAGAACGAGGCGCGGACCCACTCCGGGTTCGACGGGAAGGACCCGAACACGGGAGAGGGCCGACAGGCGGACGAGGTGTTCTCCTACCGTTACGAGAACGAGGCGCACGGCCCCTTCCAGGCGTTCGCGCGCCCTCCTCGGTGAGGACGGCGAGGTGTAGGCGATCCTGTCCCTTGGCCCCGAGCCGGAGTACAACGGTGTCCAAGGACGTTTCGTGGGGAGCGCCCACTCCTTCCACGCGGTCGGGAAGGGCCGGTTCCGACCCCGACGGCCTCGCGGTGGCCCATCGCACGGCCCTTTCCAGGTCGTAGGCCTTCCGGAACCCGTCGCCGTGATCCGGGGTGAAGGTGCCTTCGTCCGGGCGGCACGTCGGGGTCACCATCCGGCGGCCGCCGCCGGGGCGGTGCGACCGGGCACGAGCGGATCCGTCCGATTCACATTTTCCGAAAGGCCCTTCCCGTCGGGGATCCGAGCGTCGCAGGGCCCGCTTCGGCGTGCTCGGATGTGAGTCGGGGGTGGCGCGAAACAAAATTGTACGTACACTCTGTACGGACAATACGTGACCCGGCCCTGAGACATGCCGACCGACGGGCCCTTTCGAACGGACACTCATGCGTGACGACCACGGGTCGGTGGTTCCCCTCTACCACTGGCTGAACAAGATCCCCGGCGGGACCATGCTGGTCCCGCTGGTGTTGGGATCGGTCCTGGGCACCTTCGCCCCGGGCGCGCTCGACATCGGCAGCTTCACCACCGCGCTGTTCAAGGACAGCGCCATGCCGCTCATCGCCCTGCTGATCTTCGCGACCGGCACCCAGGTCACCCTCCGCACCAGTGGCCCCGTCCTGGCCACCACCGGTGTGGTCCTGCTGGGCAAGAGCATCGTGCCCGGCCTGCTCATCATCGCCCTTGCCATGGTCACCGGACCCGAGGGCGTCCTCGGTGTGTCGATCCTGGCGATGATCGCCGCCGCCACCAACGCCAACGGCGGCCTGTGGCTGGCCATCACCGGCCAGTACGGACGCACCAAGGACCGCGGCGCCTACATCGCCGGCGCGATCAACGACGGCCCGTTCTTCGCCCTACTGTTCATCGGCGCCTCCGGGCTCGGTCAGATCCCCTTCATGACCCTGCTCGCCGCGATCCTGCCGTTCCTGCTGGGCGTGGTGATCGGCAACGTGGACGCCCAGTGGCGCGAGGTGCTCAAGCCCGTGCCCGGCATCGTCATCCCGTTCTTCGCCTTCGCCCTGGGCACCGGCATCGACCTGGGCGACGTCGCCCGCGGCGGTCTCGGCGGCATCGTCATGGGCGTCGTGATCGTCCTGTTCACCGGCGGCATGGTCTACCTCGGGTACCGCTTCCTGCTGCGCCGCGGCGGGGAGTCCGGGATCGGGTTCGCCGCCGGTACGGCCTCGGGCAACGCCGTGGCCACCCCGGCCATCGTCGCCGCCGCCGACCCGTCCTTCGCCGCCTACGTCGGCACCGCCACCTCCCAGGTCGCTGCGAGCGTGCTGGTGACCGCCCTGCTCGCGCCGCTGGTCACCACCTGGGCACTGCGCCGCGCCGGCGCCCGGCCCGCCGAGGCCGAACGGGCCGAGCAGGCCGCACTCGACGGGGCCGAGAATCCCACGGACACCGTCACGAAGGGGGACCGGTCATGAGCGCCACCGCTCACAACGCATCATCCGCGCCGCACATCGCCGTGGTCGCCGACGACCTCACGGGCGCGGGCGACACAGCCGTCCAGTTCGTACGCGCCGGCTGGAGCACCGAACTCCAGTTGACCGCGGCCCACGCCACAGCCGACGTCGTCGCCGTGACCACCGACTCCCGGGCCCTGCCCGACGAGCAGGCCTCGGCGGCGGCCGCCGCCGAGGTGCGCCGACTGCGCGAGGCCGGCACGAGGCTGCTCTACAAGAAGGTCGACTCCACGCTGCGCGGCCCCATCCGGGCCGAGATCGACGGCGCCCTGTCGGCCTGGCACCCGGGTTCGGTCGCGGTGGTGTGCACGGCGTTCCCCGCCAACGGTCGCGTCGTCCGTGACGGGGTCCTGTTGGTGGACGGCGTGGAGGTGCACCGCACCGCCGTGGGCACCGACCCCGTCTCCCCGGTGACCGAGAGCCGCGTCGCCGAACTCCTGGACGCTCGGCACGTGCGTCTGACCGGAACCGACCCGGAGCGCGACGCCGAACGACTGCGC
This sequence comes from Nocardiopsis listeri, assembly GCF_020741345.1. Taxonomy (GTDB): domain Bacteria; phylum Actinomycetota; class Actinomycetes; order Streptosporangiales; family Streptosporangiaceae; genus Nocardiopsis; species Nocardiopsis listeri_A. The sequence goes on from NZ_DYZD01000368.1 coordinate 3,265, forward strand.
GAGGCCGGGCCGGTCGCGGTGGTCGACGCCGAGAGCGACGAGGACCTCGCCCGGATCGCCGCGGCCGTCACGCTCCTGGGCGACCGCGTCGTCCCGGTCGGTTCGGCCGGCCTGGCGACCCGTCTGGCCGAGTCCTGGCGCCCGGTCCGCGAGCCCGCCCCGGCGCTGGTGGTGGTCACCTCACTGCACCAGGCCGCCCGCGGGCAGGTTCACGAGCTGGTCGTGGACGAGTGGACCCGGGTGGAGCAGCCCTCCACCTTCGACCTGGGCGACGACCAGGCGTGGCGGGCATGGTCCGACAAGATCGTGACCGGGTTCGACCCCACCTGCCCGCACACCGCGCTGGTCGCGCCCGACGACCGTGACGGTGGCCTGGCCCCCGCGCTCGTGGCGCGCCGGTTCGGCGAGCTGGCGGCGCGCGTGGCCGAGCGACACCCGTTGTCCGGCTTCGTCGTCACAGGAGGCGACGGCGCCCGCGCCCTGACCGAGGCGCTGCGGGCACGTTCCATCACCCTGACCGGAGAGGTCGCCCCCGGCATCCCGTTGGGCACCCTCAGCGGAGGCCCTCACGAGGGGCGCTCCATCGTCACCAAGGCCGGGGGCTTCGGCAGTCCCAACGCCCTCATCGAGGCCGCCGACGCGGTCCGCCACACGAAAGGCACCAACGCATGAGCCACCGCCCCACCCTCGCGGTCACCCTCGGCGACGTCGCCGGAATCGGTCCGGAGATCACCGCCAAGTCCCTTCTGCACCACCCGGAGGTACGCGAGCATTCCCGACCGGTGGTCGTCGGTGACGTCGACGCGCTGCGCAAAGCCGTCACCGCGGTGGGCGGCGACCCCTCCGCCGTCAACCCGGTCGACTCCCCCGCCGACGCGGCCGACGATCCCTCGGTGATCGACATCGTGCAGACCGGCCCCTCCCTGGGCCACGTACCGACCGGTGAACTGAGCGCCGAAGCCGGTGACGGGGCCGCCCGGTTCGTGATCGAGGCGGTCGACCTGGCCAAGCGCGGCCTGGTCGAGGGCATCGTCACCCCGCCGCTGAACAAGGCCGCCATGCACCTGGGCGGGCACAACTGGCCCGGCCACACCGAACTGCTCGCCCACGAGTTCGGGGTGCGCGACTACAGCCTGGTGCTGTCCGCCGGTGAACTGTCCTTCTTCCACCTGACCACGCACGTGTCGCTGCGACGGGCCATCGAGGACGTCACCCCGGAACGCACCCTCGAGGTGCTGCGGCTGATGAACGCCTTCGCCCACGCGCAGGGCTCCCCGGACGAACCCATCGGCGTGGCCGGACTCAACCCGCACGCGGGCGAGAACCGGCTTTTCGGCGACGAGGACGCCGACGTGCTCGCCCCGGCGGTCGAACTCGCCCGCGCCGAGGGCATCAACGCCCACGGACCGATCCCCGCCGACGCCCTCATCCCGGCGGCGGTGCGCGGCAAGTGGAAGCTGGTGGCGGTCTGCTACCACGACCAGGGACACGCGCCGTTCAAGGCGGTCTACGGCGACGACGGGGTCAACATCACCGCGGGTCTGCCCGTGGTTCGGGTGTCGGTGGACCACGGCACCGCCTTCGACATCGCCGGACAGGGGATCGCCCGTGAGGCGAGCCTGGTGCTGGCGCTCCGTCGGGCCGCCGAACTCGCCCCGGGCTGGGGCCACGTCTGGCGGGCCACCCGGACCGCGGCCTGAGCCCGGACCAGGCCCCGCGTCCCGTTCAAGGGCCACCCGTTCACCGAGCGGGTGGCCCCTTCGCACTGCCTAGAATGGCCGTCATGCCTGTCGACCGCTCCGACCCGCGCCCATTGCACTCCCAGGTGTCGGACGTGCTGCGCGCGCAGATCCAGGACCATACGATCGCCCCCGGGGAGACCCTGCCCAGCGAGGCCGCCCTACGCGAACGCTTCGGCGTCTCGCGCAGCGTCGTGCGTCAGGCGCTGTCGACCCTGGAGGACGAGGGTGTGGTCCGTCGCCCGCACGGCCGGGCGGCGGTCGCCGCGGTGCGCACCGAACACCACCGACTGGTGCAACGGGTGACCGGCCTGTTCGACCAGTTCTCCGCCGAGGGGCTCACCCTCTCCACGAAGGTGGTCTCCCTCGACCCGGTGCGTTCGGGGGTGCCCTCCGCCGAGGAACACCTGGGCACGCGTTCCCTGCTCCGTCTGGAACGGGTGCGTTCGGTGGACGGGGACCCCCTGTCCTACGTGCGCACCTGGCTGCCCGCGGACCGCTTCGCCGGACTGGACGCGGCGATGCTCACCGATTCCTCTTTGCACAGGCTCATGGAGTCGCGCTTCGGCGTGGTGCCCTCCGGTGGCCGACGCCAGATCCGGGCGGTTCCCGCCGACGCGGGGATCGCCCGGGAGCTCGGTGTACCCGAGAACTCCCCGCTGCTGCTCCTGGAGGGCGGCACCTTCGACCGTTCCGGCACTCCCCTGGAGTGGTTCGAGAGCTGGCACCGGTCGGACCGGGTGGTCTTCGACATCGAGGCGGCCGGGTCCACCGAACAGGTGAACATCGCGCCGGGGCCGTCCCTGACCCGTCCCGACAGAAGCCGTGGCCGGGACCAGACCCCGGATCCGGGGTTGGAGCGAGCGCTGACCCTCGCCGACGAGCTGCGTTCGGAGCTGCACCGCCTGCGCGGCCCAGAGCACGGATGAGGGGTGGCCCCGGGCGGGCCCACCCCTCGTTCGGGTGCGGGGGTCAGCCGCAGTGCTCATTCGAGAACGTCCGGGTCTCGGTACCGATCGTGCCGCCCCAGTCGATGCACTTGCCCGCGGCCTCCACGTAGACCGGTCCCGCGTAGGTGGTGTAGTCATCGGAGTCGATGATCCAGTCGGAGCCGCCGCTCACCCGGATCATCGCCTCCACCAGGGTGGTGGTCCCGGCGACCGTGCGCACGGTGGTCACACAGTTGTGGCCGTTGGAGTCGTTGTAGGTCAGGAAGATGGTGCCTCGATCCGAGGACAGGTCGTAGCTGTTGATGACGGCGTAGCCGTCCCCGCAGGCACCGTTGTACTCCGCTGCCGCCGCCGCGGGTGAGGCCGCTCCGACCAGCGAGGCGGCACCGATGCCGGCCGCCGCCACCAGCGCGAAGGTCCTTCGAACGTGCTTGCCCATGTCTTCTCCCTCGTGTGGATCAGCCGCAGAAGCTGTCAACGGCTCCGCCGTTCTCGTTCGAGATGGTCCCGGACCAGTCGACGCACTTGCCGGCCGCCTGCAGGTAGACCGGTCCCGCGTAGGTGGTGTAGTGACCCGGGTCCTCCACGGCCGAGCCCGGATCGCCGCTGAGACGAACGCCGGCGTTCATCCACGTCACCGGTTGCCCCGGGTTGTTGCGGATCGTCACCACGCAGTTCTGACCGGTGGAGTCGTTGTAGGTCAGGAACACCGTCCCCAGTTGGCCGACGTTGTCGGAGCCCAGGACCGAGTACCCGCTTCCGCAGGCGCCGTTGTACGTGGCGGCCGACGCGGGCGAGGCGGTGGTCCACAGCGCGGTGGTGGCGAACACGGCGGTCCCTGCGATGGCCAGAGAACGCCGGACGAGCTTCTTCATGTTGTCCTCTCCTCCGCGCGCCTCAGTCGCAGGCGTCTTCGTTCCTGTTGTTGTTGTCGCCGCCGATGTGGCCGAACCAGTCCACACAGGTCGCCGGCGCGTGCAGGTAGACCGGGCCCGCGTAGGTGGTGTACATATCGGCGTCCTGGACCGCGTCGGCGGGATCGTCGGCGGTGCGCTTGATGCCGACCACCATCTCGATCGGATCACCCGGGGCGTTACGCACGGTCACGGCGCAGTTGTAGCCGTTCGAGGCGTTGTAGGTGAGGAAGGCGGTGCCGGAATCACCGATGTCCATCTTCCTGACGACGCCGTATCCCGCACCGCAGGCGTCGTTGTACGCGGCCGCCTGGGCGGGGGAGGCGACCAGGACCGCCGTGGTCGCCAGTCCCAGGGCCGCGGCGACGGCGGCTCCACGAAGTGCTCTCATGTACGTACTCCTCTTGTCTCGCCCCCGTTAGGGAGACGAGGTGAAGCGTGCCACGAGCCACTTGTGTCCGCCATTTGTTTTTCTTACGACAACGCTTTATGAACCCGGATTCAAAAGAAACCCGATACCGATTCCCATGCCTCTCGCCGCTCTGAGTCCGAATTCACCTGGGACAATGCCGGACAAACACTCCGTAATCGAGAAAGCCTTCCGGTGCACCATCACCCGGGCCGGTTGCCACATGCGGCCACCGGGGTTTCATCGCACCGAGGGGGAGCCGCAGCACTTCTTGTACTTGCGGCCCGAACCGCACCAGCAGGGCCGGTTGCGCTCCGGTGGCCAGACGAGCGCGCGATCCTCGGGCAGGGTGCGCGCCCACGCGCTCCGGGTCTCCTCCGCCGTCGGGTCCAGCCCGTGCTCGCCCGCGTAGACGTCGATCTCCGCCTGGTCGGCCAGGACGACCCGATGACCGCTCCCGTCTTCGCGCAGCGCGCGTTCCACCCCCGGATAGTGCTCCGGTGCCCGTCCGGTGAGCACCACCCGGACGTCGGGGCCCTCCTCGACGGGTTCCTCCAGCAGACCCATCTCCTCTTCCAGTGAGGGGCGGGCCTCGTCCACCGCCCGTACCGCGCGGTCGTGTTCGTCCGCGGGCAACCCCAGCCGTTCACGCACCCGCGCGCGACCCATCAGCGGCAACAGGCCCACGGGGTCCATACGCTCCAGCAGTTCCACCGGTTCGGCGAGGATGCTACGGCAGGCGATGTTGTAGCAGTACAGGGCGCGGTCCAGGTCCTCGTCGGCGGCGAACTCGTCTGCGAGCACCGCGGCCATGGGCCGACCCAGCACCCCCGGGCCCATCAGCTCGTCGATGAGCCCGTCGGCCTCCGCCACCGCGCCCTGGGAGCGGAGCAGACCCGCCAACATGTGGGTGGCGTACTGGCGGTAGTCGGGCTCGGGGGCGTGTTCGCGCAACAGGTCCAGCACCCGACGGGCCAGGTCGGGGCGCCGCTCGCGCAGCTCGGCCGCGGCGCCCAGGAGGATGTCACCAGCCTGGTCCGGGGTCCGGGCCAGGTCGTCGAGCAGGTGCTGGGGCAGGTCCATGTCGAGGATGGCCGCCACCAGCCGGGGCGAGAGCGGGGCCGGGTAGGCAGGTTCGGTCATCCCACCAGGCTAGAAGCAGCCGGTACGTGGCCGACCTCACTCCGGCCGGTCATTCGTGGAGCCGCTCGAAGGAACCGTGGGGGTTGTCCCGGGTGGGCAGGGCCGCCACGAACGGCAGCAGCTCCCGCCGGGCCACCCCGTGCACCCTGCGTAGTTCGGCGACGGGATCGGGGTGTTCGTCCACCCGCAGATCCAGGTAGGGGTAGGGGTTGCCCGTGTGCACGTACAAGGCGGCGCTCTGTCTGCCCCTGCGGTCGCCTCCGGCGGCCTGCCCCGCCTCCAAGGCGCTGAGCAGCCGTTCGTCGAAGGTGAGGTCCGACTTCTCCGACCAGGCGTCGACCATCGCGTCGAGGGTGTCCGCGCCGGTCAGGATGTTGCCCGCCACCGCGAACCCGTCTCCGGTCCGGTGGCCGCACCAGGGATGGGTCATGGTGCCGGTGTGCGCGGCCGAGCGGCCCTGTCCGTCCACCACGACCACCTGGCGCGAATCGGGGTCGGGGTCCTTGGCCAGCGCCCCTTCCAACGCCTGCTCCGCGGGCAGTGAACCCAGCAGTTCCAGGGCGTCCACTCCCAGCAGCGGGTTGATGAGCGCCTGTGTGGCGACGGCCCCGAGGTCCGCGTGCGCGAACACCGTCAGGGCTCCGATCGCCGGCATCCGACTGCTGATCGCCACCCCGCACGCGCCGCTGTTCCGATCGTGGGCGACGATCGTGAAGGTGCCCGCGTACAACAACGTTCCGTTCCTCCCACGGCCCGGCCGACCAGGTCTTCGGCTCACCGAGGATCGTACCGATCGGGACGACGACCCCCGGCGCGGCCCCGGGTCACCGGACCCCTCGCGGGTGCGCGACCCGCCCGAACGGCTCCGTCGGAGAAGACCCCGTCCCTCCGGGGCCGGACCGGGTGCGGCGCTCGGTCCCGGTGTCGTCCTGCCGGTGCGTCTCGGCGGCCTCGGGAGGGGCGGGGCCGCTGAACTCCCGGGATTCGTTCATGGACCTGGAGCCGGCTGCCTCCGAATCGCGCCCGAGGACCGTTCCGATGGCTTCGGACGGCCCCAAAACCTCCAGGGGAACGCCGCCGAACCGCTCGTTTAACATGTCGTCCATGGACCGAAGCAGCTACGAGGAACGACGGCGGCGCCCCGGCGACCGCTATGCGCGTCCCGCATAACCCCGTCCCGGGTGGCACGCACGTGGGAGGAACATGTGATGTTCCCACCCTACGAACCGTCACCTCCCGATCCCCCGACCACGGAAAGGTCGCCCTTGTCCCGGTCCCTCGACATCCGCCTCGCCCACCTCGTCCCACCCCTCGACGAGACCCGTGAAGATTCCGTCCAGCAGGCCCTGGGCCACCCCGACCTTCTCGAGGAACACTGGTGGCGGCAGGTGAGCCTGCCTCTGGCCCTGCACACGGTCGGCCCCGACCACCTGGCCACCGGCCTGGCCCACCTCACCCTGGACCACTGGGAGGACCGGGTCCTGGGCGAGGTCATGCCCGCGCTCTACCTCACCGACGAGCACCCCGACGTCCTGGCCACCCACCCACGCGAGTGGCCCGACGCCGAGGGCGCCCACAAGTACCTGCACGACCTGTACCTGACCGTGCTGGAACGCCTGCCCCGACAGGCCCCTCCCACGGGCCCCGGCACCGGCCCCCTCTTCACCGAGATCGAGGGGTGGTTCGCCACCGCCGATCCCCGACGCCGCGCCGTGGCCGGCCGTCGGGTCCTCACCCTGCGCTCCGAGACCCTGGACACCCTCGGTTCACGCTTCGGGGTCACCCGCGAACGCATCCGGCAGATCCACAAGCAGGTCGGCCAGGAGGTACGCACCCGCCTCGAAGGCGCACGGGGCGCGCGCACCGCCGCGCACCTGCCCGAACTGGCGAAGAAGCTGGGTGTGGCCACCCCGCTCGACGCCTTCTGGGATCTGTCCCCCGAGTACCCCGACCTCCTCCCCTCCCTCGGCCTGCCCGTGGGCGAGGTCCTGTTGACGCTGTTGCCCGACCACCGGGTCGTCGACGGCTGGATCACCTCCGAGGAATCCGCGGCCCTGGCCCTGCGGCTCACCGAGGAACTGGCGGAGCGGACCGTGATCCCCTTGGAGGAGGCCGAACGCCGGCCCCTCGAAGGTGGTGTCCCCCAAGAGCACGTCCTGGCGTGGTTGTCCGCGCTGCCGCACTCGCGGGTGATGGACGACCACCTCGTGCGCTGGGGCCGCAACCTCCCCGACAAGGCCTTCGCCGTGCTGACCGCCGTCGGACGCCCCCTGCACTTCGACGAACTCGTCGAACGGGTCGGCACCGGCTTCAACGAGTCCGGTTTCCGAGAGCGCATCCACGGCGACGAACGCATCATGCGCCGGGACCGGCGGCTGTTCGGACTCCGCGCCTGGGGCGGCAGAGAGTACCTGGGCCTGGAAGAGACGATGCGCCGCCAACTGACAGAAGCGGGCGGTGAGATGCCCGTGGGCACGCTCATCGAGCGCGTCACCGACTGGTTCGACATCACCGAGAGCTCGATCCGCGCCATGGCCGCCGGCAGCGAGTTCGCCCGTCCCCGACCCGGTTGGGTGGCCCTACCTGGCGTCGTGACGGCGCGGACCCCCTACCGGCCCCGGCGGACGGTCGAACGGACCCGCCGCTGCTTCCGCGACCCCGAAGGGCTGTGGTGGCTTCGGGTGGAGCTCAACGGCGAGCACCTGCGCGGCTCGGGCTTTCCGATCCCCAGCGGTTTCGCCGTGAGCGTGGGGATGGGACCGGGGTGTCGCCTGCCGGTGCGCATCGGTGATCGCCCCTCCATCGCGGCGTGGAAGAACCAGCCGTTGATGAACTCGATCCGCCCCCTGCTGCTGTTGGAGGACGCCCAGGTCGGTGACCACGCCTTCATCACCCTCACCGAGGGTCGGGTGCTGTGCCGGCTGCACAAGGCGGACGCCGTCCCCGCTGACCCCTTCTCAGCCTCCCTGTACCTGGCCGGGCGTTCGGTCACCGACGGTCCGCCCTCCTTGGCCCACGCCGTCGGTCTGCCCGAGGACGCCGGACCCGCCGAGCTCATGGCCCACCTGACCGACCGTGGGGACCAGGACCTGCTCACCCTCCTGACCCCTCACCTCTGACGCCCCGGGGGAGGGGCTCCCGTGAGCCTTCCCGGACGCCCGTCCGCCCTCCCCCGGGCCCCACCCGCACCGCACACGCGCCCTCCCGCGTACCGGTGTGCCCGTCGCACGCCCGCGATGTCGGTACCGTGGACCTCGTTCCACCGAAGAACGACGTCGGCGCCCCACGCCGAGGTCGGCGAAAGACCACCGCGCACATCCCCGTGTTCCAGGACCGGTTTCCCCTCACCGTCCGGCAAGGGTCCCGCCGTGCCGAGACGACAGTGAGGAAGACCCCGCGTGTCCACCAGCCCCTCCCCACCCCGATCCCCGCGTCACGATCGCGGCGGCGGCATGCCCCCGTGGCTGCCTCGCGCCATGCTGCTGGCCCTGTGGATCGTCATGGCATTCGGTGTCGGACTGTGGCTGTTCCTCAAGCTGCAGAACCTCTTCATGCTGCTGTTGATCTCCCTGTTCCTGGCCCTGGCCCTGGAACCGGCGGTCAACTGGCTGCACCGACACCGCTGGCCCCGCGGGCCCGCCACCGGGGCGGTGATGCTCGTGGTGCTGGTGGTGGCCGTCGTGTTCTTCAGCATGCTCGGTTCCATGCTCATCGGGCAGGTCCTGGCCTTCACCTCCGAGGTCCCGACGATGGTCCGGGCCGTTCTGAGGTGGATCAACAGCACGTTCGACACCTCCTACTCCCCCACCACACTGCTCAACGAGGTCTCCAGCGCCAGCGGTCTCATCGAGCAGTACGCCACCGGCATCGCCAACAACGTCTGGGGCGCCGGAACGACCCTTCTGGTGTTGCTGTTCAACGCGCTGACGGTCGCGCTGTTCACCTTCTACCTGTGCTCGGACGGCCCGCGCTTTCGCCGGGTGATCTGTTCTGTCCTGCCCCCGCGCACCCAGCGCGAGGTGCTGCGGGCCTGGGAGATCGCCGTGGCCAAGACCGGCGGCTATCTGTACTCCCGCGCGCTGTTGGCGCTGATCTGTGGGGCCGCGCACTACGTGGTGCTGGTCGTGTTGGACGTGCCCTTCGCCTTCGCGCTGGCGCTGTGGATCGGGGTGCTGTCCCAGTTCATCCCCACCGTGGGCACCTACATCGGCGGCGCGGTCCCGGTGCTGGTGGCGTTGGTCGAGGGTGTGTGGCCGGCGGTGTGGATGCTGGTGTTCGTCATCGTCTACCAGCAGTTCGAGAACTACCTGCTGCAGCCGCGGATCACCGCCAAGACCCTGGACATGCATCCCGCCGTGGCCTTCGGTTCGGTCCTGGCGGGTGTGGCCGTGCTGGGTGCGCCGGGCGCGCTGCTCGCGTTGCCGATCGGCGCGAGTCTGCAGGCGTTCCTGGGCACCTACATCCGGCGCTACGAGGTCGCCGAACACCCGCTGTTGCCGTCCCTGGCCGTAGAGGACCACGGCCCCGACCCCGCCGAGAACAGGACCCAGGACGGCGAGGCCCCCGAGACGTCCGCCCAGGGGCGCGACGAGGATCCGGGCGCACAGGCCTGACCGCGTCCGGTCGGGATCGCGCCCTTGTCCCCGACCGGACACGGTCCGACCGGCGCGTTTCCTGTCATCCCGCCGGGCGAAGCCGTTCGATCATGCCGTCCAGGTCGCGCCGCACCAGGTCGGGGCGGACGAAGTGACCGCCATCGGGCTCGTGCGAGTCGTGCGGGATGCCCGCCTCGTCCAGAGCGGCACGGAACTCCCGTTGTCCGGCCAGCACCCGCTCCTCGTTCATCCGATCGAACAGGTCGAAGCGCTCGGGGCTGTTCCCCGCGACCAGGAAGACGCGCTTGCCCCGGTAGCGCTCGACGTTCTCCACCGCGTTGTCGGCGCTGACCCGGGCCTCGTCCCACGGCGCCCCGTAGACCATGCCGCCGCCGAGCTCGAAGGCCGCGGAGGTGAAGTTCGCCCAGTGGGTGACCACCCCGAGGTCGCGGCGCATGCTGGCCGGCCCCGAGTAGGAGCTCACCGAGGCGAAGTGGCCGTAGTACTTGGCCGCGTACTTGAGCGCTCCGAAGCCGCCCATCGAGAAACCCGCCACGGCGCGGCCGTCGAATTCGGCGTGCGTGCGGAAGTTGGCGTCGACCCAGGGCAGGACCTGGTTCATGTGGAAGGTCTCCCAGTTGCGGGGACCCACGTTGGAGGTGACCGGGTTGGAGTACCACCCGCAGGGCCCACCGTCGGGCATCACGATGATGATCTGCTTGTCCTGGGAGATCTCGCGGATCCCGGTGCGGTCCCAACTGATGAAGTCCGAGCCCGGGCCGCCGCCGTGCAGCAGGTACAGGACCGGGTAGGTGCGACCGTCGTCGCGGTAGCCGTCCGGTACGAGGACGTTGACGCCGGGGTTCCAACCGATCTCGGGGGTCTCGAAACGGTAGTACCACATGCGGGGATCGTCCTCGTTGTGGTCCACGAGGCGGAGCCCGGCGTGGTCGGGGTCGGGCAGGTTCTGGGCGACCGGGTCAGCGTGGGCCGTCGAGGTCGACGCGAAGAGGCCGCCGGAGGTGACGGCCAGTCCGATGGAGAGTCCGCCGACGCTCTTGAGGAGGGTGCGCCTGTTCGGGGGGTTCGGGCTCAAAACGACTCCTGAGGGTGCGGGGGGTGGCCACCTCTTCGTGGCCGTGGCCTCAGTGAAACAGGAGGACGCGGCGAACGCACCAGGGCCTGGGATAACGGATTCGTTAACTTTTAACCAACAAGAACGCATATTATGTTGGTTTCCTACCTTCTCCGTCGCCCCCGCGCTCAGCGCGCCACGGCCGGGCGCCCACCGCGGAACCGGCCCACGACTCTCCACCGACGCCCCGCCGACCCCGCCCCACCTGGTTGACACCACATCCGCGGCTGTCGATCCTGACCGTTCGACCACTCGCACGTAGGAGCGACAATGATCGACCCCCGCACTCCTGGTCCCCCTCGGATCGACCGGTCCACGTTCCTTCGCACCTCCGCCGGCGCCCTCCTGGGCTCCGGACTCCTGCTCGGCACCGGCTCCCCCGCCGGCGCCCACGACACCTCCTCCCGACAGTCGCCGGAGGTCACCAAGATCGGCGACCTCACCGGCCCCGGCCTGACCACGCGCTTTCGCATGGAGGCCACCGACCTGGGCATCCCGGTCCGAACCCCTGACGGTCGGATGCTCTTCGTCTTCGGCGACAGCTTCGAGACCGCCATCGTCGGCGGCGGATGGTGGCGCTCCCCCACGGCCCTGTACTCCACGACCACCGACCTCGACGCCGGTGTCCAGTGGTCGGGCGCGGTCGGGGGCGAGGCCGCCGAGCAACTGTGGCACTACGACCACGACAACCCGGTCTTCACCACCGTCCTGCCCTCCGACGTCATCACCATCGGCGAGACCATGTACCTGCACGCCATGGTCAACAACGGCCTGGGCAACGTGGTGTGGACGGAGATCTGGCGCTCCGACGACTCCGGCGCCACCTGGACGCACACCGACGCGCACTTCGACGCCCACCTGCACGACGGCCTGTTCCAGTTGCTCACCTGGGCCGAGGGCGACGACGGATACGTCTACTCCACCTCCTTCGACCGCGGCCGGCCGATCATCATGCACCGGGTCCCCTCGGTCGCCATCGCCGACCCGGCCGCCTACGAGCCCTGGGGGCACCACGACGGCGCGTGGGACTGGGGCAACCCGCCCACCCCGATCCTCGACGGCGCGTTCGGTGAGATGTGCCTGCGTCCACTGTCCGGAAAATGGGTCCTGACCTGGTTCGACGCGGGCGGCTATCGTATCGACGGCATCATCATGGACACCCCCACGTCGAACCTGTACACGGCCCACCGGCGCACCCTCGTCCATGGCGGATCGTGGGGCCACGAGGACGACTCCCACGTGGCCCAGCTCTACGGCGGCTACATCATCCCCGGTTCCACCCTGGAGGAGCTGCACCTGAGCGTCAGTCAGTGGAACACCGACCATGACTGGCCCTACAAGGTCATGCAGCACCGGATCCGCGGGTTCGCCGCCTAACGGGCCCTCACCGAGGGCGGGTGGTTCCCCGGTCTCCCCGGGGAACCACCCGGAACACACCCGGTCGGCTGCCGCATACGACACCCACGCTTGATTACACTCCGAACCATCTCCATCACTTTCCGTCCTGGCTCGCGTGGGTGACGGGTCGTGCTGCGCGATCACCAGGATCTTCGGAACATTCACCGTCGAGGGGGCCGTCTTGGTCGTGTACCGGTTCGAGTGCGACGAGCACGGCGGCATCGATGTCGAGGCGGCGATGGGAACCGCGCCCTCGACCCTGCCCTGCCCCACCTGCCGTCGAAAGGCACGTCGGGTATTCAGCGCACCGATGCTCACCCGCGTTTCCGGAGCCATGACGAGCGCCTACGAACGCGCCGAACGCAGCGCGGACGCCCCGGACGTTGTGCGGTCGCCACCACCTCAAGTGGGGCGGCCCGGCCCGCGCCGCACACACGATCCGGCGCACCGCCGACTTCCCAAGCCCTGAGGTCGTCCGTCTGGAAGGGACCCGACCATGCCCGAACTCCTGTTTCCGCTCGACTCGTCCAAGCCGTTCACCGACCAACAGGTCATCGGCCACAACAGGTACCACCCCGACATCCCGCCCGCCGTTCGCGTGCGCCCCGGATCGACGTTCCGCATGCACTGCCGCGAGTGGTTCGACGGCGCGATCAAGAACGACGATTCGGCCGAGGACGTCCGCGACGCCCCGATGTCCAAGGTGCACGCCCTGTCCGGTCCGGTCGGGGTCGAGGGCGCCGAAGCGGGTGACCTGCTGATCGTCGACGTCCTGGACGTGGGACCGCTGCCCCAGGAGGACTCCGGACCGCTGGCCGGGCAGGGTTGGGGCTACACGGGCATCTTCGCCAGGAGCAACGGCGGTTCGTTCCTGGTCGACCGCTTCCCGGACGCCTACAAGGCGGTGTGGGACTTCCACGGCGAGGTGGCCACCTCCAGGCACGTCCCGGGGGTGTCGTTCACCGGCATCACCCACCCGGGGTTGATGGCCACGGCCCCTTCCGCGGACATGCTCGCGCGCTGGAACCGCAGGGAGGGCGATCTGCTCGCGACCGACCCCGACCGGCTGCCGCCCCTGGCGCTGCCGCCCGAACCACAGGACGCGGTCCTTGGAACCCTGAGCGGCTCGGAGTTCGACCGGGTGGCCGCCGAGGCGGCCAGGACGGCCCCGCCCAGGGAGAACGGCGGCAACCAGGACATCAAGAACCTCACCCGGGGCACACGCGTGTTCTACCCGGTCTTCGTCCCGGGAGCGAACTTCTCCGTCGGCGACCTGCACTTCTCCCAGGGCGACGGTGAGATCACGTTCTGCGGCGGCATCGAGATGAGCGGGTACATCGACCTGCACCTGGACCTGATCAAGGGCGGCATGCAGACGTACGGGGTGAGCGGGAACGCCGTCTTCATGCCGGGAAAGACGGCGCCCCAGTACTCCGAATGGCTGGCCTTCTCCGGAATCTCGGTCACCGAGGACGGTGAACAGCGCTACCTGGACTCCCAGCTCGCCTACCAGCGTGCCTGCCTGAACGCGATCGACTACCTGACCAGGTTCGGGTACAGCCCCGAGCAGGCCTACCTGCTCCTGGGCGCGGCACCGATCGAGGGGCGTTTCTCCAGCGTGGTGGACATCCCGAACGCGTGCGCCACGGTCTACCTTCCGACCGCGATCTTCGACTTCGACGTGCGGCCCTCCAAGTCGGGGCCCGTGCGGATCGACCCGGGGATCGGTGCCCCGAGGGCCGCGGGGGCATAATTTCACTCGGCGCTTCATCGGATCATCACGGCGAAGCGCCGATCCGCATACCATGGGGGCCAACCGATTCTGGACAAATCGCGACAATCCCGGGCTTCCGGGCCGCCCTCCGCACGAATAGTATTGCGCTGGTCGTTCCTACCTCAAGGTCAGCGCCTTCGAGAGAACTTCCACCGCGTCCTCATGGAAGGCACCCTCATTCACCAGGAACCGGTGCAGCACGCGGAAGAAACGTGGGTCGAAATCACGTGATCTTCCGTTTTCGTCCCGATCTGAGCTGATGTCTACCGAAACCAGACCAAACCGCGCAAGGGCGCGATGGGCGGCGTAGGAGTTCCTGCCGATTCCATACTCGGAAAGGCGAACGTCGCTCCCCACCTTCACCCGGTCAGCACGGTCGACACGTTGCCTCTCGTCCAATGGCATCATCACGAAGGCGACCTCGCCGTCTTCCAGTACGAGAAGCACAGTGGAGTCGATATCGAGGCGGAGATGGGACCGCACCGTCGACCCTGCCCCGGCCCAACTGCGGTGAACGGGCGCGTCGGGTGTTCCACGCCCCCGATGCTCGCCCGGGAGGGTTTCCAGGAGACCCTCGACTCGCTCTGCGCGTTCGGGCACGGGCGCCGCTGCGCGGAGGGCCCCCGCCGGGGCACGGGCCCCTCGCCCTCAGGCCTTCCTCGCCTCCGGGACGGTGGCGGCCACGGGTTCCTCCCAGTTTCCGGTGGAGAGGAAGTCCTCCAATGCCTTGGTGTAGGGCTCCAGGTTCAACCTGAGTGTCTGTTCGACCCACTTGTCGTCGTAGTAACTGTGCATGTAACGCTCACCCTGGTCGCACATGAGCATGACAACGCTCCCCTTCTGCCCGTTGGAGAGCATCTCGGCGACGATCCGCAGCGCTCCCCACAGGTTGGTCCCCGTGGAGGGACCCGCCCGATGGCGCAGCCGTGACAGGAGCAGGCGCATGGCCGCGATCGAGGCGGCGTCCGGCACCGAGATCATTCGGTCGACGACGGCCGGCAGGAACGAGGGCTCGACCCTGGGACGCCCGATCCCCTCGATGTGGGAAGGGCTGCCCTTTTCCCAGGTCGAGGGGTCCCGCGGCCACCGGCTCTTGGGCTGTCCCCGGTGGGTCTTCCAGTTGGGGAAGAACGCCGAATTCTGCGGGTCGACAACGCATACCCGAGTATCGCGACGACTGAAACGAATGTGCCTGCCGATGGTCGCGCTCGTGCCTCCGGTCCCCGCTCCCACCACGACCCAACTCGGCTCGGGGTGGCGTTCCTCGGCGATCTGTTGGAAGACGGTCGCCGCCACGTTGTGGTCGTCCCGATAGTCATAGGCACGCTCGGCGTAGGTGAACTGGTCCATGAAGTGACCCTTGTCGTCCCCCTCGGCCAGGTGGGCCGCCGCCTTCTCGATGTCACCGTCATCCCCAGGGTTTTGGACCGCTCCCCCGTACGCCTTGATGAGCGCCACCTTCTCCTCACTGGTGCTCTTGGGCACCACCGCCGTGAACCTCAGATCGAGCAACTGGGCGAAGTAGGCCTCGGAGACCGCCGTGGAACCACTGGATGCCTCGATCACGTGCGTGTCCGGCCCGATCCACCCCGAACACAGGGCGTGCAGGTAGAGAGCGCGTGCCATGCGGTGTTTCAGACTGCCGGAGGGGTGCACCGACTCGTCCTTGACGTAGAGATCGATACCCCATTGCGGGGGGAGGGGAAAACGGAAGACGTGTGTATCCGCCGAACGTGTGGCGTCGGCGTGCAGCAGCCGGATCGCCTCCTTCACCCATGCCCGTTTGCGGCCGTCGTAGTAGTCGACGATCCGTGTCGTGACGGATCCGGTGTCCTGTCCGCTCTGTGTCGTGGTCATGGGTCGTGGCTACCCCCGGCTTTGGGGGTGGAGACCACCGAGCCTGGAGAACGCCGTCGGTGTTCCCGGTTCCACCCTGAATCGGTTGATTGGTCGCCGCCGACCCGGCCGGTTTCGGTTCCTCCCGACCGAGGATTCGAGAAGGACCGGGAGACCGTCTCCTTTCACGTCTTCCTCCGCTCGGCCCGCCCCGAGTCACAGCGACCATGAGCGGCCGACCGCACCCCGACGTCCTCGCGGTCCGTTCCTGGAGCGGTCGCGCCCCCGGGCCGGAAGGGTGGTGGCGCACCGGCCGGACGGACCATCCCCGCACGCGGGTCGCGGACTCGCTCGCGCACCAGGGGGTGGTGCGGCGGGCCGTGTGGGCCCACCCAAGGCATCGGAACTGAATAATCCTGGTAAGGACGATGTTTCGCCGATCCACCCTCTTGAAATCATTTATGGTTTCGGGACACAGTTAATTACGGCCTAAAAATCTCCGCCACCCCCATCTCCGCGATGCGTTATCTGCTGAAGTTCCAGAAAATATCCCAGCAGTTCCCCCCTGCCCCCGAGGCCAAAACCCTGATTACGGATAGACGAAAAACGCATCACCGATAAAGACCTCCGAGGGAATGGTTGAAAACCACTCGCGCGCAAATAGAAACTGTCATCGATCACCCGGTCGGCTGCGCCGGCGGGGGTGACCATCTTCCCGGCATGCTCCGAACCAAAAGGAAAATAATGTCGATTCATCGCAAAGCACTCTCCGTGGCGACCGCCTGCGCCACGGCGGTCGGGCTGCTGCTCGCCGCCCCGGCGCCCGCATCCGCCAGCGTCGCCCCCGGCGACTACCGCATCGCCTTCGAAAGGCACGGGGCAGAGATGGTCCCGTACGGAGGATCCACCGCACGTACCGACATCCGTGTATGGCCGGTCGACCACGTGGGAATGCAGTGGGACGTCACCTATGCCGGACACAGCTCGGGAACGCCCTCCTACCAGATCCGCAATCTGCGCAGCGGCCTTTGCATGCAACCTCACGATGGCAACACCTCCGCCAATCAGCGGGTCGAGCAGAACACCTGCAACAACCGGGACGAACAGCGCTGGCACATATCGGACACCGGGGATGACGCGCATCAGATCATTCCCGTGAAGAACACCCAACTCGGCGTCACCCTGGAGAATCCGGATTGGAACGGATCCTTCCTCAAGCTCGGCTACCGCAACTCGGCCAACCCTGACTTCAGGTGGCATTTCAACCAGGCCTAGACGCACCCATCACCAGGACGGGTACGGGCCGGTGATGACGTGACGGCGAAGGAGGGCCTCCGGTCGCAGGTGCGGATTTTCGAGATCGACACCTGAAGGCCCGGAGGCCCTTCGTCGTGGAAGGGGTCGTCCCGGATCCAGGAGTCACAGGGAGACGGGAAGACCAACGTGCCCCTCCACCGTCGAGCACGGGGGTCCCTGGGCGGGTCCACCACCGGCACCTGACCCCGGGGCATGCCCACCGGCCTCATCGGTGGGGGTTCGCGGGGACACGGAGCGGGCTCCGGGTACCGGCGGGAGGCGTTGTCGTCGACCGCGGAAGTCCTGTCGTGGTTCAGGAGCGGACTCGGCCACACTCCGGGGTTCGGCCCGAACGACGCGCCCCTGTGTTCGGAAAGGCCCACATGGCGGCGCTCCGACCGATAGAAGTGGACACCGAAAGTAGGAGTCCGACAACGAGGAGTGACATTGGCGCGTCAGGGGACCACTGAGCCGACGGAACGGGCACGGGTACGGCCGGTGGCCCTACCGCCGGAGGAGGAACTGGCGCTCGCCGCACGGGGCACCTGGCCACTGCGCGAGCTGCTGGCGCTGGCGGACTGGTTCGCCTCGGAACGCAGGCTGACGGGGACGGGCATGCCTCGCCCCGACGACATCCGGGCGCTGGCCACCGACCTGGACCTGTGGCCGGGTTCCACGGAGGAACAGGCCGCCGAGCGCGCGGAGAGGCTGAAGCGGCTGCGCGCCGCCCGGGACCTGCCCGAGTTCCTGGCGCTGTGGCGCGCCGCGGTGGACCTGGGCCTGATCGAGGTCGACTCGGGGCGGGCCCGGGCCTGCGCCGAGGTGCGGGAGGGGTTGTCCCCGCAGCGGGCCCTGGACGCGTGGGTCGACCTGTTCGAGCGGGCCATCGCCGGTGAGCCGGGCACGGAGGACCTGTTCCACGTCGGCCGATTCGGCTCCGGTCTGATCCGGGACCTGTTGGACGACCTGTACGCGGAACCCGACGACACGGAGATCTCCCTGTCGGCCCTGGCCACGAGCATCGTCGAGGAACTGGCCCGACCCGGCGCCCAGTTGAGCGGTGCGTCCGAGGAACTCATCGACCACTCGCGTCGGATGGCACACATGACCCTGTACCAGACCGCGCTCGGGATCGGCGCCGGCGGTGGTATCCGGCTGATCGACCACACCGGCGAGGAGGTGCGAGCGGAGTTCGCGCCGGAAAAGGGCCTGCTTCCCATCTACTCCCTGACCCTGGACGAGTCGGGGGATCTGGACGAGTCGGGTTCCGGACCTCGGGACTCGGAGATCGTCTGCGCGGCGGTGCTCACCCCGCTCGGCCGGTACGGGGTCCGGCGGATGTTCCTGGCGGAAGGTGTCGAGGCGCCCCTGCTCGGCGGTCTGGCCCGGGCCGGGGCCGTCGAACTCCTGGACGCGCTGCGCCGACTCCCCCGCGACGTTCGGGTGGCGCAGATCAAGGCGTGGGCCGCCCTTCGCACGGCGGAGGAGGCGGTGGCGGAGATCGCCGAGGCGTGCGCCGAGCCCACCGGGGACGGGGCGGTGCGTCGCATCATCGCCTCCGAGGTCCTGCGGGCGCTCGGCGGGCCGGCCCTGCCCCCTGTGCGCGTGCTGCTCGCTTCCGACCGGCCCGCCGTCGCCGGTCTCGCGGCGAGCACCCTGATCGGAGCGCCGGACCTTCCACAGGCGGAGGTCGAGGAGGTGATCGGCTCGCACGGGCTCTGGTTCACGATCGACTCCGCCGCCGGGTTGTTGCACACGGGAGAGTCCGCTCTGGCCGGCGCGTTGAAGAGCGAGGACCCCGGAGAGGGCCTGCCCTTCACCCGGCTGCTGTTCCAAAGCTCCGGCGAGGTGTGGCGGGGCGACCACCCCCAGACGCTGCCGGTACTGGACGCGGTGGGCCGGCTGCACCCGGACCGCAAGGTGGCCAAGGCGGCCCGCCGCGCGGCCTACAAGGCCCGCAGCCGAGCCTGAGGCATCGCGCGGGGACGGAAAGGAGCGCCGCCTCTCCCCGTCCCCGCGGACCACGCCCCTTCTGCGTCGAGTCGCGGCCGGGAATCGACCGCCTTCCCTTGTAGCGTCCGGCCATGGCACACGAACACGCACTCGGAAAGATCGTCGTCACCACGCCCACCGGCAAGGTCGGTTCACGGGTCGTCCGACTGTTGTTGCAGGCCGGGGTGCGGCCCACCCTGTTCCTGCGCGACCCCGACCGACTCGACACGGCCACCCGGCAACGGGTGGACACGGTGCGGGGCGACCAGGGAGACGCCGACGCCGTCCTGCGCGCGACCCGGGACGCCGACCGGCTCTTCTGGGTGGACCCTCCCACCACCGACGACGACCCGATCGCCGGCCACGCCCGGATGGGGGCCAACGCGGCCCGCGCGATCACGGAGAACGGCATCGGACGCACCGTGTTCCTCAGCAGTGTGGGCGCCGAGAAGCGGCACGGGGCCGGTGAGATCGACGGTCTGGCCCGGACCGAGCAGGCACTGGACGCCACCGGGGCCGACGTGCTGCACCTTCGCTGCGGTTACTTCTTCACGAACCTGCTCATGGAACTGGACTCCCTTCGCGAGGGCGTCCTTCCCTCCCTGTGGCCGCTCGACTTCGCGATGCCCTGGGTCGATCCCCGTGACATCGGTGAGGTCGCGGCGGTCGGGCTTCTCGCGGGCGACCGGTCGGGCGAAGGAGCGGGAAGCAGGGTGCGAGCGGTGCACGGTCCCGAGGACCTGAGTTTCTCGCGGGTGGCGCGGATCCTCGGCCCGGCCCTGGGTCGCGAGGTGCGCGCCGAGCGGGTTCCCGATGACGACGTGCGCACCGGGCTGCGCTCCGTCGGCTTGAGCGCCGGCCAGGCCGAGGGCATCGTCGGCATGGCGGCCGGTCTGCGCGAGGGCTTCGTGCCCGAGCAGGAACGCGACGTGCTCACCACGACTCCGACCACGCTCGCGGCCTGGGCGCACGCGCACCTTCGACCCCTGCTCTGAGCCCGCGCGGACGGTGACCTTGGTCCCAGTGGGCGCAGGTCGTTTGACCCACGGGGGTGAACGGGTGTTCACTCAAAGGGGTGAACAATCGTTCACCCCTTTTCTCGTGCGCCCACCTCCCTTCCCCCACCGCACCCGTTCACCGCTTTGGAGTTCGAAGTATGGCCGTCCTGCGTGTGCCCTCCTGGGCCACCATGGGGATCCTCACCTTCTGCGGCATGATCGTCTCGCTACAGCAGACACTCGTCATCCCGCTGCTGCCCGACATGCCGGAGATCCTCGACGTATCCGCCGACGACGCCTCCTGGTTGGTCACCGCGACCCTGCTCACCGGGGCCGTGGCCACCCCGATCGTCTCCCGCATGGCCGACATGTACGGCAAGCGAAGAATGCTGCTGGTGGCCTTGGGGGTCATGACCGTCGGCTCGCTCATCGCGGCGCTCATCGGGAACTTCCCCG
Source organism: Nocardiopsis listeri (assembly GCF_020741345.1). GTDB lineage: Bacteria > Actinomycetota > Actinomycetes > Streptosporangiales > Streptosporangiaceae > Nocardiopsis > Nocardiopsis listeri_A. The sequence continues at coordinate 23,900 of NZ_DYZD01000368.1, forward strand.
CGTTGCTCGTCGGCCGCGCCATGCAGGGCTTCGGTGCCTCCCTCATCCCCGTGGGCATGAGCATCATGCGCGACCAACTGCCCCGGGAGAAGCTCGCCGGGGGCATCGCCCTGATGAGCGCCACACTCGGCATCGGCGCCGCCCTGGGCCTGCCACTGTCCGGTGTGCTCTACAGCGCGTTCGGATGGACCTCGCTGTTCTGGTTCACCGCACTGGTCGGGCTGTTCTTCCTCATCGCCATCCCCCTGACCCTCGACGAGTCCACCGAGCGCTTCCCCGGACGCTTCGACGTCGTCGGCGCGCTGCTGCTCACCATCGTCCTCGTCGGCCTCCTGCTCCCCCTGTCCAAGGGCGCCTCGTGGGGCTGGACCAGTGGCGAGGTCATCGGCCTGACCACGCTCTCCCTCGTCTGCCTGGCGATCTGGGTCCCCCTCCAGCTGCGCATGCGCGAACCCATGGTGAACCTGCGCACCGCCTTCCGACGCCCCGTCCTGTTCACCAACATCTCCTCGTACTTCGCCGGGTTCGCGATGTTCCTGAACAGCCTGGTCACCACCCAGGAACTCCAGGTCCCCACCGAGACCGGATACGGGATGGCCCTGCCCGTGGCCGTCGCCGGGCTGGCGATGGTGCCGGGCGGCCTGATGATGCTCGTCTTCTCACCGATCTCCGCCCGCATGCTCAACCGCTGGGGCGGAAAGACCGTACTGCTGACCGGCGGTGTGGTGATGGGCCTGACCTACTCGTGGCGGATGTTCAACAACGACGCCGTGTGGGAGATCATGATGGGCAACATGCTCGTCAGCATCGGCAGCGCCATCGCCTTCGCGGCCATGCCGGCTCTGGTCATGGCGTCCTCGCCCCGCAACGAGACCGCCTCGGCCAACGGGGTCAACGCCCTGGTCCGTTCCATGGGCACCTCCAGCGGCAGCGCGGTGGTGGCCTTGGTCTTCGCATCGCTGACCGTGACCGTGAACGGCGCGGTGTTCCCCTCCGCCCAGGCCATGTTCACCGCCAACGGGCTCGGCCTGGCCGTGTGCGTGGCCGGTGTGCTGTTCGGGGCCATCATCCCGTCGCGCAAGCGCGACGAGAAGGGCGATGATGTGATCACCGGGCCCGCCCCGGTACGCGAGATCGTCAAGGAGGTCCAGGAGAAGGTGGAACCGTGAGCAGAACCGACAGCCGAAGCACCATCCTGGACAACGCGCGAGCGCTCTTCTCCGAACACGGCTACCAGAAGGTGAGCATCCGCGACATCGCCACCGCCGCGGGGGTCTCACCCTCCCTGGTGATGAAGCACTACCGGAGCAAGGCCGAACTGTTCAACGAGCTGGGACCCAACGAGATCCCGCTGGCCGAACTCGACCTGCCCCGCTCCGAACTCGGGCGCGCGCTGGTGCAGAAGATCCTCACCCGGCGCGAGCACGACGTGCGCGACCCCCTGCTGGTCGCCGTCTCACACGTGCGTGAATCACCCGACCCCGACCGCACCCGCGAGGAGGTTCGGGAGCGGTTCCTGACCCGTCTCGGCGACCTGATCGGGGACACCACCCCCGACCGCCGCCACGCGAGCGCCGTCGCCTGCCAGGTGATCGGTCTGGCCGAGGGGGTCCGACTCCTGGGGCTGTTCCCCACCGACGAGGTCTCCCGCGAAACGGTGCTGGACCTGTACGGGCCACTCGTCCAACAACCGATCGACGCCTGCGCGCGGGACCGCCCCACCCCGGAGGAGACACGGCCCGCCGACTGAGCGCCCGGCGGGACGGGGAGAAAAGCGGGGCGGCGAAGGCCAGGACGCCCCCGAACAGGAGATTCTCGCCACCTTCCGCTCAATGAATGGGCCCGGGGAGGCGGCGCGAGGCCCATTCGTCACAAGAACAGGGCATGATCGAACCATGGAACGCTGTGATTTTTGCGAACTCCCCATCGGGGGCGGCTGCGCTTGCTCACTGGTGAGCGAGGCCCGCAGCCGATCCGGGCAAGAGCCCGGAACCACCTCGAAGGAGGCCCGTTTCCCTCGCGGCGCCATCCTCATCTCACCGAGAGG
>NZ_DYZD01000369.1 GCF_020741345.1 Nocardiopsis listeri
TGGGCCAAGGGGGCCTCCTGGATGTGGGGGGGCCCCTCATGGAATCAGAGTCCGGGTCCGGCCGATCCAGAGGGTGGGAGATGTCCGAGAGGGGTGGGAGGAGGGCTTGTCGCGCACTTCGGGTACGAGGCCCCCAATCCCCTCCCGAGCCGAATGGTGATCCCGGTGATTTTCGGTGATGAACAGGGACGAATTCGTATAACGCCTGCGTCACAAATGGCCGCCATGCTCATATATCGCCCGAGAACGCGCATCATAAGTCGTTGGCGAGCCGCCGAACAGGAGAGGTGACCACAGATGGCCGACCCGGCCGACGTAGGCGGCGGGAACAGGAAGAGGATCCTGCTGCTGGGCGGTGCGGCGGCGTTGGTCCTCGCCGTCGTGGCGACCGCCCTCATGGTGGGGGATCACTTCACCTGTGGAGGCCCGGGCAGCGGTGTCCGGGAAATCCAGGGCGAGTGCGTCGGCATCACGGACGGCTCCTTCGAATTCGCCGAAGAGTTCGAGCACGTATCCGAGCTCATCCGGGCCGAGAACGAGCGCATCGACGCCCTCGACGACGGGCGGCCCATCGTCCGCGTCGCCTTCCTCGGCACCCTCGGCTTCGAAGAGGTCGGTCCGATGGACCCGACCCGGATGCGCGGGGCCCTGGAGGGCGCCTACACCGCGCAGATCCGCGCCAACGACACCCGCGCCTACGGCGACCCCACCCCCCAGATCCAGCTGGTCCTGGCGAACATGGGCGGTCGACAGGGGTCCTGGGGTCCGGTCGTGCAGGACCTGGTCGCCATGACGCAGGACGAGGAGCGCCCTCTCGTCGCGGTCACCGGTCTGGGGGTCAGTATCGAGTCGACCAGGGACGTCGCCGAGGAACTCCACCGGCACGACATCCCCATGGTCTCCTCCGCGGTCACCGCCGACGGGCTCGCGCACGGTCCGGAGGGTATCGACGACGCCGGAGACGAGGAGAACCCGGCCTTGCCCGGGGTGATCCGGGTGGCGCCCAGCAACAACGAGTACGTCAAGGCGCTGAGGAGCCACCTGGAAGGTCTTGACGAACCCGCCCACGCCGTCATCGTGCACGACCAGACCGAACCCGATCTGTTCGTCTCCACCCTCAAGAGCGCCTACGACGAACATCTGAGCGCGTACACCGAGGGACGCTCCGTCCAGACCTACAGGGGCACCACCGTCGGCGACACCCCGCCCGCCGGTCTGTTCTCCGACGTGTCCGGCAACGTGTGCGCGACCGACGCCGACACCATTCTCTTCGCCGGCCGCGCGCCCGACCTGGACGCGTTCCTGGACAGTCTCAGGTACAGCGTCTGTGACCGTCCGATGCGGGTCCTCTTCGTCTCCACCGGGATGAGCATGCTCAACCAGGAGGAGGAGATGCGGATCGTCGATGAGCAGGACATCACGCTGGTGTACGCCACCGGCGTCGATCCGCGCTGGAACGACGCGTCCGCCGGTTCCCCGGGGGTTCCGGAGGGTTACCCTGCCTTCCGCGACGCCTACCTGGAGCACTTCGGCGAGCAGGACGACGATCTCGAACGACTCGCCAACGGCTACGCGCTGGTCAACCACGACGCCGTCGCGGTGGCCGCCGCGGCCATCCGGATGACCAACGAACAGGGCAGCGAGTCGGTGGCGCCCAGGGCCGAGGCCGTCCGGGACCGGCTCATGCTGCTCAACACCCGGAACAGCCAGGTCACGGCGGGTGGCGGCACACTGAGCTACAGCCCCGAGAGCGCGGGAGAGGCCATTGGGCGGTACGTCCCGATCGTCGAGCTCCCGTTCGACGCCGACGCCGGACCGGAGCCGCAACCGCACGTCATCGCCGCAGGGGAGAGCACGCCCTGAGACACCGTTCGCGGCGGCGTCACCACCGGTGGACACAGGGTAGGCGTGTGACATGCGGCGGGACGCGCGATAGAACAGCACGGACGTCCCCGATGCCGTGATCCGGCGCCGACGAACGAGGAGCACGTTCCCTTGACCGACAACCCGTTCCTGTCACCCAGCACACTGCCCTACGGGCTCCCGGACTTCGCGAGGATCCGCGAAGAGCACTATCGGCCGGCCTTCGACCAGGGCGTGGCCGAGCACCTCGCCGAGGTCGCGGCGATCGTCGCCGACCCGGCCGAACCCACCTTCGAGAACACCATCGCCGCCCTGGAACGCTCCGGACGCACGCTACGGCGGGTCGAGACCGTTCTGCACACTCTCGCCGGTTCGGACGCGACCGACGCCATCCAGGAACTCGAAGCCGAACTCGCCCCCCGTGCCACCCAGCACCAGGACGCCATCCTGCTCGACCGCGGGCTCTGGGAGCGCATCAAGCGGGTCACCACCACCGACCCGGAGGAATCCCGGCTGCTGGAGCGGTACCGTCTCGACTTCGTCCAGGCCGGCGCCGACCTGGACGACGCCGAACAGGAGCGGATGCGCGAACTCAACACCGAGATCTCCGAGCTCGGCACGGAGTTCGCCCGCAACCTGGTCCGGGCCTCCACCGAGTCCGCCCTGGTCACCCGGGACGCCTCTGACCTGGACGGGCTCGACGAGGCCTGGCTCCAGGCCATCGAGAACGATGGCGAATACGTGCTGCCGCTGCTCAACACCACCGTCCAGCCGGCCCTGGCGCGGTTGAACGACCGCGCCACTCGCGAGAAGCTCTACAAGCTCAGCGTGGAGCGTGCCCCGGAGAACCTGGAGATCGCCAAGCGCGTCGCGACGATCCGCGCCGAGCAGGCCAGACTGCGCGGCTACCCCGACCACGCCGCCTACAAGGTCGCGGACCAGACCGCCAAGACCGTCGACGCGGTCGAGGAGCGTCTCGGTCGGTTGGTGGGGCCGGCACGGCGCAACGTCGAACGCGAGGCCGCCGCGCTGGCCGAACACGCCGGTCACGACATCGAGCCGTGGGACTGGCCGTACTACGCCGAGCAGGTTCGTAGGGCCCGCTACGACTTCGACGAGAACGCCCTGCGCCCCTACTTCGAACTGGGTCGGGTGATCGAGGACGGGGTCCTGTACGCGGCCACGCGCCTGTACGGCGTCACCTTCACGGAGCGCTCCGACCTGCGGGGGTACCACCCCGACATGCGGGTGTGGGAGGTCTTCGACGGTGAGGGCGGCGCGCTGGGTCTCTTCCTGTTCGATCCCTACGCCAGGCCGACCAAGCGCGGTGGCGCGTGGATGCACAACCTCGTCGAGCAGTCGTACCTGATGGACGAGCGGCCGGTGGTGGTGAACAACCTCAACATCACCAAGCCGGTGTCGGGTCCGACCCTGCTCACCTTCGACGAGGTGGAGACCGCCTTCCACGAGTTCGGCCACGCCCTGCACGGTCTGCTGTCGGCGGTGCGCTACCCGCGGGTGGAGGGCACGAGCGTGCCGCGCGACTTCGTGGAGTTCCCGTCCCAGGTCAACGAGATGTGGGCGACCTGGCCGGAGATCCTCGCCAACTACGCCAAGCACCACGAGACCGGCGAGCCCGTTCCGGCCGAACTGGTGGAGCGGCTCACCGCGGCGGAGAAGTTCAACCAGGGCTTCTCGACCTTCGAGTACCTGGCCGCCGCGCTGCT
>NZ_DYZD01000370.1 GCF_020741345.1 Nocardiopsis listeri
AGTACGAGCTGGAGCTGATGCGCGACGCCAACGACAACGTGGTCGTCGTCTGCTCCATCGAGAACCTCGACCCCATGGGCGTGCACACCGGTGACTCCATCACCGTCGCCCCCGCCATGACCCTGACCGACCGCGAGTACCAGGAACTCCGCGACATCGGCATCGCGGTCATCCGCGAGGTCGGAGTGGACACCGGCGGCTGCAACATCCAGTTCGCCGTCCACCCCGAGACCGGCCGGATCATCGTCATCGAGATGAACCCGCGCGTGTCCCGCTCCTCGGCGCTGGCCTCCAAGGCCACCGGCTTCCCGATCGCCAAGATCGCCGCCAAGCTCGCCATCGGCTACACGATGGACGAGATCCCCAACGACATCACCAAGGAGACCCCGGCCAGCTTCGAGCCCACGCTCGACTACGTCGTGGTCAAGGTGCCCCGCTTCGCCTTCGAGAAGTTCCCCGGTGCCGATCCCGGCCTGACCACCACCATGAAGTCGGTGGGCGAGGCCATGGCGATCGGCCGGTCCTTCCCCGAGGCGCTCCAGAAGGCCATGCGCTCCCTGGAGAAGTCCGGTGTGGGCCTGACCTGGGCGGGCGAACCCGGCGACAAGGACGGGCTCGTGCGCGAGGCCGCCCGGCCCACCGAGCACCGTCTGCGCCAGGTCCAGCAGGCCCTGCGCGCGGGAGCCACCGTCGAGGAACTGCGCGAGTCCACCAAGATCGACCCGTGGTTCCTGGACCAGATGCTGCGTCTGGAGGAGGCCGCGCGCACCCTGGCCGCCGCGCCCAAGCTCGACGCCGCGCTGCTGCGCGAGATGAAGGGACTCGGCTTCTCCGACGTCCAGATCGGTGAGATCACCGGCAAGTCCGAGGACGTCGTCCGCGAACTCCGACATGCCCTGGGCATCCACCCCGTCTACCTGACGGTGGACACCTGCGCCGCCGAGTTCGAGGCCGAGACGCCGTACCTGTACTCCAGCTACGACGAGGAGACCGAGGTCCCCACAGGGGACAAGCCCAAGATCATCATCCTGGGCTCGGGTCCCAACCGCATCGGCCAGGGCGTGGAGTTCGACTACTCCTGCGTCCACGCCTCCTTCGCGCTCTCCGACGCCGGGTTCGAGACCGTCATGGTCAACTGCAACCCCGAGACCGTCTCCACCGACTACGACACCAGTGACCGGCTCTACTTCGAGCCGCTCACCCTGGAGGACGTCCTGGAGGTCGTGCGCGCCGAGCAGGCCGCCGGACCGGTCGTCGGGGTCATCGTCCAGCTCGGCGGCCAGACCCCGCTGGGTCTGGCCCGACGTCTCAAGGACGCCGGAGTGCCCATCATCGGCACCAGCCCGGAGGCCATCGACCTGGCCGAGGACCGCGGCGAGTTCGGCAAGGTCCTGGACGCCGCCGGACTCCCCGCGCCCAAGTACGGCACCGCCTACTCCTTCGAGCAGGCCAAGGCCGCGGCCGACGAGATCGGTTACCCGGTCATGGTCCGGCCCTCCTACGTGCTGGGCGGCCGTGGCATGGAGATCGTCTACAGCGAGGCCATGCTCGCCGACTACATCGAGCGCAACGCCGAGGTCAGCCCCGAACATCCGGTGCTGATCGACCGTTTCCTCGACGACGCCATCGAGATCGACGTCGACGCCCTCTACGACGGCCAGGACCTGTACCTGGGCGGCGTCATGGAGCACATCGAGGAGGCCGGCATCCACTCCGGCGACTCCGCGTGCACCCTGCCCTCCATCACGCTGGGCAGTGAGGACATCGAGCGCATCCGCTACTCCACCGAGGCCATCGCCCGCGGCACCGGGGTGCGGGGCCTGCTCAACGTCCAGTACGCGCTCGCCTCGGGTGTCCTCAACGTCCTGGAGGCCAACCCGCGCGCCTCCCGGACGGTGCCCTTCGTCTCCAAGGCCACCGCGGTCCCGCTGGCCAAGGCCGCCGCTCGGGTCATGGCCGGCAGCACCATCGCCGAACTGCGCGCCGAGGGCATGCTGCCCGCCAAGGGCGACGGAGGCGACCTGCCCGCCGACGCCCCGGTCTCCGTCAAGGAGGCGGTGATGCCCTTCAACCGATTCATCGACAAGCACGGTGAAGGCGTCGACACCATCCTCGGCCCGGAGATGCGCTCCACCGGTGAGGTCATGGGCCTGGACGTGGAGTTCGGGGCGGCCTTCGCCAAGTCCCAGCTGTCGGTCAACAGCTCGATGCCCACCCAGGGCAAGGTGTTCGTGTCGGTCGCCAACCGGGACAAGCGTTCGATGATCTTCCCGGTCAAGCGCCTGGCCGACCTCGGCCTGGAGATCCTGGCGACCGAGGGCACCGCGGTCGTCCTGCGCCGCAACGGCGTGCGCGCCACCGTGGTGCGCAAGCACAGCGCGGGCCCCGGCCCCGACGGTGAGCGCACCATCGTGCAGCTCATCCACGACGGGGAGGTCGACCTCATCGTCAACACCCCGTTCGGCAGCGCCGGGCAGGCCGGACCGCGTCTGGACGGCTACGAGATCCGGACCGCCGCGATCGTTCGGAACGTTCCCAGCGTCACCACGGTGCAGGGTCTGGCCGCCGCCGTACAGGCCATCGAGGCCGGTGTTCGCGGCGAGGTGGGGGTGCGTTCCCTGCAGGAGCACGCCCGAGCGCTCACGGCGAGTCGCGAGGACTCCTAGGCTGTAGCGAACAAAGTCCGGGTGGCGTGGGGACACCCCCGCGGCACCCGGACCGTACCGCCGCGAGTCCAGAGAGGCTGCCACCACACATGAGCGACAACGGACCGGTGCAGGTCAGGTGCCCCGTGCTGAACGTGCGCAGGGTGGACGCCTACTACGCCATCACCGTCGTCGCGCCGGGCATAGCAGAGCGGTTCCGTTCCGGGCAGTTCGTCTCGGTGGCGGTGGGCGGCGACCACTCCAGCACGTTGCTGCGTCGACCCTTCGCCATCCACGACGTCAAACCCGACTACGGCGGAACCGTCGAGTTCCTGTTCGCGGTGCGCGGTACCGGGACCTCCTGGCTGGCCGAACGGCGATCACGCGACCTGCTCGACGTGGTGGGTCCGTTGGGCCGGCCCTTCCCCCTGCCCCGGGACCCCGTCAACTGCGTGCTGGTGGGCGGGGGCTCGGGGAGCGCCCCGCTCTTCCCGCTGGCCCAGTCGCTGCGTCGGCGCGGTTGCCGGGTGGACTTCGTCCTGGGCGGAGCCTCCGCCGACAGGGTGTTCAGCGCGATCACCGCCCGCCGGATCGCGGAGACCGCCGAGTTCACCACCGACGACGGTTCCTTCGGCACCCGAGGGCGGGTCACCGACGTCCTGGGTCGGGTGATCGAGGACGCCCGCTCCGACGCCGTGTACGCCTGCGGACCCATGCCGATGCTGCGCGCCGTCACCCAGGTGGCCGGCAACCACGGCGTCCCCGTGCAGGTCGCGGTCGAGGAGACGATGGCCTGCGGCATCGGGATCTGCATGACCTGTGTGATCCCGGTGGTCGGGGAGGACGGGATCACGCGGATGGTGCGGTCCTGCGTGGACGGTCCCGTCTTTCGGGGCGAACGGGTGCGGTTCGACGACGTGGGAACCATCCCCTTCGACGCCTTGGGCGCACCCGGTTGGAAGGGGTCGGGGGCCGCCGGCGCGGCGGAGCCGACCCGCGACATCGCCTGACCGGCAATGATGAGTCACCCCAGGTCCCGGACGCGGGTCGTCCGGGCGACCACGAGTGAGCGAAGACACGTGAACGCAGACCTCAGGACCCGACTCGGATCCCTGGAGCTTCCCAACCCGGTGGTGACCGCCGCCGGGTGCGCGGGCTCGGGGCGGGAGCTGGCGCAATTCTTCGACGTGGCGGAGATCGGCGCCATCACCACCAAGTCCTTGATGTTGGAGCCGCGGGCGGGCCGTCCGGCCCCGCGCATGGCGGAGACCCCCAGCGGGATGCTGAGCACCATCGGCCTTCAGGGGCCCGGCGTGGACGTGTTCCTCGAACGCGATCTGCCGTGGTTGCTGTCCCGGGGCGGCCGGGCGATCGTGTCGATCGCGGGCTCGGGTGTGGGGGAGTTCGGTGAGCTGGCCCGCCGGGTCTCGGACGCCGAGGGGGTGGACGCCGTAGAGGTGAACCTGTCCTGTCCCGATCCGACCGACCCCGCCGGGCGGCACTTCGCGGACGACGCGGCCCAGGCCGCCGCGGTGGTGCAGACGGTGCGCTCGCACGCCCGATCCGACCTGCCCGTGCTGGCCAAGATCGCCGTGGACGTCCCGGACGTACTGAAGCTGGCCGAGGCCTGTGTCGGGGCCAGGGCCGACGGACTGACCATGATCAACACCCTACGTGGCATGAGTGTGGACACCCGCACGTTGCGCCCCGCGGTGACCGGTGGGATGGGCGGGCTCTCCGGGCCGGCGATCCGTCCGCTGGCCGTGGGGTGCGTCTATCGGGTCCACGAGGCCTTCCCCGACGTGCCGATCATCGGTGTGGGAGGTGTGCGCACCGGCTCCGACGTGTTGGAGTTCATGGCGGCGGGCGCGAGCGCGGTGGCCGTGGGAACGGTCAACTTCGCCGACCCCTCCGCGTGCACTCGGGTCCTGCGCGAGTTCACCGAGACGCTGGAGACTCTGGGGGTGTCCAGGGCCTCGGATCTGGTGGGCGCCGCGCACCGCTCGGGGTTGTGATCCACGGGTCACCGGGCGACAACGCTCTGACCGGCCTGAACAGCGTTGAGATGGCTCTGTGTGGCCGAACGGGCGCGCCGGGCATCCCCGCAGTAGGGGTCAGGGGGAGCAGCCGTCTACGGCCGACTGGAAGGCCGTTACGGGGAAGTGACGCGGATCGGGTGCATGAAGCGCCCGATCCAGGGAACCGCACACCATGCGGTGTGCACATGACAGTGGATGTGCATTCGTAAGCACGTTCGTAAGAACGGCGGGCGAGTGCCGGACCCCGGGCTCCGGCCGGGGCACACGATTGGAGAGACCGACATGACCGCTCCTTCCGCGCCCATCGCCGTCGCGATCGATGCCGGCGACATCGAGACCGCGGCCACTTGGGCGTCCGCCGTCGCACCGCACGTCAGCACGGTGAAGGTGGGCCTGGAGCTGTACCTGCGCTACGGGCCCGAGGTGATCAGCGCCGTACGCGGGGCCAACCGCGTCGGTGTCTTCCTCGACCTGAAGCTGCACGACATCCCCGCCACCGTCGCCGGCGCGGCGCGCAGCGTGGCGGGCCTGCGTCCCTCGATCCTGACCGTGCACGCGAGCGGGGGAGCGGACATGGTCCGGGCGGCGGCCGAGGCCGCCCCGGACACCAAGATCGCGGCGGTGACGGTGCTCACCTCCATGAGCGAGACGGACCTGGAGCAGGTGGGGCTGCTCGGTCCGGCACGGGACGCGGTCCGTCGCCTGGCGGTGCTCTCGGTGGGCGCGGGAGCGCGCGCACTGGTGTGTTCGCCGCAGGAAGTGGAGACGGTCCGCGCAGAGGTGGGCCCGGACGTCACCCTCATCACCCCGGGTGTGCGCCCGGCCGGTGCGGACAAGGGTGACCAGTCCCGGGTCGCGACCCCGGAGGAGGCGATCGAGGCAGGGGCGGACCTTCTCGTCATCGGTCGCCCGATCACCCGTGCCGCGGACCCCGGTGCGGCGGCGGCCTCCATCGCGGCGGCCGTACGTCGTGCCGGGGTCCGTGTCTGAAATCCGGCGGCCGGTCCCGGAACCGCTGCGCTGCGCGAATCCGGAACCGGCCGCGCGGATCGACCCTGGATTTTCGCATTCGCACCATCACCCACAGTTGCGGGTCACGGACAGTGATCAAATAGGCGTGTCCGAAACCCGGCAATCGTGGCGAAGAGTGACCCGGGTCACCCCTGCGTGACCTGCGCTGGTCGCACGCTTCGCCCCTTCGGCAATCGGGACGAAAGTCCTGGTTTTCGTGTCCGCGAGCAATTGATCGACTACTCTGGGTAGTTCCTTCAATGAAATAGCCCCTGAAAGGGCACTTTACGTTGCCTAACAGGGGTCGGACCTACTAACTTTCGCAGGCGTCCGCCCTCTACAAACGAGTAGAAATCCGAGGTGACCCGGCGTGGCCCTTCCTCCCCTCACACCCGAGCAGCGCAGCGCGGCTCTCGAGAAGGCCGCCAAGGCCAGAAAAGAGCGCGCTGAGGTCAAGAACAAGCTGAAGAACGGCGGCATCTCGCTGTCCGAGGTGCTTTCCACCGGCCTCAAGGACGACGTCATCGGCAAGATGAAGGTTTCGGCTCTGCTGGAATCCCTCCCCGGTGTCGGCAAGGTCCGCGCGAAGCAGATCATGGAGCGGCTCAACATCGCTGAGTCGCGCCGTGTCCGGGGTCTGGGCACCAACCAGCGTGCCGCCCTGGAGAGCGAGTTCGGTGACCTCACCAAGTAGCTCGGAAGTACGGAGCAGATAGCCGAACACCGGACGTCGCGTCCCCCACAGACGCGCGACGAGCCCCCGCATCCGGTGGGGTCTCATCGGTGAGAAGCGGGATCCGAGGCCGCGGCCGGCGGACGAGGAGTGGACCCTGGGTCACACTCCGTCCGTCGAGCCGCGGCCTCGGTGGTATAAAGGGATCTCCCGCGACCGTACGCGGCACGCCCACCGGCGGCCGCGTGAGTCGCCCGCGCGGTACCGTGCCGGACCTGGCCGGTCCCGGCGGACCGATGGCCCACCGCGCGGCGAACACGCCGAATGGAATCCTGATCTACATGCCTGCGCAGAACGCGGACCCCGCCCGCCCCGCCGCGAAACGGCTGACCGTGCTGTCCGGACCCTCGGGCGTTGGCAAGAGCACCGTCGTCGCGCACCTGCGAGAGGTCGACCCCGACGTGTGGCTGTCGGTCTCGGTGACCACCCGTGACCCCCGCCCCGGGGAACAGGACGGCGTCCAGTACCACTTCGTCTCCGACGAGGAGTTCGACCGTCTCGTCGTCGAGAACCAACTGCTCGAATGGGCGGAGTTCGCCGGCAACCGCTACGGCACCCCGCGCGGCCCGGTCCAGGAACGCCTGGACTCGGGCACCCCCGTCCTGCTCGAGATCGAACTCCAGGGCGCCCGACAGGTCCGCGAGTCCATGTCCGACGCCCTGCACGTCTTCCTCGCTCCGCCCTCCTGGGAGGAACTGGTGCGCAGGCTCTCCGGACGAGGTACCGAGAGCGAGGAGGTCATCCAGCGCAGGCTGGAGGTGGCCAAGGTCGAACTCGCCGCGGAGAAGGAATTCGACACGACTCTGGTCAACACGTCCGTACAGGACGTGTGCGACGAGCTGCTAGCGTTGATGACCGCGCCCAAGGTGTGATAGCAGGGGTGACAGCGGCCGCGCCGGACATCGGCGGCGGCGCACACCCGCCTCACCGGGGCCCGAGAACCATTCCATCCAACCGAAGTCACGGCTTTTCGACGAGCCGGTGACCGTCCCTGGGGGTAACGAAGTGGCTGGTACCGAGCCCGTCGCCGAAGGCATCACCAACCCACCGATCGACGACCTGCTGGAGCTGGTGGACAGCAAGTACAGCCTGGTCACCATGGCCTCGAAGCGGGCCCGCCAGATCAACGCCTACTACGCGCAGCTGGGCGAGGGCCTGCTGGAGTACGTCGGCCCGCTGGTGGAGACCCAGGTCCAGGAGAAGTCCCTGTCCATCGCCCTGCGCGAGGTCAAGTCCGGTCTGCTCACCGCCGAGCCCTACGAGGGCAGCTGAGCCAAGGCGCCGACGTCCGGTGCCTTCCTTTCTGTTTCACCGCGCCCGCCGCACCCCCCGCCCGGGGCGTGCGGCGGGCGCGTCCTGGTAGAACACTGGTGTGAGTGACACAGAGAACGTTCCCCAGGTGGTCCTCGGAGTCGGCGGCGGTATCGCCGCCTACAAGATCTGCGAGCTCCTGCGCCGACTGACCGAGTCCGGCCACCGAGTCCGTGTCGTGCCCACCGAGTCGGCCCTGCGCTTCGTCGGAGAGCCCACCTGGGCGGCCCTGTCCGGGCAGCCCGTCGAGACCGGTGTGTGGGACCGGGTGCACGAGGTTCCGCACGTGCGCATCGGACAGTCCGCGGACCTGGTGTTCGTCGCCCCTGCGACCGCCGACATCATGGCCAAGGCCGCAGCCGGGCTCGCCGACGACCTGTTGACCAACACCCTGCTCACCGCCCGCTGTCCGGTCGTGTTCGCTCCCGCGATGCACACCGAGATGTGGGAACACCCCGCCACCCGGGCCAACGTCGCCACGCTGCGTTCGCGCGGCGCCATCGTCCTCGACCCGGCAGTGGGCCGACTGACCGGTGTCGACACCGGTCGAGGCCGCCTCCCCGAACCCACCGAGCTGTTCGAGGCCGCCCGTCTGGTCCTGCGCCGTGGGGCCGCCGAACCCGACCTGGCCGGTCGCCGCGTGGTCATCTCCGCGGGCGGAACCCGCGAGGCCATCGACCCGGTGCGCTTCATCGGCAACCACTCCTCGGGACGGCAGGGCTACGCCCTGGCCCGCACCGCCGCGGCGCGCGGCGCCGACGTCACCCTGGTGGCCGCCAACGTCTCCCTGCCCGACCCGGCCGGCGTGAGTTCGATGCGGGTGTCCTCGGCGGTGGAGTTGGCCGAGGCCATGGAGGCCGAACGCGCGAAGGCGGACATCGTGGTGATGACCGCGGCCGTCGCCGACTTCCGCCCGGTCAACAGCGCGGCGTCCAAGATCAAGAAGTCCGGTGCGGCCCCGGCCCCCATCGAACTGGTCGAGAACCCCGACATCCTCGCCGGTCTGGTCACCACCCGGGAGAGGGAGGGCACCGACCAGACCATCGTGGGGTTCGCCGCCGAGACCGACGACGTGATCGCCAACGGCCGTGCCAAGCTGGCGCGCAAGGGCTGCGACCTGCTCGTGGTCAATCAGGTCGGTGGTGGACGTGCCTTCGGCACCGAGGACAACCAGGCGACCGTCCTGGGCTCCGACGGCACCGTGGTGGACATTCCCACCGGCCCCAAGGAGGACCTCGCCGACCGCGTGTGGGACCTGGTGGTCGAACGTTCACCGAGGCGAACCTCCTGAGAGGGGACGTGCTCGAACACCGGTGGGAGTCCGGTCTTCTTCGAGGCGGACTCGTGAAAATCCCCACGTCGTTACGCTAGATTCCTACCGCCGAGTACGTCACACTTCGAACGGGCCCTGTGTGCGACCTGCCAGGTCGACCAACGGGCGACCATCCCCACTGGTCCCGTTACAGTGGACGAATAACCAACCCCGTCGGTCGGCATTGACCGCCCTCGGCGCAGCCGGGGCGAGCCGGACCGCACCGACCATGTCAGCCAGCAGCCGCTGCAAGGAGTCACGCAACGTGTCCCGCCGCCTTTTCACCTCCGAGTCCGTCACCGAAGGTCATCCGGACAAGATGGCCGACCAGATCAGTGACGCGATCCTCGACGCGATGCTCACCACCGACCCCGGCAGCCGGGTCGCTGTCGAGACGCTGATCACCACCGGTCAGGTCCACATCGCGGGTGAGGTCACCACCCAGACCTACGTCGACATCCCCGCCATCGTGCGCGAGAAGATCCTCCAGATCGGATACGACTCCTCCGCCAAGGGGTTCGACGGTGACTCCTGCGGGGTCAACGTCTCCATCGACGCGCAGTCCCCCGACATCGCCCAGGGCGTCGACACGGCCTACGAGGCGCGTGTCGAGAACGAGGAGGACGCCCTCGACCGTCAGGGCGCGGGTGACCAGGGCCTGATGTTCGGCTACGCCAACCGTGAGACCCCCGAGCTCATGCCCCTGCCCATCAAGCTGGCGCACGCGCTCTCGGAACGGCTCTCCAGTGTCCGGCGGGACGGCACGGTGCCCTACCTGCGCCCCGACGGCAAGACCCAGGTCACCGTCGAGTACGAGGGCCAGACCCCGGTCCGTCTGGACACCGTGGTGGTCTCCAGCCAACACTCCGCCGACATCAACCTCGAGGAGATGCTGACCCCGGACATCCGGGAGCACGTCATCGAGCCGGTCGTGGCCGCCTACGGCCTGGACGCCGACGACTACCGTCTCCTGGTCAACCCGACAGGTCGCTTCGAGATCGGCGGCCCGATGGGCGACGCCGGTCTGACC
>NZ_DYZD01000371.1 GCF_020741345.1 Nocardiopsis listeri
TCTCGCGCAGATCGGTGACGTTCTGCCCGGCGAACTTCGACCAGGTCAGGCCGGTCGCCGAGATCATCAACACCCCCACCAGCAGCCACACGCCCACCACCGCGTGCCGAGAGACGGTGCGGGAGCGTCCGGTGGTGGGGCGCGCACGGCGGCGTCGGGTACGGCCCACCCACAGGGCCAGCCCGCCCAGGGCCACCACCCACACCCAGCTCGCGGCGAGCTCGCTGTAGACGCGGCCCACCTCGCCCAGGTGCAGGTGGCGATGGAACCGGCTGATCCAGGTGCGTACGGGTAGCGCGCCGCTGGTGCCGTAGCTCTCGCTCACCCCGACGACCTCGTCCCGGTACGGGTCGACGAACACCGCGGTCTGTGCGCCCGAGTGGGTGTCGGGGTCGTGGCCGGGGACATCGAGCAGGACCCGGGTGGTGTCGCCGGGTTCGGTGGGTGGGCGCACCGAATCGGCCCGGGAACCGGAGAACTCCGCCTCGGCGGTGCGTACCTGTCGGGTCAGGGGGACCGGGGTTCGGTCGATGCTTTCGGTGGTTTCGGGGACCCGCAGCAGGTCCTGGTAGAGGGCGTTCTCCAGTTGTGGGGTCCACACGTACAACAGCCCGGAGATGGCGGCCACGGCCACGAAGGGGGCGATGAGGACCCCGGCGTAGAAGTGCAGGCGCAGCACCAGGGGGCGCAGTCGCGCCCACACCCCCGGTGGTCGTACGGGGGCCGGGGGTTTCGGGGGTCGGCCGGGGGTGTCCACGAGGTGCCTCCAAAGCGTGGTGATCGGTGCTCGACCACTCATGTCGCTCAGGGCGGGTGTGGGGTTCCCGTGAAGGGGAGGGCTTTTCGGCGCTTCGGTTCGGGGACACCGATGGTTTCCGGGTGTAGGTGCCCGGGTGGGGCGGGCAGGCGGGGTGGTAGGGCCGTTGCGGTCCGGTGTCGAGAAAGTTCCGGGGCGGTGAGGGGCGTATGCGAGTTCGGTCACGGGGAGGAGGCGGGTGGGTGCTCCCGGTGGTCCGAAAATTATTACCGACTGGTAGGTTCGCTTTGTTACCCGTAAGTAGGAAGGCGAGCAGACCCGTGTACGAGGGCGCCCTGACCCGGCTCAGACCCATACCCCACAGCCGTTTCCGGCTCTTCGTCCTGCACCACGCGGGCGGCTCGCACCTGGGGTACCGCGGGTGGGTCCGGCACTTTCCCTCCGACTGGGAGATCTGCCTGGTGGACGCCCCCGGGCGGGCACGCAGGTCAGGCGAGGAACCCTTCCGCGAGGCCGGATCCCTGGCCGATCACCTGTGCGACATCGTGCGCCCCGAGCTCGACCGCCCCTACGGGCTGTTCGGACACAGCATGGGCGCCCTGCTCGCCTACGAGATGACCCGACGCCTGACCGAAACCCCGCCCACCTGGTTGGGCGCCTCCGCCTGGAGCCCCGTCCCCGGCCCCGAACGCGCCGAACCCCGGCACCGAGTACCTTCCGGGCGTCTGCGTGAGGCCATCGCCGCGATGGGCGGTACCCCGCGCCACGCGCTGGAGGACCCCGAACTGTGGGCCTACGTCGAACCGCTGGTCCGCGCCGACCTGCAGGTGGTCGACACCTGGAGCCCCGACCCCGGAGCCGAGCCCCTGAACGTCCCGCTGTCGGTCTTCGGGGGCGCCGAAGACCTCGGCATGACACCGGAGCGCCTGTCCGGCTGGGCCGACCACGTCCAAGGAGACTTCGCCCACCACACCCTGCCCGGTGGCCACTTCTACTTCACCGGTCGTACCGGTGATCTGGTCGCCCGCATCACCAAGGACATCCAGGCCGTCCTGCCCTGAGCCCCGGGACTCGTCCACAGGCCCTCCCCCGGTGGTGGCGCGGTGGGCCCACGACCGGCTCTGGAAAAAAACCTTCACGCGGATGTCGAGAACCCGTGGCCCGCTTCGTCCCAGGGGTGAACGCGACCATCATGGGTCGCGCAGAGCGAGGAGGAACACCATGGCCAAGTACCTGTTGCTCAAGCACTACCGGGGCGCTCCGGCGGCGGTCAACGACGTGCCCATGGACCAGTGGACGTCGCAGGAGATCTCAGCGCACGTGCGGTACATGCGCGACTTCGCCGACCGGTTGGAGGAGACCGGGGAGTTCGTCGACGCCCAGGCCCTGGCCCCCGAGGGCACGTTCGTGCGCTACGACGGCGAGGGTCGGCCGCCGGTCACCGACGGCCCCTTCGCCGAGACCAAGGACCTCATCGCCGGGTGGATGGTCATCGACGTCGACAGTCGTGAACGCGCCCTGGAACTGGCCGCGGAGCTGTCGGCGGCCCCCGGGGCCGGCGGGCAGCCCGTCCATGAGTGGCTGGAGCTGCGCCCGTTCCTGACCGAGCCGCCCACCATCGAGGACTGAGCCGGTGGACGAGGTCCTGCTGCGCAGCCTCACCCCGAGCGTCCTGACGATCCTGGTCCGCCGCGGAGCCGACTTCGCGGCGGCCGAGGACGCCGTGCAGGACGCCCTGGTCGAAGCCCTTCGCGTGTGGCCCACCGACCCGCCCCGGGACGTCAAGGGGTGGCTGGTCACCGTGGCCTGGCGCCGGTTCCTCGACGCGGCGCGCTCCGAGAGCGCCCGCCGTCGACGAGAGGAGATCCTCCAGGAGGAACCGGCACCGGGGTCGGCGTCCGCGGTGGACGACACACTCCGGCTGTACTTCCTGTGCGCCCACCCGTCGCTGACCCCCTCGTCGGCGATCGCGCTCACCCTGCGCGCGGTCGGGGGATTGACCACCCGTCAGATCGCCCACGCCTACCTGGTGCCCGAGACGACCATGGCCCAGCGCATCAGCCGGGCCAAGCGCACCGTGGCCGGGGTGCGCCTGGACCGTCCCGGTGACGCTGCCACCGTGCTGCGCGTCCTCTACCTGGTCTTCAACGAGGGCTACTCCGGCGAGGTCGATCTCGCCGCCGAGGCGATCCGACTCACCCGCCGACTCCACACCGCCTTGGACCACCCGGAGTCGGCCGGGCTGCTCGCCCTCATGCTGTTGCACCACGCCAGGCGCTCCGCGCGGATCACACCCGAGGGGGCACTGGTACCGCTCGCCGAACAGGATCGGCGTCTTTGGGACACCGGGGCGATCTCCGAGGGGGTCGGGATCCTGCAGGCGGCCCTGGCCCGGGACCGGTTGGGCGAGTACCAGGCCCAGGCCGCCATCGCCGCCCTGCACGCCGACGCGCCCAGGGCCGAGGAGACCGATTGGGCGCAGATCGTGGAGTGGTACGACGAACTCGTACGACTGAACGGGAGCCCGGTGGTGCGGCTGAACCGAGCGGTGGCCGTCGGTGAGGCCGAGGGTCCGGACGCCGGTCTGGCGGCGCTCGCCGGGCTGGACGAGTCGCTGCCCCGCCACAGCGCGGTGGCGGCGCATCTGCGTGAGCGTGCCGGCGACCTGGACACGGCGGCCCGGCTGTACGCCGAAGCCGCCCACAGGGCCACCAACCTGGCCGAACGCGAACACCTGACGCGCCGGGCGGCACGTCTCAACCGGCGCCGGGAGCGCTGAGGTTCGACTCGCGCGCGTCCTGGGAAGGACCCGTGCCGCCCGTGTCCGAGGCCCCTCAGCCGATGGTGGGCAGGGTGCCGGTGCCCACGGCCACGACGAACCCCGGGCCGTCGGCCTCCAGCGCCACCTCGCCGTCCAGGCGGGCCTTGACCCCGCCGTCGCCCTCGACCACCTTCAGGTCCCGGGCGTCCAGGTCGTCCAGGGCACAACCCACCTCTTCGTGCGGTCCATCGGTCAGGTGCACCAGCACCACCTGCTCGCCCAGGGTGCGCAGGAACGTCATGTGGTGCTCACCGGAGTCCAACCAGCGCAGACCGCCCGACTGCAGCGCCGGCACCTCTCGGTGCAGCGCCAACAGTCGACGGTGGGCCGCCAGCACCTCGGTGTCCCAGTCCTCGGTCCGGTGCCAGGGCATCGTGCGGCGTGAGTTCTCCCCATCGCGCCCCAGCAGTCCGATCTCGTCACCGGCGAACACGAACGGAACCCCGGGCAGCGTGGCCTGGGCGGCCACGCCCACCGTCTGGCGCACCGCGTCGCCCACCACGGTGCGAAAACGCGCCGAGTCGTGGGTGCTCAGCGCGTTCACGCTGTGCGTGCGCACCCGCCAGGGCAGCCCCGCGTTGGCGGCCCGCAGCGCCCGCACCGCTTCGGCGGCCCCACTGGAGGGCAGCGGGGCCGAGGTGTGGGTGGCCGCGTACCGAACCCCCTCGGGGCCGGTGTTCAACCACGCCCACACCGGACGGGTGAACCCGGCGTAGTTCATCACACCGTGCCAGCCGTCGTGTCGGGTGTCCGGTCCGGCGTCGTAGAAGTGCTCGGCCAGCAACCAGGCCCGTGGGGCGGTCTCGCGCATACGTGCGGCGATCTCGCCGGAGACCTCGTGGTTGAGGTCCAGCGCGCCCAGGCGACCGGTCATGTTGGCCACGTCGATCCGCCACCCGTCCAGCGGATCCTCACCGACCAGGCGCGAGACCAGGACCGAGTCATCGGCCCCGTACACGCGCTCGCGCAGCTCGCCGTCGGTGTAGTCGAGCTTGGGCAGGGAGCGCACTCCCAGCCAGCTCACGTACTCCTCGGGGTGAGAGGTGAAGTGGTAGAAGCCGGCCTCGGGCGAGTCGGCGTCGGCCTTGGCGGCCAGGAACCACTCGTGCTCGTCGCCGGTGTGGTTGGTGGTCAGATCGCCCATCACCCGCATGCCGCGCGCGTGCGCCTCACGCACCAGGGCGGTCAGTGCCGCGTCGCCGCCCAACCAGGGATCGACCTCGTCGAAGGAGGAGGCGTCGTAGCGATGGGTGGACCCGGCGGGGAAGAAGGGGGTCAGGTACACCACCTCGGCGCCCAGGTCGGCCAGGTGGTCCAGGTGCCGCCGCACCCCCTCCAGGGTGCCGCCGTAGAACTCCCGGGACGCCAGGAGGCCGGACCCGGCGGGTTCGTGGTCCCAGTCCCGGGGCACGGCCCACTCGGGGTGGTCGGTCGGGGAGTCGACGGAGTCGTCGTCGCGGGCGAAGCGGTCGGGGAAGATCTGGTAGACGGTGGTCGCCGGCACCCAGTCGGGCGGGGCGGGGGAGTCCAGGAGCCGGAAGTCGCCGTCGTCGGTGACCTCATGGTCGTGCGGGCCCTCCTGGTTCAGCCAGGTGTAGTGGCGATCGCGCACGATGGCGAACCGGTAGGTGGTGACCACCTCCAGCCGGGGCAGGTCCACGCCGTACCAGCTCACCCCGTCGGCCCGGTGTTCCGGACGGGCCTCGATGAGCACGGCCTCGCCGTCCTCCACCACGCGTGCGTACACCCCGTCGGCACCGCCGGGCACCCGTACCCGCACGTGGACGCGGTCCCCGTTCGCGGTCAGGTAGTCGGGGGATCCGTCGTGATGGGGGTCGTGGCTGAACCGCATGTGGGGACACTCCAATGAGGCCGGTTGGAAGAATCCCTCACATCATTGCAAGAAAATGTCGCTTGTGCGAAAGGGTTTTCGCCGCATTCTTGCGGTAAAGGTGCGGAGGTCGTCGGAGCCGGAACCCGTCGGCTCCGACGACCTTCCTCGCACGGCGGGAACCGGCCGCCGTGCGTCCGGTCAGCCTCCGGTGTTGTCGGCCAGCTCAAAGGCGATGTCGGGGATGAAGGACCCGGCCGGTCCCGCGCACCCGTCGGCCTCACCGGGCAGCTTCACCCACACGAAGGCGTCCACGACCGGGCTGCCGGTGTCGGCGGTGGTCGCGGTGCCCAGGGCGCGGCCGGGCGGGTCGCACCACTCGCTGTCCTCGGAGGGCCCGTTGCCGTTGCGGCTGGTGTCCACGATCGCGGTCAGGTCCAGGCCGGAGGCGGCCACGATGGCCTCGGCGTAGGCGACCTCGTCGGCGGTCGTGCGGTAGTTGGAGGTGTTGGTGGCGATGCCGTGGGCGTTTTGGCCCGCGTCCACGCCGTGCAGCAGTTCGGCGACGTCCTCGGGCGCGTGCCAGTCCGAGTGGCCGATGTCGAGGTAGACGCGTGCCTGGTCGGAGGCCTCGCGCAGGGTGCCGCCGGCGTAGGCGATGGAGTCCATGACCTCGGCGGGTGGTTGGCCCTCGCAGGTGCCCATGAGCGACAGGGCGTCGGGTTCGATCACGATGGTGGCGGGGCGACCGTCCAGGCCGGCGGCGAAGGAGTCGATCCAGGCGCGGTAGGACTCGTGGTCGGGGGCGCCGCCGTCGCTGTGGTTGCCGCAGTCCCGGCCGGGGACGTTGTAGACGACCATGACCGGCACGGTGCCGTCGGCCTCGGCGGCCGAGGCCAGGGCGTCCACCTCGGCCTCGATGGTGCCGGGGTCGTGGTCGGCGAACCAGGTCGCCTGGGCCACACCCGCGATGCGCTCCTCGATGAGCGCGGCCCGCGGGTCGTCGGGGTTGTCGGCCACCCATTGGGCCGCGGAGGTCTCGGGGTTGACGTAGAACCCGCTCTCCCGGGTCACATCCGGTGCCTCCTCGGCGTGGGAGACGGTCTGTACGGGTGAGGCGCAGCCTGCGAGGAGCAGGCCCAGCGTCGCCGCGGTCACGGCTCCCACGGCCGTGCGTGGTGTTGTCATCTCTCGTTCACTCCTGGCGGGTCGGAGTCGGGGGCAGAGTCGGGACAAGGGGTTGGGAGCGCTCCCAGATTGGAACCCTAGCGACCGACGCGCTCCGTGTGAAGGGGGTCACGGAAAGCTCCCCTGGTCGGATCCCCCCGGTCCGCGCCCTGCGGGGCAAGGGATTCGTACTCATCCGGTAGCCCCCCTGTGCCGGTGGTTCGTATGGCGCTAACGTTGTGATATGAGCCTTGAGCTGCCAACCGACCGACTCCTGATCAGGGAGTGGGAGCTGGACGACGCCGAAGCGGCCCTGCGGGTGTACGGGGCCGACGAGGTCGCGCACTGGCTGACGCCGGAATGGCAACCGGTGACCGACAACAGCGCCATGCGCTCGGTGCTCCACGCCTGGATCGAGGCGGGACCGAACCTGATCCCACCCGCCGGGCGCTGGGCGATCGTTCGTAAGGAGGACGGAGAGCTGGTGGGAGGGCTTTCACTGAAGCTGCTCCCGCCCTTCGAGGAGGACTTCGAACTGACCTGGGCCCTTCGGCCGGAGGTGTGGGGCCAGGGGTATGCGACCGAGGCCAGCCGGGCCATCATCGCCTGGGCCTTCGAGCAGGGCATCGAGGAGGTGTTCGCGGTCGCCCGGCCCAAGAACGAGAGAGCCATCGCGGTGGCCCGAAGACTCGGCATGGAATGGGTCGGCGAGACCGAGAAGTATTACAACATGCGTTTGCAGGTCTTCCGCCTGCGACCGGGATAGTCCCACCTTGCACAGGCACGGGGTCCGCCGGAGGCATCGACGGACCCTTCGCCGTGACGGCTCGCCGCCCCGCCCATGATCGCGCCGGCTCAGGACGAGGTTCGGCGCAAGGGGTCGGCCACCACGCCCGCCCCCACCAAGTACCGGTACACCTGGCCGGCCAACGCCGAGGCCAACCCCACGGGCACGGCGTTGCCGATCTGGCGGGCGATCTGCAGCTTGCTCCCGCACCAACGGAAGTCCTCGTCGAAACCCTGGATGTGGGCGGCCTCCATGTGCGTGATCGGCCGGTGCTCACTGGGGTGCAGGTAGCGCCCCTTCTCGGGTTTGAAGAACTCGGTGCGGATGGTGACCGAGGGGCGGTCCGAGCGCAGGCGGCCCATGACGTCACCGGTCCCGCTCCGGTGTCGCAGCCAGGCTCGCGTGGACAACTCCGGCGGCAGGTCGTTGCGGTTGCCCCCGGGCGGGATCGCCTCATAGCGCAGGCGCGACAGGGGCCGGGGGTTGCGCCCCAGATGCAGCTCGAAGGTCCGGTAGGCCCCGGGAAGTCGGACCCCCAGCGGTGCGCAGGAACGCGTGGGCAGCTCGGTCGTGGCGGTCGTGCGCGGGGTCTTGGCGAAGATCGACTCGACCGTCTCCCACGGCAACAACGGAGCACCGCCGCCCACGACGGATTCGGCCTGTCCGGGCAGGGGGCCGCCTCGGCGGATGCGGGTGTGCGTGGGGCGGGGGTAGTCCAGGCCCAGCCCATGGGGGGTGGCGGCGAGCACGTCCCGTCGGGTGGCCAGCACGATGGCCCGACGGCGGGCCTGGGGGACCCCGTAGTCGGCCGCGTTCAGAACCCGGGCCTCGGTCAGTTCGTACTCGCCCAGCAGCCCGCCCGGGTCCTCGGTCTCGGCGCGCAACAGCGCGTACTCCCCAGAGTCCAGGAACCGCGCCACGTTCTCGATCACGAACACCTTGGGACGCAGGGCCCGCACCACCCGCACGTACTCACGCCAGAGCACGTTGCGGGCGTCGCCCTGGTCGTGGAGCAGGTTCTTCTTGTTCAGCGCCGAGAACCCCTGGCAGGGCGGGCCGCCCAGGATGACGTCCACTTCTTCTTGGACCACACCGGGCTCCCAGGCCTCGATGTCACCGGCGTGGATGCGCTCGGTGCCGGTGTGCTCGCCGAAGTTGGCCGCGTAGGTGGAGGCCGCCGCCAGGTCGTGCTCGACCGCGCCCACGGTACGGAAAGGGGGGTCGTCGCGCCCTGGTGCCCGGTAGGAGTGGAAGCCCGCGGTGAGCCCGCCACACCCCGAGAACAGGTCGACGATGGTGATCGAGTGGTCCGTGAGCATGAGGTTCAAGATACTCCAGCCAGGTATCTCGGCCGTTCACGGTCGGAAGGAGCCGCTCGCCTCGACAGGTCCGGTCGGCCTGGAAGTCTTCGAGGAGCCGATGATGGATGGGCCGTCTCGCATGGGCGGATCGTTAGGATCGAAGGCGATGGACGCGCGACGGCCGACACGAGCGGCGAACGAGGGCACCCGCAAGAGCATGCGCTCCAACAAGGGGCGTGACACACGACCGGAGCTGGCGATCCGCCGCAGGGTACACGCGGCCGGGTTGCGCTACCGGGTCTCCGCTCGGCCTTTGGCGGGGTTCCGGCGCACGGCCGACCTGGTGTTCACCCGGATCAAGGTCGCGGTGTTCGTCGACGGTTGCTTTTGGCATGGTTGCCCCGAACACCACACCAAGGCCGTCACCAACGCCGGCTACTGGGCCGAGAAGGTGCGCCTCAACCGGGCCCGGGACGCCGACACCGACGCCCGACTCAACGAGGAGGGGTGGCGGGTGGTGCGTGTGTGGGAGCACGAGGACCCCGACGTCGCGGCCGCGCGCGTGATCGCCGAGGTCCGTGCCGTGCGCGAGGCTAGGACAGGAAGCGGCTGATCCGCTCGACCTCCTCCTCGGAGAGCCGTACCGCGGCCGCGGCCGTGTTCTCCTCCAGATGCGCAACCCTCGAAGTTCCCGGGATCGGCAGCATCACGGGGGAGCGGTGCAACAGCCAGGCCAGTGCCAGCCGAACCGGGCTGACATCGTGTTCGGCGGCGATCGAGGCGAGCGGGGAGTCCGGTGAGGCCATCTCCCCGCGCCCGACCGGGGCCCAGGGCAGGAACGCGATCCCGTCCTTCTCGCACTGTTCGAGCACGTCCTCGGACTGACGGAAGGAAGGGGCGTACTGGTTCTGCACAGAGGCGACCGGGGTGATGGCGCGGGCCGCCGAGAGCTCGTCCACACTCACCTCGCTCAGCCCGATGTGGCGGATCTTGCCCTCTTCGCGCAGCTCCACCAGGGCGCCGAGCTGGTCGGCCAGCGGCACCTCGGGGTCGATCCGGTGCAGTTGCAGCAGGTCGATGCGCTCCAGGCCCAGATTGCGCAGGCTCAGCTCCACCTGCTGTTTGAGGTAGGCGGGGCGACCCAGCTTGTGCCACTCGGAGGGGCCGGTGCGGGCGAACCCGGCCTTGGTGCCGATGACCAGGTCCTCGGGGTAGGGGTACAGGGCCTCCTTGATGAGCTGCTCACTGATCTGGGGCCCGTAGGAGTCGGCGGTGTCGATGAAGTCGATGCCCAGTTCGACGACGCGGCGCAGTACGGCCAGGGCCTCGTCGCGGTCGCGGGGCGGACCCCACACACCATCGCCGACGATGCGCATCGCCCCGAATCCCAGGCGATGGACGTGCAGGTCGCCGCCCAATGTGAGTGTGCCCGCCTGCCGTGCGATGGGGGTGGTGTGTGCGTCGGTCACGGTGTCCCTTCCGAAGCGGCGCCAGGGCCGGATTACCCGCCATGGTGTCAGTTCACCGGCGGCGTGACCCGTTTTCGCGTGGTCGTGTCGTCGCCGGGTTCGGGGCCTCAGCGGGCGGCGTCGCGGTGGGCCACGGCGGCCAGGTCGGCCTCGATGCGGGTGGTGGTCTCCAACAGCGCGGGCAGCAGGTCACGGCGCACGTCGTCGATGGAGGAACGGTTGGCGTGGGCGGAGACGTTGGCGGCGGCGATGACCTTGCCGTCGGTGTCGCGGATGGGCGCTGCCAGGGAGCGGAGTCCTTCCTCCAGTTCCTGGTCGACGATGGCGTAACCCTGTTCGCGCACCTTGAGGATCTCCGAACGCAGCCGTGCGGTGTCGGTGATGGTGAAGCGGGTCAGGGGCTGGAGTTCGACCCGGTCCAGGTAGCCGGTGAGGGCGGCCTCGTCGAACCCGGCCAGCAGGACACGGCCCATGGAGGTGGCCGCGGCGGGGAAGCGGGTGCCCACGGTGATGGCCACGGCCATGATCCGGGTGGTGGCGACGCGGGCCACGTAGAGGACGTCATCACCCTCCATCACCGATACGGAGGCGGACTCGCGCACGAGCCGGGAGAGGTCCTCCAGGTGGGGTTGGGCGACGTCGGGTAGTCCGGCGGAGGCCACGTAGGCGTAGCCCAGCTCCAACACGCGCGGGGTCAGGCAGAACATGCGCCCGTCGGTGCGCACATAGCCCAGGTCCACCAGGGTGAGCAGGAAGCGTCGGGCGGCCGCACGGGTGAGGTCGGTGGCGCGGGCGACCTCGCTGAGGGTCATGGAGGGTCGTTCGGCGGAGAAAGCGCGAATGACCGTCAGCCCCCGTTCCAGGGACTGGACGAAGTGGGCTCCGCGTTCTGGCGCGTCTTCGGTGGTCATTGAGCCTTCCGGGTCGGGGGGTCGGGTGCGTTCCGCCGTCGGGCGCTGCTCGGCCCACGGACGATGTTCTCATGCCGAACACATGGTGGGTCTCTTGACCCGTCCTGGGCCCGGCGCTACTGTCGTACCCAAGATGTTCGCACTGTGAACATGCATTCGCTATACGAACGGGAGGGTAGTTATGGCCGTGCCCCTGGACGAGGCGGTCGGGCAGCTCGTCCACGACGGCGACACCGTCGCCCTGGAAGGCTTCACCCACCTCATCCCCGTGGCCGCCGGGCACGAGATCATCCGACAGGGTCTGCGCGACCTCACCCTGGTGCGGATGACGCCCGACATCGTCTACGACCAGCTCATCGGCGCCGGTTGCGCACGCAGGCTCGTCTTCTCCTGGGGCGGCAACCCCGGGGTCGGCTCACTCCACCGTTTCCGGGACGCCGTCACCCATTCCTGGCCCGTGCCGTTGGAGATCGAGGAGCACAGCCACGCCGGGATGGCCAACCGCTACGTCGCGGGCGCCTCCGGGCTCCCCTTCGCCGTGCTGCGCGGCTACAGCGGCACCGATCTGATCGGCAACAACCCCCACATCAAGACGATCACCTGCCCCTTCACCGGCCAGGAGCTGGCCGCGGTCCCCGCGCTCAACCCCGACGTCACCGTCATCCACGCCCAGCGTGCGGACGCCGCCGGCAACGTGCAACTGTGGGGCATCACCGGGATCCAAAAGGAGGCCGCCATGGCCGCCGACCGGGTCCTGGTCACCGTGGAGGAGCTCGTCGACGAACTCGAACCCGTGCCCGGCCAGGTGATCCTTCCGGCTCGGGTCGTGGACGCGGTCAGCGTGGTCCCCGGTGGCGCCGCCCCCTCCTACGCCCACGGTTACTACGAGCGCGACAACTCCGCCTACAGGGACTGGGACGCGGTGGGGCGCGACCGTGAGGCCTTCGGTGCATGGCTGGCCGAACTCACCGGACCCACCGGCTCCGACGCTCCATCGACCTCCGACCCCGAACCCGTGGGAAAAGGCGCATGACCACCCTGACCTGGACCTCCGACGAGATCATGACCGTTACCGCCGCGCGCTCGCTGCGTGATGGCATGTCCTGTTTCGTCGGCATCGGCCTGCCCAGCACCGCCGCCAACGTGGCGAGCCGCACCCACGCACCCGACCTGTGGATGATCTACGAGTCGGGAACCCTGGGCGCCTCCCCGGACCACCTGCCACTGTCCATCGGTGACGGGATCCTCGCCGACACCGCCGACACGGTCGTGTCGGTGCCCGAGGTGTTCAACTACTGGCTCCAGGCCGGTCGGATCGACGTCGGTTTCCTCGGCGCCGCCCAGATCGACCGCTACGGCAACATCAACACCACCGTCATCGGCGACTACGCCGATCCCAAGGTGCGCCTGCCCGGAGCGGGCGGCGCCCCCGAGATCGCCGCCTCCTGTCGTGAGGTCATCGTGATCATGCGCCATGGTCGGCGGGCCTTCGTCGAGAAGGTCGACTTCGTCACCTCGGTCGGGCACGGTGCCGGCCCCGGTGATCGGGAGCGGCTGGGGCTCACCGGCGCCGGGCCGGTGCGGGTCATCACCGACCTTGGCGTACTCGAACCCGACCCGGTCACCCGCGAGCTCACCCTGGTGGGCGTGCATCCGGGTGTGGAGGTCGCCGACGTGCGCGAGGCCACCGGTTGGGACCTGCGGGTGGCCGAGGATCCACGGCGCACCCCCGAGCCCACCGGTGCCGAACTGTCCGTGTTGCGCTCCCTGACCGGTGCGGCCCGACCCTGACCCGATACCGTTTACCTAACGACGTTAGGTAAACGTACGCCACAAACCTCAGGAGACACCGGTGACCGACGTCCACGTTCTCGACGCCGTCCGCACCCCCTTCGGCCGGTACGGCGGGGCCCTGTCGGGCACCCGCCCCGACGACCTGGCCGCCCACGTGGTCCGCGCCCTGATCGGGCGTGCGCCCGACCTGGACCCCGCCACCCTCGACGAGGTCCTGCTCGGCAACGCCAACGGCGCGGGTGAGGAGAACCGCAACGTCGCTCGCATGGCCACTCTCCTGGCCGGCCTTCCCACCTCCGTGCCCGGGGCCACCGTCAACCGACTGTGCGGCTCCGGGATGGAGGCGGCCGTCCAGGGCGCCCGCGCCGTCCAGACCGGCGACGCCTCCCTGGTCCTGGCCGGGGGAGTGGAGTCCATGAGCCGCGCCCCCTGGGTGGTGCCCAAACCCGCCAAGGCCTTCCCCGCCACCGAAGGCACCCTGTACTCCACCACCCTGGGCTGGCGCATGGTCAACCCGCGCATGCCCAAGGAGTGGACGCTGTCGCTGGGGGAGAGCACCGAAAAACTCGCCGACCGGTACGGCGTCGACCGCGCCGACCAGGACGCCTTCGCCCTGGCCAGCCACACCAAGGCCGCCCAGGCCTGGGACAAGGGTGTCTTCGACGACGAGGTCGTCCAGGTCGAGGGCGCCCACCTGGAACGCGACGAGAGCATCCGCGACACCTCCCTCGAAAAGCTCGCCCGCCTCGAACCCGCCTTCCGTGAGGAGGGCACCATCACCGCCGGCAACGCCTCTCCTCTCAGCGACGGCGCGGCCGCCCTGCTGCTGGGCGACGACGCCGCGGTCCGCGCCACCGGACACGAGCCCCTGGCCCGCCTGGTCAGCCGGGGCGTGGCCGGGGTCGACCCCGACGTGTTCGGCATCGGTCCCGTGCGCGCCGCCGAGATCGCCCTGGAACGCGCGGGCATCACCTGGTCCGACCTTTCGGTGGTCGAACTCAACGAGGCCTTCGCCGCCCAGTCCTTGGCCTGCGTCCGCAGCTGGAAGGGGCTGGACCCCGACATCGTCAACCCCAACGGCGGCGCCATCGCCATCGGTCACCCCCTCGGTGCCTCGGGGGCGCGCGTCATCGGTTCACTGGCCCACCAACTGCGCCGCAACGGTGGTGGCTGGGGATTGGCCGCCCTGTGCATCGGGGTCGGTCAGGGGCTGGCCGTCGTCCTGCACGCCTGAACGGGCACGCCTGAAAGGAACAGCACCATGTCCGACACCTCCCACGAGGGTCTGCGCGTGCCCGGCTACGTGCGCGACCACGACACCCATCCCTCGCTGGACTACCCGTTCTACAAGAGCACCTCGCTGCGTCATCCCCGGCGCCCGCTCACCCTGCTCCCGCACATGCTCACCGAGATCACCTCACCGGTCCTGGGCGATGACCGGCTGAATCCCGACGACCACGACCTGACCCGCCAACACGACGACGAACCCCAAGGCCAGCGCATCATCGTGCACGGTCAGGTCCGCGACAGCGACGGCAGCCCCGTCCCGCACACGCTCGTGGAGATCTGGCAGGCCAACGCCGGAGGCCGCTACCGGCACACCGGCGACAACTGGCCCGCCCCCCTGGACCCCAACTTCACCGGTGTGGGCCGCCTCCTCACCGACGACCAGGGACGCTACCGGTTCGTCACCATCCGCCCGGGCGCCTACCCCTGGAAGAACCACCAGAACGCCTGGCGTCCCGCCCACATCCACTTCTCGCTGTTCGGTCGCGCCTTCACCCAGCGTCTGGTCACGCAGATGTACTTCCCCGACGACCCGCTCTTCTTCCAGGACCCCATGTGGCGGTCGGTCCCGGACGAGAAGGCCCGCGAGCGCATGCTCGCCCGCTTCGACTACGACACCACCGAACCCGAGTGGGCCCTGTCCTATCGGTGGGACATCGTGTTGCGCGGTCGCGAACAGACCCCGTTCGAGTCCGAGGAAGAGGTCCTGGAGGACGACGAGTGAGCACCCATCCCACCACCCCGTCCCAGACCGTGGGCCCCTACCTGCACATCGGCCTGCCCTGGCCCGACGGTCCCTTCGCGGTCGCCGAGGACACCCCGGGCGCCGTGTGGCTGCGCGGCATCGTCTACGACGGCGCGGGCGCACCGGTCACCGACGCCCTGATCGAGACCTGGCAGGCCGACCCCGAAGGCCGCTTCGACCACCCCGACGACCCCCGCGGGGCCAAGAGCCTGCCCGGTTTCCGGGGATTCGGTCGCTGCCCCACCGACGACACCGGCTCCTACGCCATCCTCACCCTCAAACCCGGCCCCGTCCCCGGGCCCACCGGGGACCAGGCCCCGCACGTGGACGTGTCGGTCTTCGCGCGTGGCATGCTGCACCGGGTGGTCACCCGCCTGTACTTTCCGGAGGAGGAGAGCGCCAACGCCCAGGACCCGGTGTTGAAGGGCATCGAGGATCCGCGGGCGCGCGCCACCCTCATCGCCCACCGGGAGGACGACGGCTACCGCCTGGACATCCGCCTGCAGGGCGAGGACGAGACCGTCTTCTTCGACATCTGAGCGCAGCGAGGAAACCGCCATGACCGGCCTGTTCGACGGGGTTCTCGACCGGGGCCCCGTGGGTCCGCTCACCGATGACGCCGCCTGGCTGCGTGCCCTGCTCGACGCCGAGTCCGCTTTGTCCGGGGCGTTGGCCGAGGTCGGGCTCATCACCGTCGAGCAGGCCGGCGCCGTCGCCGCGGCCTGCGTCGCCGACCGCTACGATCCCGTGGCCCTGGGGGCGGCGGCCGCCGGCGGGGGCAACCCCGTCATCCCCCTGGTCAAGGAACTGACCGCGCGGGTCGGTGAGGGCGACCCCGAAGCCGCCCGGCACGTACACCGCGGCGCCACCAGCCAGGACATCATGGACACCGCCGCCATGCTGGTGGTGCGCCGGGCCGGCCGTGCGCTGCACGCGGACCTGCTCCTGTTGAACGCCGACCTTCGGGACCTGGCCCACCGACACCGCGACACCCCCATGCCCGGGCGCACCCTCCTCCAACAGGCCCTGCCCACGACCTTCGGCGCCGTCGCCGCCGGTTGGGCCCAGGGGCTGGCCGACGCGGCACGACGGCTCGACGAGGTCCTCACCCACCACTTGGCCGCCCAGTTCGGTGGCGCGGTGGGCACCCTTGCCTCCCTGGACCCGCACGGACCCGACGTGGCCGCCGCCTACGCCGCGCGTCTGGAGCTGCCCGAGCCTCCGCTTCCCTGGCACACCGAACGCGGGCGCATCGTCGAGATCGCCGCCGCACTGGGGCGGGTGTGCGGCGCGGCGGGCACGGTGGCCCAGGACGTGGTCCTGCTCGCCCAGACCGAGGTCGGGGAGGTCACCGAGGAGGGTGGTGCCGGGGTCGGCGGGTCCTCCACGATGCCGCACAAACGCAATCCGGTCGCGGCGGTCTCCGCCCTGGCCAACGCCCGACAGGCCCCCGGGCTGGTCGCCACCCTCCTGGCCGCGCAGATTCAGGAACACCAGCGCGCGGCCGGCTCCTGGCACTGCGAGTGGCTGCCCCTGACCGACCTGTTGCGCCGGGCCGGTTCGGCCGTGTCCTGGCTGCGCACCGGCGTCGAACGCATGCATGTGCACCCCGACCGCATGCGCGCCAATCTCGACCTCACCGGCGGCCTGGCCCTGAGCGAACGCCTGACCACCGACCTGACCCCCGACCTGGGACGCATGGAGGCCCACCGCCGGGTCACCGAGGCCTGCCGGGAGGCCGTGGGCCAGGACAGGGACCTCGTCGACACGGTCACCGAACGCCTCGAGGGGCTGCGCACATCCGAACAGGTCCGTGCCCTGCTCGACCCGGCCGCCTACCTGGGCGCCGCCCCCGTGTTCACCGACCGGGTCACGGGTGGGGCGGCCCGGACGGGACCGCCCGGGCAGGGCGTACCGACAGCGAAGAAGGAAATCCATGAGCGTTGAACTCCACCACACCGTGAGCGGCCCGGCGGACGCACCGCCCCTGGTCCTGGGGGGTTCCCTCGGCACCACCCTGGACATGTGGGCGCCTCAGGTCCAGGCCCTGTCCACGAACTTCCGGGTGATCCGGATCGACCATCGCGGACACGGGGACTCGCCCGTCCCCGAGGCTCCGTACAGCATGGCCGACCTGGGCGGGGACGTGCTGGCCCTGCTGGACCGGCTCGGCATCGAGCGCGCCCACTACGCGGGTCTGTCCATCGGCGGGATGGTCGGCCAGTGGCTGGCGATCAACGCCCCCGAACGGATCGACCGCCTCGTCCTGCTGGCCACCTCCCCCCACATGGGTCCGGCGCAGAACTGGCGCGACCGCGCCGCCACGGTGAAGGAGAAGGGCACCGCCGCCCTGGCCGACGCCGTGGTGGAACGCTGGTTCACCCCGGGCTTCGTCGAGGGGCACTCCGAGGAGGTCCGCATGCTGCGCGACCGGATCGTGGCCACCCCCGACCAGGGGTACGCGGGCTGCTGCGGGGCCATCGAGGGCCACGACACCCGCGAGGACCTGCATCGCGTCTTGGCCCCGACCCTGGTGATCTCCGGGGCTCAGGACCCCTCCACCCCGCCCGAAGAGCACGGCGCGCTGCTGGCCGAACGCATTCCCGGGGCCCGCTCCGTGGTGCTGGAGGGGGCCGCGCACCTGCTCTCCTGGGAGCGGGCCGACCGCGTCAACACCCTCATCACCGAACACCTGACCGCCGCGGACCGGCACGCCGCAGGCATGCGGGTGCGCCGGAGCGTGCTCGGTGACACCCACGTGGACCGGGCCGAGTCGCGCAAGACCGAGTTCACCGAACCCTTCCAGGACCTGATCACCCGGTACGCCTGGGGTGAGATCTGGACCCGCCCTGGGCTGGACCGGCGCACCCGCAGTTGCATGGTGCTGACCGCCCTGGTCGCCAAGGGGCACTGGGGCGAACTGGCCATGCACGTGCGCGCCGCGCTGCGCAACGGGTTGAGCCCGGACGAGGTCGGCGAGGTGTTCTTGCAGGCCGCCGTCTACTGCGGGGTACCGGCCGCCAACAAGGCCTTCGCCGTCGCCCAGGAGGTCTTCGACGAACAGGACTGAACGGTCACTTCCGTAGAGCGGTGGCGATCGCCTCGGTGAGCGTGCTCGTGGGGCTGCCCGCCCGATCATCGAGAAAAGGGGGTGCGAGTGTCGTTGCGGGGCGGTAGAAGGAACCATGGACAACACCGATCGGGCCCTGCGTGAGCGGGGCGAGCGTTTCCACGCACTCCATCAAGGGCCGGGCGTGTTCGTGCTGGCCAACGCCTGGGACGCCGGTTCGGCCCGGCTGCTGGAGGCCGCGGGGTTCGCCGCCCTGGGCACCACCAGCGCCGGGCTGGCGCACTCGCTGGGCCACCACGACGGCATCGGCGCGGTGGGACTGGGACAGACCCTGGGCAACGCGGCGGCGATCGCGGCGGCCACGACCCTGCCGGTCTCGGCGGACCTGGAGGGTGGGTTCGGTGACACCCCGACCGAGGTCGCCCGGACCATCACCCGTGTGGGCGGAACCGGGGTGGTCGGTGGTTCGGTGGAGGACGCCACCGGTGACGCCTCGATGCCGATCCGCCCTTTGGGTCGGGCCGTGGAGCGCGTCGAGGCCGCGGTCGAGGCGGCCCGGGCGCTGCCGTTCCGTTTCACGCTGACCGCCCGGGCGGAGAACTTCCTGCACGGGCGCCCGGACCTGGAGGACACCATCGCCCGGCTGCGGGCCTTCGAACGTGCCGGAGCGGACGTGGTCTTCGCCCCGGGGTTGCCGGACGCCGAGGCGATCGGCGCGGTCTGTGCCGCGGTGCGGGTTCCGGTGAACGTGCTGGCGGCCGGCGCGGCCGCACGGATGACGGTGGCCGAACTGGGCGCGTTGGGCGCGCGCCGGGTCAGTCTGGGTTCGGGACTGTCGCGGACCGCTCTCACCCACGCACTGCGAGCGGCCCGCGAGATCGCCGAACACGGTCGGTTGGACGGGTTGACGCAGGCCCTGCCGGCGGGGGAGGTGCACCGGTGGTTGGGACCGGAGGATCCCACCTGGCCCGCGCCACCACCGCTCTGAGGACACCGCGCCGAGACCGGCGGGTCAGGATTTGAAGGCGACCCCGGCGAGCTCCCAGCGCTTGATGTCGGGGTCGGCGGGTCGGGCGGTGGGGGCGCGATCGGGGTTGCGCCAGGTGGAGCAGTCCACCTTGCGCGGTCCCTCCTCGCGACCGTCGGCCCAGGCGCTGGCCACATCCAGCCCCTCGAAGACGACGGAGGCCTCCTGTGGGCTGCGCACCCGGCCCCAGGGGGTGCCGAAGGACAGGATCTTGTCGGTCATCCAGGCGGCGGCCTCGGGGTCGTCGGAGACGATGTGGGAGAAGATGATCGCCGACCCGGGGGCGAGCCGTTCCACCAACTCGCGCACCATCCCGAAGGGGTCGCTGTCGTCGGGCAGGCAGTGCAGCAGGGACACCATCATGACGCAGACCGGCCGGTCGGGGTCGATGAGCTTGACGGCCTCGGGCGAGCGCAGGATGCGGTCGGTGTCGCGGATGTCGGACAACAGGAACGCGGTGGTGTCGGTGTCACCGAGCAGGGCACGCCCGTGGGCGAGCACGATCGGGTCGTGGTCGATGTACAGGACCCGGGCCCGGGGGTTGGCCCGTTGGGCGACCTGGTGGGTGTTGTCGGTGGTGGGCAGGCCGGCGCCCAGGTCGAGGAACTGGTCGATGCCGCGCGAGCCCACGTAGTCCACGGCCCGGCCCAGGAAGGCCCGGTTGTCGTTGGCGAAGGAGACGAGTTCGGGGATGCCCGCGGCGAGTTCTTCGCACGCCTTGCGATCGGAGGCGAAGTTGTCCTTTCCGCCCAGCAGGTAGTCGTACATTCGTGCGATGCTGGGGGTGTCCATGTCGATGTGCGGGGGGAAGCGATCGGCCATATGAGAATACCAATCAGGGCTAGTTGTTCGAGTTCGTCTCCAGGTGAATGGTAACCGTGTTTCGTCGGACTTACCGGCGTTCGGCGAAAGAAAACCGGTCGGACCGTTCAGGGTGCCTCGAATTGGGGGAGCTCGTCGGCGACAAGCCCCGGTGCGGCGGCCCTGACGCGGTCCCCGATGCCTGAGGGGAGGGTGGGAACGGGGGGTTGTGGTATCGGGTCCCAAAAGGAGTCGGGTGAAAACCGATCCGCGGTTATCGCCCCCGCGGCCAAAACGTCACCGGAGCCTTCTTCTCTCGAATGCGAGGAGTTCTCCTCGTCGTTGTCGTCGCCGGGAAGTTCCCTCTCGCCCGTGGAGAGGTCGCGGACCAGCGCGACCAACGACCGTCGGTCCAGGCCCGCCCATCGGGTCAACACGAACGGGTCGACATCGGCCTGCTCGCCCAGTGCCGCGGCCACCGCCCGCAGGTGGGCGCACCGTCCACGCCAGTGGTCGCACGAGCACGTCGTCACCAGGTCCCCCCAGCCGGTCGGGACCAGGTCCAGACCCAACAGCGAGAACACCCGTGCCGCGGCCTCGGGCAGTTCGCCGGCCTGCACACGGGCGCGGAACACCGGCTGGGAGGCCAGCGCGGCACCGACCCGGGTCCACTCCTGCTGCGGCCACACGACGCGGATCAGGCTCACCTCGTGAGCGCCCACCCGAGCCAGTGCCTCGCCGGGGCGCACCCGCAACCCGGTGACGGTCTCGGCGCCTCCGGAGCCCTCCAAGGCCTCGCCCACCAGGGCCGACCAACTCATCCGGCCACCGCCTCGGGCGCCAGGCGCACCACCTCGCGCAGGTCCTGGACCGACAACCCGCCCAGCCACTCCTCGCCGGTGGTCACCGCGGCGTCGGCCAGCGCGCTCTTGCGCTCGATCATCTCGTCCACACGCTCCTCCACGGTGCCCACGCACACCATCTTGCGCACCTGCACGTCGCGACGCTGACCGATCCGGAACGCCCGGTCGGTGGCCTGGTTCTCCACCGCCGGGTTCCACCAGCGGTCCACGTGCACCACGTGGTTGGCGGCGGTCAGGTTCAGCCCGGTTCCGGCGGCCTTGAGGGAGAGCAGGAACACGGCCGGTCCCCGCAGCGTCTGGAAGTGCTCGGTCATGTGCTCGCGGTCGGCCCTGGAGGTGCCTCCGTGCAGCCACAGCACCGGAACCCCCAGCCGGGAACGCAGGTAGGGAGCCAGGCGCTCGCCCCAACGCGCGTACTGGGTGAAGCACAGCGCCTTGTCGCCCTCGGCGACGGCCTCGCCCAGGATCGCCTCCAACCGCTCCAACTTGCCCGAACGCCCCGCCAGGGCCGACCCGTCGCCCAGGAACTGCGCCGGGTGGTTGCAGATCTGCTTGAGCCGCGACATCGTCGCCAACACCAGACCCTTGCGCTCCTTGTCGTCGGCTTCGGCCAGGCGCTCGCTCATCTCGTCCACCACGGCCTTGTACAGCGAGGCCTGTTCGGGGGTGAGCGTGCACCAGGTGCGCATCTGGTGCTTCTCGGGCAGGTCGGCGATGATCGACCGGTCGGTCTTCAACCGGCGCAGTACGAACGGGCCGGTCAGCCGGCGCACCAGGTCGGTGCCGCCACCGTCGCCGCCCGAGCCGCCGGGGCCGTCGAAGGGGGCCGAACCGGCCTCCACCTCTGCCTCGGCACGGTCGGCCACCGCGCGTTGGAAGTCGGCGGCCGTGCCCAACAGTCCGGGGTTGGCGAACTCCATCACCGACCACAGCTCGCCCAGGTTGTTCTCCACCGGGGTTCCGGTGAGCGCGATACGGGTCGCTGCCGGTAGTGAACGCACCGCCCGCGCCTGACGGGTGTCGTGGTTCTTCAACGCCTGCGCCTCGTCGCACACCACTCGGTGCCAGGGCATGCCCGCCAGCTCGTCGGTGTCGCGCGCCACCACCCCGTAGGTGGTGACCACCAGGTCGCAGCCGCCGACGATGCGCGCCATCGCGTTGCCCGTGGGCCGGTCCGGGCCGTGTTGGACGTGCACCCGCAGGTCGGGAGCGAACTTCTCGGCCTCGCGCCGCCAGTTGCCGACCAGCGACACCGGGCACACCAACAGGGTGGGGCCGGGTGCGCGCCCGTCGGCGCGTTCGTCGGTGAGCAACGCCAACAGCTGCACGGTCTTGCCCAGCCCCATGTCGTCGGCGAGCACCGCGCCCAGACCCAGCTCGCCCAGGAACCGCAGCCAGGACGCGCCGCGGTCCTGGTAGGGCCGCAGAGCCCCCTTGAACCCGGCGGGGGTGCCCATGGGACGGGGTTCGGCCTTGGCGCCGCCGTTCAGGAGGGCGCCCAGGGGACCGTCGGCCACCACGTCCGCCACCGGAAGCGGGGCGGGCGCGGCCCCGATGGCGGCCCTCAGCGCCTCTTCCCGTCCCATCCGTCGCCGTGTGCCGCGCCGCATCAGCTCCAGCGCCGAGGCGACCCGCTCGGGGTCCATCTCCATCCACCGGCCGCGCACGCGTACCAGCGAACGTTTGAGCCGGGCCAGTTCGGCCAGCTCGGTGAGTTCGTCCTCGCTCAGCGCGGTGGTGTCCTCGGGGCCGGTCAGCAGTGCCTCGAAGGACACGTCCACCAGGTCCGTGGGGCTCACCCCGCCGCGGCGGCGCCGCCTGGGTTCCTCCGAGACGGTCATCCGCAGGGCCAGGCCGTCGCGCCGGCTCCATTCGGGCAGCACCACGGAGAACCCGGCCTCGGTCAGCCGTCGGGCCCCGTCGCCCACGAAGGCCTGGGCCCCCGAGGTGTCCATGAGCAGTCGGGCCGGGGCCAGGTCCGCCAGGGCCCGGCCCAGGGCGGGCAGGTGGCGGGCGGCCCGGCGCAGGTCCGCCAGAGCGGTGGTGGCCACGTCCCGGGGCAGCCATGCGGAGCCCTCACCGAGCCAGACCTGTTCCAGGGGCAGCCGCAGGCCGGGATCGGTGGTGGAGTGGACCCAGAAC
The DNA here is from genome assembly GCF_020741345.1 of Nocardiopsis listeri. Classification (GTDB taxonomy): domain Bacteria; phylum Actinomycetota; class Actinomycetes; order Streptosporangiales; family Streptosporangiaceae; genus Nocardiopsis; species Nocardiopsis listeri_A. The sequence continues at coordinate 22,774 of NZ_DYZD01000371.1, forward strand.
TCCAGGGTCCAGGGGCGAGGGCCGTTGCGGGGTCCTTCGGGTTCGGGTTCGCGCAGAACGAACACCAGTCGGGCGCGACCGCCTCCGCGTACCCGGCCCCGCCACTCGCGCAGGGGGCCGCGCAGGGTGTCGGCGGTGTCGTCGTCCACGCGTGTGCGTTCGGTGCTCAGCGCGGTGGCCAGCCGGGCGGCGGGGGAGGACGGCCCCTCCTCGTGGACGTGTTCGGGGGCGCGGGCCAGACGGCGTGCCACGGCGTCGGTGAGCAGTTCCAGGGGCGCCAGCACGCAGGCTCGGGCGGCCTCGGCGCGTGGGGATCCGTCCAGGTGGGCGGTGGCGGCCGGTGGCAGCGCTTCGGTGAGGGCGGACAGGTGTTCCTCGGCGGTGTCCAGCGGGGCGGGCCGCCAGCGGGCACGCGGCGGGGCGCCTACCAGGTCGGGCAGTACGCATCCGGCGTGGACCAGGTGTTCGGCGAAGGCGTGCACGCCGCACAGGTGGACCAGTGCGGGCCCGGCCTCGGGGCGATCGGCGTGGACGGGAGGCGTGCGCAGGGAGGTGAGCAGCAGGTCGGCCCCGGCCGCGTCCAGGGTCAGGGCGGGGACCCGCCGGGTCCCGAATCCGGTGGCCGACCCGGTCGGTGGTGCGGCGGGTGCGTGTGCGTCGAGGTCACCGGACCGGGAATGCAGGGGGAGGCCGTCGGACTCGGGCAGGGTCAGGGACAGCTCGTCCGCGAAGAAGCGCTCTGGTGGCACCCCGGCCTCGGTGAGCATCGCGCGCAGCCCGTCCACGTCCTCGGCGAAGGGGTGCGCGCCCGGCGCCGGGTCGCTCACCGCCGCGCCCTCGGCCCACACCATCAGTGCGTCCTTGGACCACACCCCGTGCAGAACCCGCACCACACCCCCCCGTTGAACACACCCGACGTCGCCGGCCCCAGTATGGCGGGGACCGACGACGTTTGCGTGTTCGGGTGGGCGGCGGGCCCTCAGAGCCTGGCGGGCACGGTGTTGCCCACGGCCAGGATGCCCTCGCGCATGCGCACGCGCCACAGCAGGAAGCCGCCGAGCACGAAGAAGGCCAGCAGCGACAGGATCGCCACCCGGTAGCCACCGGTCATGGCGACCGCGATGGTGACCACCAGGGAACCCAGGAACGTGGAGCCCTTGTCGGAGATCTGGAAGAGGCTGAAGTACTCCGCCTCCCGACCCTTGGGGATGAGCTGGGAGAACATCGAGCGGGCCAGGGACTGGGTGCAGCCCAGCACCAGGCCGATGCCCACGCCCAACGCGATGAACAGGGGCACGTTGCCCGCCGGCATCACGTAACCGAGGCCCACCAACAGGCCCCAGACCACCAGGCTGCCCAGCACGGTCTTCTTGGGGCCGACGCGGTCGGCGATCCTGGCGGTGGCGAACGCCCCGGCGAAGGCCACGAACTGGATGATGAGGATCGTGACGATCAGCACGTCCTGGCTCAGTCCCAGGTCTTGGGTGGCGAAGGGCGCCGCGTAGCGGATCGCGGCCTGGACGCCGTCGTTGAAGAAGATGAAGGCGAACAGGAACAGCACCGTGTTGGGGTATTTGCGCATGTCGCGCACGGTCCGCCCGAACTGGCGCAGTGACTCGCCGACCTTGGCGCGTCCGTCCCCGCGCGCGGCCAGCGCCCCGTAGCGGTTGCGCAGCGGCCTGATCGCCACGACGGTGAACCCGGCCCACCACAGGCCGACCGTGACGAAGGCGATGCGGGCCGCCATGCCGATGTCGTCGGCGGTCAGCACCAGCACCAGGTGCACCGCCAGCAACAGGGCGCCGCCCAGGTAGCCCAGACCCCAACCGAAGGCGGAGACCCGGTCGCGTTCGTCGGCCGTGGCGATCTCCGGCAGGAACGCGTTGTAGACCACGATCGACAGCCCGAACAGCAGGTTGGCGCCCAGGAACAGGATCGAGGCGAGCAGGTAGCCGTCGGTGGCGAAGTACAGCCCGGTGGTGCAGGCCGACCCGGCGACGGCCAGCCACAGCAGCCAGCTCTTCTTGTGACGGGTGTGGTCGGCCAGGGCGCCCACCAGCGGCAACAGGATGATCTGCAGCAGGATCGCCACGGTGGTCAACGCCGGGTACAGCGCGTTGGGGTGGACGCTCAGGAAGTCCAGGCCCAGCGGGGTGAGTGCCAGGGAGGGGTCCCGGCAGGCCTCGGTGTCGGGGGCCCCGGCCGACACGCAGGCCAGGTTGCTCAGGTAGGGGCCGATGAGGACGGTGACGACCGAGGTCATGAACACCGAGTTGGCCCAGTCGTACATGTACCAGCCGCGCTGTTCACGTCTGCGTTGGGCCGGGTCGGGGGAGGGATCCTGCCCTTCGAGCCGGTCGGGGGTGGTGGACATGGGGGCTATCCGTTCTTCGGGGTGGGGCGCGTGTCCTGGTTCCAGCGGCCCCGTCGGATGAGCAGGTCGCGCAGGGCGCAGGTGTTGTCGGTGACGATGCCGTCGACACCGGCGTCCAGGAGGCGTTCCATCACCTCGGGTTCGTTGATGGTCCACACGTGCACCTGCATGCCGATCCGGTGCGCGGTTCGGATGACGTCCCGACTCAGCAACGGGAACCCGTTGCGTTCCAGCGGGATCTGGGCGCACACCGGGGTGCGCCCGGCGACGGGACGCAGCAGGACCGACAGGGAGGCCACGCGCAGACGGGCCACGTCCACGGGGCCGCAGGAGGTGGCCACGCGAGGACCGTACAACCGTCGGGCCCGGTCCAGGCGGTCCTGGTCGAAGGAGCCCACGCACACCCGGTCCCAGGCGTTGGTGCGGCGCAGCACCTCCAGCAGGGGCAGGACGGCGCCGTCCGACTTCAGGTCGATGTTGAAGTGGGCCTCGGGCCAGGTACCGAGCAGGTCCTCGAGCAGGGGCACGGGTTCCTTGCCGGCCACGCGCGCGCGGGCCACCTCGGCGTGGGACAGGGCGGAGATGGCGCCGGCGCGGTCGGTGGTGCGGTCCAGGGTGTCGTCGTGGAAGGCCATGAGCACACCGTCTCGGGTGGCGTGTACGTCCGTCTCCAGGTACGTGTAACCGAGGTCGACGGCGTGTTGGAAGGCCACCGCCGTGTTCTCCAGTTCGGTGCGGCGCACCCCCTGGTCGTCGGTGAGCCACCCGCCTCGGTGCGCGAGGGCCACGGGGACTGGGGAGGAAAGGTAGGCGTGTGTCACGTCGTCCAGTTTGGCTTCCTCCTCTGCCTGAAGGAAGAGGATTCGGGCAACCACCTACCGGTGGTTCGAGGCTTTCGCCTCGTCACGGGTCGCCCCGTGGCCTTCCTGTTTCGACGCCGATCGCCTCGTCCGGGAGGATTCCCGTTGAGGTCTCACATCGGCTCCACAGGCAGATGCCGCCGGCCCGGCGGCCTTGAGATTGATCGCCGCGTTCACGTCACGGTCATGGGTGGTGCCACAGCGCTCGCACGTCCAGGTGCGCACGTTCAACGGCAACCGGGCACGCACGTGCCCGCACCCGGGGGCCGAACACATCCTGGTCGAGGGGAAGAGCCGGTCCACCACGACCAACTCCCGCCCGTACCAGCCGCTCTCGTACTCCAACATCCTGCGGAACTCGCTCCAGGCCGCGTCCGAGATGGCGCGGGCCAGGGTGCGGTTCTTGACCAGGTTGCGCACGGTCAGGTCCTCGATCACGACCACTTGGTTCTCGCGGACCAATCGAGTGGTGAGCTGGTGCAGGAAGTCCTTCCTGCGGTCGGTGATGCGGGCGTGCACCCGCGCCACTTTCTTGCGGGCCTTGGCCCGGTTCGCACTGCCCCTGGCCTTGCGGGACAGGGAGCGTTGCGCCTTGGCCAGGCGGGTCCGATCCCGCTGTTCGTGCCGGGGGTTGGCGATCTTCTCCCCGGTGGACAACGTCACCAGGGACGTGATCCCCGCATCGACCCCGACCACGTCTTCTGACGCCGGGGCGGCTGTGATGGTGTCCTGGCACAGCAGTGACGCGAACCAGCGTCCCGCGAGATGGTCACCGTGGACGGCACCGCACCCTCCGGCAGGGGGCGCGACCACACGATGTCCAACGGCTGGTCCATCTTGGCCAGGGTGAGTTTCCCGTTCCGGTAGCGGAACGCGCTCGGGGTGTACTCCGCCGAGGCCCGCGACTTCTTTTTCGACTTGAACCTGGGGTATCCGGCGCGCCCCGCGAAGAAGTTCGAGAATGCCCCTTGCAGATGCCGCAGGGTCTGTTGGAGTGGGACGCTGGAGACCTCGGTGAGAAACCCCAGTTCGTTGGTCTTCTTCCATCCGGTGAGCATGGTCGAGGTCGCGTTGTATCCCACCCGCTCCCGGTGCTGTTCCCAGGCCTGGGAGCGGGCGGCGAGGGCTTTGTTGTAGACCAGGCGCACACACCCGAACGTGCGCGACAGCTGCGCCGCCTGCACGTGGGTGGGGTAGAAGCGGTACCGAAAGGCCCGCTTCACGATCTTCCTGGCCATGGTTCATGTTTTAGCAGCCTGGTGGCCGGTACACACCCCGAACATGGAAAGAAGAGGGAGTTTCCTCCCCACCCGTGAAGTGCGGGGTATCCACCCCCAACAGACCGATGACGGTTGTGGCGTCGGGGGCGTTCGCGGTGGCCGGGTCGTGTGCGAACGGGAAAGCCGGAATGCCAGGTGGCACGGGCGCGGGTTCGGCCGCTCCTTGAAGGGGTGTAGGCGGTTCGTCCCCCTGAGGAAGGGAACTGTTCATGTCGCACTCCTGTGAGACCCACCGTTGCCACCGTGCCTCCTGTGAGGGTCGGCGCTCGTCATGGGCTCCGACGCGCACCCCCGCGCGTACCCCGCTGCGGCGTATGTCGGTGGGTCGTTGCGGTGCGCCGCTGTTGGAGGGCCACCGCACGCCCGCCGACGTGCACCGGCTCGCCCAGCACATGGCCGAGGTGCTGGTGGGTCGCCGTGCGCCCGAGGTGTTGCGCGCGCACCTGACCGTGCCTGTGCGCGAGGAGTTGCGCCGGTTGCGGGGCAGCGTCGTCTGCGTGATGACACCGCGCCTGACCAGGGTCTTCCACCAGCCGCTGGGCAGGGACGGGATGGAGGCCAGTGCGGTGATCGACTGTGGCGATCGCGCGCGGGTGTTCGCCTTCCGGCTGCGCAAGGAGGAGGGGCGGTGGGTCTGCACGAGGTTGGAGACCGACCGACGCGGCCGACGGTGAGGGGAGCACTCACCGAATCCGTCCGAAAAGCCGGAATGGTCATGGATTTTCCACGGTGGGCGTGGATAAGGTCCCCAAGGAAACGTCCCCCTGCCCGGGGGCCGGCCCGGCCGACGGGTTCCCAGTACCCAAGGGAAGGAGACGGCGGGCGGCACCCCGCGCCCGCCACTCATCGTATGAAACCCGCTGACATCGCACATCTGCACAGCATCAGCGCACCGTCCCTGGCACCCGACGGCTCCCGCGCCGTCTTCGCCCTGGTCCGCCCGGACCTGGAGGAGGACGCCTATCTCGGCTCCCTGTGGAGCATGGCCACCGACGGCTCCGAGCGACCGCGTCGACTCACCCGTGGGCTTCGAGACCGCGCCCCCCGTCACTCCCCGGACGGCCGCTGGATCGCCTTCCTGCGCCCGGACGAGAACAAGAGAGCGCAGATCCACGTCCTGCCCGCCGACGGCGGCGAGGCCTGGAAGATCACCGACCACCCGCTCGGTGCCGGTGACTTCTCCTGGAGCCCCGACTCCACCCGGCTGGCCTATACCGTGCGGGTTCCCGAGGAGGGGCGCTATGTCGACGGGACCCCCGACCAGGAGGCGCCGCGTCGGATCGGCACCCTCAAGTACCGGATCGACAACCTGGGCTTCATCGTCGACCGGTGGCAGCAGATCTTCGTCAGCGCCCCGATCGATCCCACCGGTGAGGTGGGCGAACCGGTCCAGGTGACCCACGCCGAAGCCGACCACGGCCGTCCCCTCTGGACGCCCGACGGCACCGAGCTGGTCTTCGACGCGTCCCTGCACGCCGGCAGGGACCACGACCTCTACGAGGACCTGTGGGCCTGCGCCCCGGAGGAGGGCGCCGAGCTCCGTCGTGTCACGCGGGGCGACCTGGGCGTGGTGTCGGTGGCCCTGTCCTCGGACGGGGCCACGGTGTACTTCGTCGCCGACGAGCTCGGCGACGACGGCACCGACTTCGTGGGTCGGGTCGGTGGCGTGTGGTCGATGCCCTTGGACGGCTCCCGCGAGCCTCGTCGTCTGACCGACACCGAAGGCCCGCGCGTCAACGGCCTGGGCGTCCTGGCCACGGACCGGGGCGTGCTGGTGGCGGGGGAGAACCGCGGGGCCGTCGAGCTGTACCGGATCACCCCCGAGGGGGAGCGCACCACCCTGCTGGGCGGGCGTGTGGAGGTGCAGGGCTTCGACCACGCCGGCGGGGTCACCGTCGCGGTGGCCGCGGGCGAGCACGACAGCGGTGAGCTGTACGTGGTCGAGGACGGCGGGGCCCGTGCCCTGACCTCGTTCTTCGAGGGTGTGGAGCCGCTCCCGGTCACCGAGTTGGTCGCGCACGCCCCCGACGGCCACCCGGTGCACGGTTGGGTGTCCACCCCCCGGGGCGAGGGCCCCCACCCGGTGATCCTCATGATCCACGGAGGACCCTTCGCCCAGTACGGGTGGCAGCTCTTCGACGAGACGCAGGTGTACACCGAGGCCGGGTACGCGGTGGTCTACTGCAACCCGCGAGGTTCGTCCGGCTACGGGCAGGAGCACGGGCGGGCGATCATCGGTTCGGTCGGGGCGGTCACGGCCACCGACCTGCTGGCCTTCCTGGACTCCGCGCTGGAGGACGAGCGACTGGACGGTTCCCGGGTCGGAGTGCACGGGGGTTCGCACGGCGGGTTCATGACGACCTGGATGGCCGCGCACCACGGTGAGCGGTTCCGGGCCGCGATCAGTGAGCGCGCCGTCAACGCCATCGACAGCTTCCAGGGGGCGTCCGACATCGGGTCGTTCTTCCCCGAAGCGCTGTACGGGCCGCCGGACTCCTGGGCCAAGGAGAGCCCGCTCACCTACGCCGACCAGATCGACAAGCCGTTCCTGATCATCCACTCCGAACAGGACTGGCGCTGTCCGCTGGAGCAGGCCCAGCGGTTGTTCGTCTCGCTCAGGAAGCGCGGGCACGAGGCACAGATGCTGCTCTTCCCGGGGGAGGGGCACGAGCTGTCGCGTTCGGGTCTGCCCAGTCACCGGGTGGCCCGATTCGAGGCGATCCTGGACTGGTGGAGGACGCACGTGTAGGGGTGTTCGCCAGGGCGCCCGTCCAGGGCGCCCGGCAGGTCGGGGGTCGGATGCGCACGTGTGTTCGGCCCCCTTCCCGCGTTCGGTGTGAGTCGCGTCACGGTCAAGTGGGGCCTTGGTCTGGTTTTGGCCTCGATTCTTCGGGAAGAATGCGCCCTCATCCTCGCCCGCTGGGGGATTCCCGAACAAATGACACTCACTCGCAGGTCAGCGGGGGTCCCAATGGAAGGTCACGAAAAGGTCGCGTACACCCCGGGGGATGAATTAGTGTTCCCTCAGGTCGGTTCGCCCCGATTCGTCGCCGCCCGGTGACAGTGTTCCGGCCTGCCGTTGCACTCTGCTCAGCTCGCTCAACAGCCGCCCTTTTCCCAGGAGCAGAGGCCGTCACGACGCTCGGCGACCCCTCGCGGCCCGTCTTCGCCGCCCGCCGGATCCCCTCACGCGCATCCCGACGCCGACCATCGGCGTGTCTTCGGGCTGCCCTGTGTCGGTAAACGGGTGTGGGAGAAAGGCAGTCGGTGCTTTGACTCGCAACCCCGAACCCACCCGCCGTCTCACCACGGTCGGCTTCGTCGCGCTGGGCGCCGTGGTGCTCTCCAGCGGTGTGGCGTTGGCCGACCCCTCCGAGTCGGAGGCCCGGGAGCGTTACGAAGAGCTCCAGGAGGAGTTGTCGGTCCTCAACGAGGCCTACAACACCGCAGAAGAGGACCACGCGGCCGCCGAGGAAGAGCTCGCAGACCTGCAGGAACAGCTCGAAGAGGCGCAGCAGGCCCTCGACGACCGATCGGAGCGCATCTCCGGCATCGTGCAGAGCTCCTACACCAACGGCTCCGGTGGCGGCTTCGACATCTTCTTCGGTGGTGACGCCGACAGCGCGCTGCAGAACATCGCCGACGTCGACTTCATCTCCGCCGGACAGCAGGAGATGCTGTCCGACTACGTGATCGACGTCGACCACGCCGAGGAGCTGTACAACGCCGCCCAGGACACCGAGGAGGAGGCCGCCGAGGCCCTCACCGCGGCCGAGGAGGCCATGACCCAGGGCGAGAGCGCCCTGGACGAACAGGCCGAGGTCCTGGAGCGGCTGGGCGGGGTCGACCCGACCGCCTCACAGGCCTCCACCACCTCCGCCGACTCGGGTTCCTCCGGCTCCTCCGGTGGCACGGCCGCGGTCTCCGGTGACGTGCAGGCCGTCCTCGACTTCGCCCGCGCCCAGATCGGCAAGCCCTACGTGTGGGGCGGTACCGGGCCCGACGGCTACGACTGTTCCGGGCTGACCCAGGCCGCTTGGTCACAGGCCGGCGTGAGCCTGCCGCGCACCACCTATGACCAGGTCAACGCGGGCACCTCGGTCTCGCGCGATCAGCTCCAGCCGGGCGACCTGCTGTTCTTCTACAGCGCCTCCGCCCCGAGCCACGTGGGCATCTACTCCGGCAACGGCAGGATGATCCACGGCTCCAACCCGTCCAAACCGTTGGAGGAGATCGACCTGGCCTCCTACTGGGACAGCGTCTTCACCGGCGCCGTTCGACCGGGCTAGCGGGAGCCCCGGCTCATCGCCGTGTGGGGAGGTGAGCCGGGGTGTCCCCGGTCCGCGGGGTCGCGTATTCTTCCCCGCATGGGACGACTCATCCTTCAGGTCGCCGCGGGTGTGGCGGTGGTGATCGGCGTTTTCTGGATCTTGTCGGTGCTTGTGGGTCTGCTGGTGTGGTTGCTGATGATCGCCCTGGTCATCGGTGTGGTCTTCCTGGGCATCAAGATGCTCCAGACCGATTCGCGTCACTGAACCCGCCCGAGTGGGGGCCTTCTCCGGGATCGGCGGAGGAAATGGCGAGAAACCGACACAGCGGGCGAGCGTGACGCTCACACCAGGTGAGGAATCATCGCTATAGTGACTCTGTGTCACTGAATAAGCACGTAGGGTCTCATGTCGACGGGGTGTCGCACCGCGGCCGGGTGGAACGGGTCACCGCCCGGGTCTTCCGCAACGACTGGAACGCGCTGACGCCCCCCACCACCGGCCGCTGGACACCGGAACTGACGGTGAGCGTCGTCATCCCCGCCCGTGGTGGCCAGGACCGACTCGACCTCGCCCTGGCCTCCCTGTCCGTTCAGACCTACCCCGACCACCTCCTGGAGGTCGTGGTCGTGGACGACCACTCCTCACCACCCCTGCGCCTACCCGAACACCGTCCCCGCCGATGCCGGATCGTGCCCGCCCCCGACCACGGCTGGGGCGCCGGATACGCCCGCGCCTACGGGGCCCACGCCAGCACCGGCGACATCCTCGTGTGGATGGACGCCGACATGGTCGCCACCCGCGACTTCGTCGAGGCGCAGGCCCGCTGGCTGCACGCCCACGCCGAGTGCGTCACCTTGGGCCGCGTCCGCTTCAGCGACACCGAACCCGAGAGCGTCGGAGCCCTCCTGGACGCCCTGCGTTCGGGAGGGCCGGAGCGGATCCTGACCGACGACCGACGCCACGCGTGGGTCGAGCAACTCCTGGACCACAGCGACCGGCTGCGCGAGGCCGATCATCTCGGCTTCCACGCCCACGTCGGCGCGGCGGCCGCTCTGCGACGCAGCCTCTACGAGGCCGCCGGTGGCGTGGACCCCGACCTCGACCTGGGGCAGGACACCGAGTTCGGCTATCGCCTGTGGCAGGCCGGCGCGGTCATGGTGCCCGAACCCGCCGCCACCGCCTGGCACGTGGGCCCGGCCGTCACCGCCCGCACCCGTCTGCCCTCCGAGCGCTTTCGCACCGAGGTCCTGGCCGAACTCATGCCGCACCCGCACGCCTACCGCGAACGGGTACCCGTAGAACGGCGCCGCATCCCGCTCGTGCACGCCGTGGTCGACATCTCCGGAGCCTCCTACGACTTGGCGCGCGGCTGCGTGGACCGACTGCTGGGCGGCACCGAGACCGATCTGGTGGTCACTCTGGTGGCCGACTGGGCGGGGGTGCGCGAGACGACCCTCGAACACCAGGGTCTGGACCTGCGCCTGATCCAGGCCAACTACCTGCGCGAGCCCCGCATCACCTTCGCCTCGGTCGCCCCGCGTACCGGCTTCCCCTCCCCGTTCCTGCTCCAGTTGCCGGTGGCCTGGGGGTTGGGCGAGCTGACCCTGTCACGGTTGTTGGCCGGCGCCGAACGTTCCCGCTCCGGTCTCATCGAGCTCTTCCAGGCCTCCTCGCCCACACGGGACGCGGGGGTGCGGTTGTGGCGCACCCGCGCCCTGGCCCGGGCCATGCGGGTACGGCGAGAGGGCGAGGAACTGACCGACGTGGTCGCCCAACTGCACGGGCGCTACCGCATCCACGGCGGCGAGGGCACCCTGACCGATCTGACCCTGCACCGTTCGGTGCCGCCGATGCCCAGACCGGCGCCCGAGACCCGATACGAGGACGACCCGAGTGTTCCGGGTGACCCGGAGGCGGAACGGACCGGGCGTGGCATGGTCGAGGACCACCATCCGCAGGAGGAAGCCCCGCACGGTAGGGCGCGACGGCGCGGGCTGGGCCGACGGATCCGGGCGCTCTGGCACCGGGCCTGCCGCGCCTGTGGTCGGGAGATGCCCGAGGAGGACGGGACCGACGGTCCTGGAGGTCCGCCCACGGCCGGGTAGATGGGGGAAGACACCCACCCGAACGGGGACGGACCCCTTCGTACACCGTCCACTCCGCACCATCGGTGACTCTGAGCAATGCGGTCTGCGCACAAGGTATCGGATCGCGAACGCGAAACGGGCGCGCCATGGTGTCGACGCGCCCGCGGTCCTCACCCCTATCGAAGATCCCCGCAGGTGGGGGCCCATGCCCTTCGATCAGGAGTTGATCGCCTCGATCGAGGCCAACAGGCTCTCGCGCAGGTCGTCGTTGACCGGGGTGGAGTCGGTCTCGGCGGAGGCCGCCTCCTGGCCCTCGGGGCTGACCACGTACTTCAGGAACGCCTTGACCCGCTCGGCCTCACCCTCGTCCGGGTAGTCCAGGCAGGCCGTCTCATAGCTGACCAGGACCAGCGGGTAGCTCCCCGACTCGGTGGTGCCGTAGTCCAGGTCCAACGCCAGGTCGTACTCGCCGGTGTTCTCCTCGCGGCGCGGGGAGTCGGCCACGACCTGGGCGGCCGCGTCGGGGGCGATCTCCACGAACTCGTCGCCCACACCGATGTTCGCGGCGGACAGGCCGTGCAGGTGCGACATCTCCACGTACCCGATGGCGCCGTCGGCGCGCGAGACGGTGTCGGCGATACCGCTGTTGCCCTGCGCGGACTCGCGCGGGGCCAGCGGCCACTGGCCACCGGGCTCGTGCGGCCAGGAGTCGGGGGCGGCTTCGGACAGGTACCGGGTGAAGTTCTCAGTGGTGCCGGAGTCGTCGGCCCGGCTCACCTGGGTGATGGCCAGGTCGGGCAGGTCCGCGTCCGGGTTGTCCTCGGCGATCTCCGGGTCGTTCCAGTGCGTGATGTCCTGGTTGAAGATCTTGGCCAGGACGTCGGGGCTCAGGTTGAGCGAATCCACGCCCTCGATGTTGAACACCACCGCGATGGCCACCACGTAGGCGGGCAGGTTGATGGTGTCGGAATCACCGCAACGTGCGAGGGCGTCGGTGTTCTCGTCGGGGTCCATGGCCGAGTCCGTCCCGGCGAAGGCCACCGCGCCGTCGATGAACTGGTTGCGCCCACCACCCGAGCCGATCGAGTCGTAGTAGATGCGCGCGTCCTCGCAGGCCGACTGGAAACCCGCGATCCAGGTGGTCATCGCGTTCTCCTGGGCACTGGAACCGGCGCCGTTCAGGCTGCCGGAGAAGCACTCCAGGTCGTCGGGGACCGCCGGCGTCGCGCCCTGGACGGCGTCATCGCCGCCGCAGGCGGTGGTCGCCAGCATCAACCCGGCCAGTGCGGCCGAGGCGGCGCCCCGGTAGACGTTGGCCCGGCGTCCGGGACGGTCCTGGGTGCGGGTGCGCTTGTTGGGCGGGAGCACGCTGCTTCTATCCCCTTCGTCGGTGGCGGTGGTCCTCGTCGTCTTCACCGTCGGCCGCCGATATCCGGCGCGTTGTCGCTGGTAATGGAACACCGCCGATGAATTCAACCATGATCGGACCGCCTTCCCCAACGCGGGTGTGTGTGGAACCGGACGCATCCGTGGCGACTCGGAGGACTATAGGTGTACAAGAGGTGAACGAGGGGTTTTCGACCGGTGAAAGTTGACGGGACGCGCCCTGGAGACGGGTTCCGAGCGGGCCCGTCACCAGGGACGGAACGGTGTGCATGACACGCCGACGACCTGGGCACGGAATCCGATGATGAGCGCTGACAGAACGCCCCACGGCCCACCCGCGTCCACCTACCGCCTGCAGTTGGGCCCCGATCTGACCCTGGACGAGGCCGCCGGATCGCTGGACCACCTGCACCGGATGGGAGTGGACGCCGTCTACCTCTCACCCGTGCTGGCCGCCACCCCCGGATCCGACCACGGGTACGACGTGGTCGACCCCACACGGGTCTCCGAGGTCCTGGGTGGAGCGGCCGCGCTGGAGGCGTTCGCCGAGCGCGCCCACGCCCTGGGGATGGCGGTGGTCGTCGACATCGTCCCCAACCACATGTCGGTCGCCCGACCCGACGCGAACCCTTGGTGGTGGGACGTGCTCGCCAACGGGCGCGATTCCGTCTACGCCCGGTGCTTCGACATCGACTTCGAGTCCGGACCCGTCCTGATCCCGGTCCTGGGCGACGACGGTGACGACGCACGCGCCGCCCTGACCGAACTCACCATCGCCGACGGCCACCTGGTCTATTTCGACAAACGCTTCCCCCTGGCCGAAGGCACCCACACGCCCGGCGACGACGTGGCCGACGTCCACCTGCGCCAGCACTATCGGCTGGTGTCCTGGCGGCGCGGCGACGGCGAACTCAACTACCGGCGCTTCTTCGACGTCGATCACCTGGCCGCGGTGCGGGTGGAGGACCCCGGAGTCTTCGACGCCACCCACGCCGAGATCCTGCGCTGGGGCCGCGAAGGCCTGGTCGACGGGCTGCGCGTGGACCACGTCGACGGACTCAGCGACCCCGGCGGATACCTGCGTCGTCTGGCCGAACGCTTCGACGGCTGGATCGTGGTGGAGAAGATCCTCGCCCCGGGTGAGGACCCGCCCGCGTCCTGGCCGGTCGCCGGAACCACCGGCTACGACGCCCTGCGCCAGGTGTGCGGGGTGTTCGTCGACCCCGGCGCCGAACCGGTCCTGACCGCCCTGGCGCGCGATCACGGGGTGGCCACCGACGTCGCCGAGATCGACACCCGGGCGCGGGGCCGCGCGGCAGGGGAGCTCCTGCGCGCGGAGGTGCGCCGCATCGCCGCCCTCACCCCACCGGAAGGCACCGACCCCCGCAGGGCGGAGGAGGCGGTGGCCGAACTCCTGGTCTCCTTCGACGTCTACCGCTCCTACCTGCCCGAAGGCGAGGCCGACTGGGCGCGCGCCGTACGCGCCGCCGCCGACCGCCGCCCCGACCTGGAACCGGTCCTGAAGGGCATCGACCGCTCGGTGCGCTCCGACCCCCACGGTGAACTCGCCCGCCGCGTCCAACAGACCAGCGGCATGGTCGTGGCCATGGGCACCGAGAACACCGCCTTCTACCGAGGCACCCGATTCGTGGCCCTCAACGAGGTCGGCGGCGACCCGGCCGCCTTCGGGACGAGTGTGGCCGACCTCCACGCCGCGCAACTGCGCCGAGAGGCCACCGAACCGCACACCATGACCACCCTGTCCACCCACGACACCAAACGCTCCGAGGACGTGCGCGCCCGCCTGGCCGTGCTCTCGGAGATCCCCGGGGACTTCGCCGACGCCGTACGCCGATGGAGCCCGCGCGCGCCCCTGCCCGAGCCGTCCCTGGACCTGCTGGGCTGGCAGACCCTCCTGGGGGCCTGGCCCATCGACGACGAGCGATTGACCGCGTACCTGCTCAAGGCCGCCCGTGAGGCGCGCCTGGGGACCTCCTGGACCGACCAGGACCCCGAGTTCGAGGAACGGATCCGTTCCTGGCCCGACCGGCTGCGCGCCGACGCCGACCTGTACGCCGAGGTGCGCGCGTTCGCCGAGTCCATCACCGCGCCCGGATGGAGCAACGCCCTGGGACAGAAGGCCGTCCAGCTGCTCGGTCCCGGGGTGCCCGACGTCTACCAGGGCACCGAACTGTGGGACCTGTCCCTGGTCGATCCCGACAACCGGCGTCCCGTGGACCACCGGGCGCGCGCCGAACCCCTGGCCAGGATCGAGGCGGGGTGGCGTCCGCGCGTCGACGCCGACGGCGCGGCCAAACTCCACCTGGTCCGCACCTGTCTGACGGCCCGCCGTGACCTGCGACCCACCGGCTACCTGCCGTTGAGCGCGGAAGGGCCGGCCGCCGATCACGCGTTGGTCTTCGCCCGCACCACCCGTGGCTCCCACGACCCCGCCCTGGCGGTGGTCGCCACCCGTCTGCCGCTGACCCTGGCCGACGCCGGTGGCTGGGCCGACACCGTCGTGCCGCTGCCCTCGGGACCGGGGGACTGGGTCGACCTGCTGACCGGCCGCCCCATCGTGCCCGAGCGCATGGACGGCCTCACCACCGCCCACCTCGCCGAGG
>NZ_DYZD01000372.1 GCF_020741345.1 Nocardiopsis listeri
GGTGCTCCAGGGCCCGTATCGTTCGGGCAGGTCACGCCAGGGGATCCCGGTGCGGGTGCGGTAGATGATGCCGTTGAGGACCTGGCGGTGCTCGCGCCATCGTCCACCGCGTTGGGGTGTGGTCGGGGGCAGCAGGGGTCGGAGTAGGTCCCACTCGTCATCGGTGAGCTCGAATCTGCGGCTCATACCTCGGTTGTACACCGGCTTTGAGAGCCACAGACCCGAGACTCAAGATCCGTCAAACACGCCCTAGGGGGCCGAGGTGCGTTCGTCGTGTGCGTACTTGACCGACCGGTAGTAGGTGGTGGCACCCGGGTGCAGGGGCACCGGCAGGGTGGCGATGGCCGATCGCGGGTGCAGGTGAAGGGCGACCGGGTGGATCTCCACCAGCGCGTTCTGTGACTCGAACAGGAGCCGGGTGAACTCCCGGGCCGTCCGGTCCGGCATCCGGGAGCCGGCCACCATCAGGCTCGGCACCCCTATGGTGCGCACCGCGGGCACGTTCTCGTAGGTCCCGGCCGGCACCGGGAGCTCGGAGTAGAACTCCCCGTGCTCGTCCACCAGCTCCGGAACGTGCTCGGACAGGTCCAGCAGACGCACCGGGGTCCGCGCGGCAAGGTCGGAGACGGCCTGGGTCGGCAGCCCTCCGGACCAGAAGAACGCGTCGACGCGCCCCTCCTCCAACGCGCGGACCGAGCCTCCGATGGACAACCGGTGCCGGGTCACGTCCGAGTCGGTGTTCTCCTCCAGACCCGCGGTGCTCAGTAGCCGTTCGGCCATCATCTCGGTGCCCGAACCCCTGGCGCCCACCGACACGGAGGCCCCGGCCAGGTCCGCGACCTCCTCATAGGGGGAGTCCGCGCGCACCACCACGTGCGTGTAGTTGTCGTACAGCCGGGCGATCGCCTTGATGGGCAGCGGCCGATCGAACGGTTCCCGGCCCTCGACGGCCAGCGCGGCCACGTCCGCGAGTGTGAAGGCGGCGTCCAGCGCACCGGAGGCGACCAGTCGGTTGTTCTCCACGCTCGCCGCGGTGGTCAGGGCGGTGATCTGGGTGTCCGGGTCGGGGTCGGTCACCCTCGCCAGCCCGGCGCCATAGACGTGGTACACGCCGCCGCTGCCGCCCGTGCCGATGGCCAGGCGGAGCGGATCCGAGCGTGGGGGGTGCGACCAGGAGAGCAGACAGACGGTCAGGAGACCGACGGTCAGGACTCGGGTGGTCGCCCACAGACGGTGGGTGGGGGGCCGCGCCATGTCCGAACGATAGCAACCGGGTCCGAACCTCAGGAAAGGCTCAAATTCCGCCCGTGGGGATGTCCCCGCCAGGGGTGGGACCACTACCTTTCTGGCGACGGAGAGTGGCCCCGGTCACACGCCCCGATTCCCCCCTGCCCCCAGAACATCCGAGAGGACCGACCGACCATGCGACGCACATTGCTGTCCCTGGCCGCCATCCCCGCCAGTGTCGTCACGCTCGCCGCCTGTGGCGCGCAACCCGCCGAGCAGGCGACCGAGGACGTCGGGCTCGGCGGAGCCCCGGTCCAGTCCGACCTCAGCATCGTCACCGGTGGCACCAGCGGTGTGTACTACCCGATCGGTGGCGCGCTGCGCAGCATCATCGGTGACAACCTGGAGGGTCAGAGCGCCTCCGTCGAGGCGACCGGTGCCTCCGTGGAGAACATCCGCCTCCTCAACAGCGGCGACGGCCACCTGGCCATCGTCCAGGGTGACGCCGCCGACCAGGGGTTCACCGGCACCGGCGACTTCGAGGGCGACCCCACCGAGACGTACTCCCTCGCGGTCATGTACCCGAACGTGTTCCACGCGGTGACCCTGGCCGACATCGCCGCGGACAAGGGCTTCGAGTGCTTCTCCGACGTGGTGGGCAACCGCTACTCCGTCGGTGACATCGGTAGTGGCAACGAGGCCACCACCAACCAGGTGTTCGAGACGCTGGAGATCTCCACGACCGAGGTCGAGCTCCAGCAGCTGGGTTACGCCGAGACCGCCAACGCCCTGTCCAACAACCAGCTCGACGCCGGTTCGTGGGTCGTGGGCGAGGGCCACTCGGGCATCACCGAGCTCGGCACCACCGAGGACATCGACATCATCGAGATGTGCGACGAGGAGCGTGAGGCCATCGTCGCCGGGTACGGCGGCTACACCGAGCACACCATCCCCGGTGGCACCTACCCGGGCGTCGACGACGACGTGAACACCATCGCGGTGTGGAACGCCCTGGTCGTGTCCGGTGAGTTCAACGAGGACCAGGCCTACGAGATCACCAAGGCGATGTTCGACAACATCGACGAGGTCATCGGCGTCTATGCCCCGGGCGAGGAGTACCTCGTCCCGGAGACCATCGAGAACAGTCCGGTCCCGGTCCACCCGGGCGCCGTTCGCTTCTACGAGGAAGAGGGCGTCGAGATCCCCGAGGATCTGCTGCCCGAGGCCGACTCCACCGAAGAGTAGGGATCCGTGCTCCGGCCCGCCATCGCCGCCGCCCTCCTCGTGGGGGCGGTGGCCACGGCCGTCGCGACACTTCCGCTGTGGCCCGCGCTGCGGCTGAGCGTGGACGAGGACCGGCTCGGCCACCTGCCCCTGGCCGAGGGTGAGCTGTTCACCATCTCCTACGTCCACTCGATCGACCACCTGCCGATCGAGGAGTACATCGAGGTCAGGGACGGGAATCTGGTGGTCGACTCCACCCGACTGCGCCAGTTCGGCGCGGGCATGGGCCACCGGCCCGGGGAAGGCACCGGCCGGGCCGACGGCGAGTGGTGGGTCATCGAGGACATGGACCGCGACATCGGCACGGAGGTGGCGATCCGGGTGGGCGCGCCGTCGGTCGACCATCGTGTCACCGCCTCCGACACCGAGGTACGGCTCTCCCCTTGCCTGGCCTCCCGACGGGTGGTCGTCGAACCCGTCCGAGCCACCACCCTCCAGCTGTTGTTCGACTCCGACCCCCAGCCGGAGTGCGACACACCCATCACCCGACACCCCAGCGAAACACCCCAGTGAACCCGAGGAAGAACATGGCCAAGACCGGAACCTCCGCCGACGCGTTGCCCGACGTCGACGGTCTCGGCGAGGACGCCCCGCCGTTCTGGCGGAGGGTCGCCGCCGAGCGTTGGGGAGAGGGTCGGGGCGGAGCGATCATGGGAGGAGCCGTCCTCCTCCTCGGCATCGCCCTGACCGTCTTCCAGCTCTACATCGCCCTGCGCGCCGGGCTCGACGCCCGCCAGCAGCGCCTCATCCACCTGATGCTGGTGATGTTGCTGGTCTTCCTCATCATGCCGCCGTTCAAGAAGGGCAGGGCCGACGGCAATCCGGTCCTGGTCGCGGTCGGCGCGGTGATCGACCTGGTCATGGTCGTGGGCACCGTGGTGGTCAGCCTCTACCCGATCGTCTTCCAGTCCGAACTGGCCCGCCGCGCGGGTGCCTACACCGAACTGGACTGGATCATGGGCGCGGTCGCGATCGTGATCCTGCTGGAGGCCACCCGCCGCTCGGTCGGGCTGGTCATGGTGATCCTCGTGGCGGGCTTCCTGTACTACGCCTGGATCGGTCCGATGATCCCCGGCCGGTTCGGTCATTCGGGGGCCACCTACGAGCGCATCGCCACCCACACCTACCTGGGCAACGACGGCATCTACGGCCTGACGCTCGGGGTGGTGGTCACCTTCGTGTTCGTGTTCATCCTGTTCGGCGCGCTGTTGTCCAAGACCGGCGGCGGCAACTTCTTCGTCGGTCTGGCCTACGTCCTCACCGGGCGGATGGTCGGCGGCCCCGCCAAGGGCGCGGTGCTGGGCAGCGCCCTGATGGGTTCGGTCTCGGGCAGCGCCATCGCCAACGTGGTCACCACCGGCCCGTTCACGATCCCGCTGATGAAGAAGGTCGGCTACAAGAAGCACGACGCCGCGGGCGTGGAGGCCGCCGCCTCCACCGGCGGCCAGATCCTGCCGCCCATCATGGGCGCGGGCGCGTTCCTCATGGCCGAGCGGTTGGGCATCCCCTACGCCGACATCGTCAAGGTCGCGATCATCCCCGCGATCATGTACTTCGCGCTGATGTTCCTTTTCGTGGACATCCTCGCCCGCAAGCACAACGTCGGGGCGATGAGCGGTGAGGACATCCCCGCCTTCGCGATCGTGTTGCGCGCGGGCTGGCACTTCCTGGCCCCGTTGGTCCTGCTCATCGTGCTGCTGCTCAACTACGTGCCGCCCACGCAGGCGGGTCTGGCGGCCTGCGGCGCCCTGCTGGTCGTGGCCATGCTGCGGGCGGGCAGCCGCCTGAGCGTGAGGGACTTCCTGGAGGTGTTCGTCATGGCGGCCCGCAGCACCCTGCCGGTGTCGGTGGCGTGCGCCGTCGCGGGGATCATCGTCGGGGTGGTCGGCCTCACCGGTCTCGGCCTGGTCTTCTCCGACGTGCTGGTCAACGCCTTCGCCGGGAACCTGTTCATGACCCTGGTGATGGTCGCGCTGGCCTCCCTGATCCTGGGCATCGGCCTGCCGGTGACCGCCTCCTACGTGGTGCTGGTCATCCTGGCCGGCCCGGCGCTGGAACAGCTGGGCCTGGCGCTCATCGTCGCGCACATGATCGTGTACTGGCTCAGCCAGGACTCCAACGTGACCCCGCCGGTGGCCTTCGCGGCGTTCGCGGCGGCGGGTATCGCCGACTCCAAGCCGATGCGTTCGGGCGTGTCCGCGTGGAAGTTCGCCAAGGGCCTCTACCTGATCCCGTTGCTCATGGCCTACTCGGCGCTCATGGAGGTCGATGGTCCCGTCCTCGACCTGGTGATCGCGATCGTCACGGGGTCGGTGGCACTGGCGGCCGGGGCCATGACCATCGAGGGCTGGTTCCTGCGCCGGACCATGCTCGGCGAACGGATCGCCCTCGGCCTGTCCTCGGCGCTGGTCCTCATCGCCCCCGAGTGGACCGGGTGGACCGAGTCGCTGCTGTCGGTCCACGTGGCCTCGCACTGGTTCGTGCTGGTCGGCACCATCGCCTGTACCACGCTGATCGCCCTGCAGGTGATCAACCACCGCCGCGACAAGGCCAAGGGGCCGGTCACACCGTCCGGGCAGCCGCAGCCGGGCGCCGACACCGAGCTGGAGGAGAAGGCCGACCGGTCCATGACCTAACCTCGCTGACATGGCAGGTATGTGGCGGTTCGGACGGAAACCCTCGAAGGTGCTCGGCGGCGCCGGCCTCGAAGGGGTACTGGTCTCGGCGTCCCTTGGCACGGACCCGCTGCTGCGCGCCGGCTGCGCCGCGGTCCGCCAAGGAGACGTCGAGGTGGGCGCCTCGCTCCTGCTGGAGACCCGGGACGACCCCGAGGCCCGCTCCCACCAGGCCGAGGCCCTGGGCCGGTCCGCTCTGGACCGGCCCGACGAGGTGGCCGGACTGGTCGAGGATGGCGCCGACCCCGCCGACACCCTGCTGTGGTTGGGACACACCCTGCTGGCCCGCGCCGTGTCGTTGCCCTCGGGTGGGACCGCCGAACACAAGGCGGTGGAGGCCGCGCTGCACGAGGCGCGCGTGCCCCTGGCCGAGGCCGCCCGGC
>NZ_DYZD01000373.1 GCF_020741345.1 Nocardiopsis listeri
AGCGCCGCCGCCTCCAGCAGGTCCATGCCGTGCGGGATCGGCAGGAGTTGGCCGGCGGGCACCGCCACCCGCTCCGCGTAGCCGCCACCGGACAACAGGGCGCACACCCGGTCGCCCACGGACCCGCCCTCGACTCCGGGGCCGACTTCGACGATGGTTCCCGAGCACTCCAGGCCGGGGTACTCGGAGGCGCCGGGTGGGGGCGCGTAGTTGCCCTGGCGTTGGGCGACGTCGGCGCGGTTGACCGCCGTGGCCGCCACGTCCACCAGGACCTCACCCTCCTTGAGGACGGGGTCGGGTACCTCTGACCAGGCCAGGACCTCGGGTCCGCCCGGTTCGGTGATTCGGATCGCGTGCATGGGGCCGACAGTACCCATGACCGACCTGGAGTACATCGGAAGGATCGGAGACTGTTCAGGTGACCGGGAAGGATGCTTGGGTGGGCTCGCAGGGGTATGAGACCCCTCGAGGGCTCGATCCCGACACCTCCCACGGGAGGGCCCCACCTCCACAGCAAGCCCCTTGACGCAGGAGAAACCCCGGTGGCACAGCACGAACACAACGGGTCAGGCGCCGAGTCGGAGTCGCCGGACCGATCCGAGCCGATCCGGCGTCCTCTGGGCGCTGCGGAGGAACTCGACGAACCGGCCACCGAGTCCACACCGGGCCCGTCGGCTCCCAGCCCCCGTGAACAGTGGTTCGGCGGGTTCGAGGGTGAGGCTCCCCCGCCCCCGCCCTACGCCCGGTTGCCAGAGGACACCTCACCACCGTTGCCCGGGACCGCCTACGCCGCACCGGATCCAGAGGCGGAAACGGCGACCGGGGCCGAGGGTGAGGACGACGAGGACGCCGCCGACGAGTCGGAGGACGCGAACGGCGGCACGGTCCGGCTCATGCCCGGAATCCGTCGGACCGGGTCGGGGGACACCCCTTGGCGTGAGGAGGAGCCCCGGATTCCGCCACGGCCCTCCCGACCCGGCCGGGTCGGCCGCGAGGACCAGGATCCGCTCGGCCCCCGCCGGATACGAGCGGACTCGGACGTCCCCGAACCCGAGCAGCTTCCGCCCCTGGAGTCGGAGCGGACCGAACGGTCGGACGTGGCCTCGTCGGAGCCGGCGGAACGCACCGAGCCCCTTCGGGATCGTTCCGGTCAGGTGTCGAGTGGCCGGATCGGTCCGGCCGGAACCACGGGGACGACCGAGTCCACCGGGAGGACCGGGACCACCGGGACGACGGGGAACACCGGGACACGCGAGCGCGGCGGCGACCTGGTCTCCCGGGGCGCGTCGTCGCCCTTTCAGCCATCCGAGTACGAACCCGGGGTGACCTCCGACGCGCTCAACGCCGCCACCCTGGTCCGCAACCGGCGTCAGGGGCCCGCCGGAGGGTGGCGCCGCGCCGTGCACACCGCCAGCCTCGGCCTGATCAACCCGGGCGAGTCCCCCAAGGTCCTACGCGAACGCGAACTCGTCGCCCGGGCCTGCACCCCCGTCGCCACCGGCCATCACCGGGTCGCGGTGCTCAGCCTCAAGGGCGGCGTCGGCAAGACCACCACCACCGTCGCCCTCGGCGCCACCCTCGGTTCCCTGCGCGGTGACCGGGTACTGGCCGTCGACGCCAACCCCGACCGCGGCACCCTCTCGGACAAGGTGCGGTTGGAGACCGCCGCCACCATCCGCGACCTGCTCAACGAGCGCCACCTGGTGTCGCGGTACGCCGACATCCGCGGCTTCACCTCCCAGGCTCCCAGCCGGTTGGAGATCCTCGCCTCCGACCGTGACCCGGCCGTCTCCGAGGCGTTCAGCGACAAGGACTACCGCGAGGTCGCCCGCATCGTCGAGCACTTCTACTCGATCTGCATCACCGACTGCGGCACCGGGCTGTTGCACTCGGCCATGGGCGGTGTACTCGGCCTCGCCGACCAGGTGGTGCTGGTCAGTTCCGCCTCCGTGGACGGTGCGCGCAGCGCCAGCGCCACCCTGGACTGGCTCGAAGCGCACGGCCACGGCGCTCTCGTGGCCGGTGCCGTCGTGGTGCTGTCCATGGTGCGTTCCAACAGCAAGAGCAGTGTCGACCTCGACCGTTTGGAGGACCACTTCGCCGGTCGATGCCGGTCCGTTGTTCGGGTCCCCTGGGACGGTCACCTGGAGGAGGGCGCGGAGGTCGACCTCGACCGTCTGGCTCCCGCCACCAAGGACGCCTACCTGCAGCTGGCCGCGAACGTCGGGGAGGCCTTCGCCCACCACCGTTGAGCCGGGGGAGGTAGGTCACAGCGCTCGGGCCCCTCCCCCTGGTTTACGGGTGTGCGGGCACGACAATGGAAGGGAGGGAAGGGGTGGACATGAACGCTCAGGAGCGCCCACCGGCGATCATCGTGGGGGTGGACGGCACACCGGCCGCGCGCGCGGCGCTGGCGTGGGCCACGGAGGTGGCCGCCCGGCGCGGCGAACAACTACGGATCGTGCACGGCCTGGGCATGCCCATGGTGATGGGCGCCTTCTCCGACACCGGGTCCGAGAGGTACAAGGCCGGTGAACAGGTTCGTGAAGCCGGCCACCGACTGCTCACCGACGGTGCCGAGTACGCGCGTGGGGCCCATCCCGACCTGGACGTCGCCACCGTCCTGGCACCCGAGGACGCGCCGGCGGTCCTGCTCAACGAGGCCGCGCGCGGTGACGTCATCGTCGTCGGCTCCCGGGGACTGGGCGCGGTCCGGGCCATCATGCTCGGTTCCGTCGGCTCCCGCACCGCCTCGCACGCTCCGTGCCCGGTGATCGTCGTGCCCGAGGCCGCGGGCGAACAGCGTCACGGCAAGGTCGTCGTCGGTGTCGACGGCTCGGACTCCTCGCGCCGGGCTCTGCGCTTCGCCCTGCGGCACGCCCTGCTCACGGGTTCCTCCGTCGAGGTGGTCAACAGCTGGGAGGTGCCGTTGCCCCAGGATCCCGAGTCCCTGGCGGCGGACGCCGGGGCGCTGCACGAGGAGGTGTTCGACCGCCAGTCCGAGGAGATCGTCGCGGGTGTGCTCGCCGAGGTCATCGACGACCAGACCGAGGACCTGGACATCTCCGCGGTACGGATGCAGGACGATCCGGTCAAGGCGCTGACCCGGGCCGCGCAGGACGCCGACCTCATCGTGGTGGGATCCCGGGGGCGAGGGGGTGTGCGGGGGCTCATCATGGGCTCCACCAGTCAGGGGGTCCTGCACCACGCGAAGGTCCCGGTGGCGGTTCTGCCTCCACATTCGGACGAAGCGGACTAATGGTCATGCGTAGGGGACCTTCGACCTGTGCCGTTCACGCATGAATTTGCTCTACTCGGTGATGATGGTCAGCAGCGTTAAGGGGGAGTCATGGCAGACAGCAAGGTGGTCGTCGGTGTCGACGGTTCCGACCAGTCTCAGGCCGCACTCGAGTGGGCTTCGGCCGAAGCCGTTCGTCGAGGCGTCGCACTTCACATCGTCCACGCCCTGGGGATGCCGCTGATCGTCTCGGCCTACGGGGGACCGCAGCGTTTCCAGCCGACCAACGAGATGTCCGGCCAGGCGGACGCCGTCGTCACCTCGGCCAAGGAGAAGGCCGAGAAGCTACAGCCTTCGCTGGCGGTCGAGACCGTCACCGCGTTGGAGGAGGCCCCGCTGGCGCTGATCCGCCAGAGCCACCCGCACGACCTCATCGTCCTGGGCAGTAGGGGACTCGGTTCCCTGGCCGCCCTCTTCGTGGGTTCGGTCAGCGTCCGGGTCGCCGCTCAGGCGCCCTGCCCCGTCGTGGTGGTGCCCTCTGAGGGCGGTAAGCCCGCCACCACCAAGCTGGACCGCGTCGTCGTCGGCGTGGACGACTCCAAGAACGCCCGCCGCGCCCTGGGCCTGGCGGTGGACCTCACCGCCGAGACCGAGGGCGAACTGGTCGTCGTCAACAGCTGGGAGGTTCCGTTCCCGTACGACCCGGTCGCCATGACCGCCGCGGGATACCAGCCCCAGGACGACATCTTCGAGAAGCAGTCCGAGGAACTCGTCGCCGAGCTCTTGGCCGACGTCATGGACGACCAGCGCGAGGACGTCAACGTCCAGGTCTCCGTGGTTCGGACCCAGTCCAACCCGGTGAGCGCCCTCCTGGAGGCCTCCGCCGACGCCGACGCCATCGTCGTGGGTTCGCGGGGGCGGGGCAGCGTTCGAGGCCTGCTGCTGGGTTCGGTCAGCCAGGGGATCCTGCACCGCTCCAAGATCCCGGTGGTGGTCCTGCCCAAGCACGCCGACGAAGACGATTAGTCGCCGAGGACACCTGCCCTGCGCCGCTGGAGCGGGATAGAGTGCTCTTGGGATGAATACCCGAAAGCCCTCACCGGACAACGGTGGGGGCTTTCGCTATTTCATTCGCGCTCCGTGCCGAGCGAGTTCCAGCAGCGTCGACCACTCCGTCGCAGGGAAGACGAGGTACCCGGCTTCCCTGTTCTGGGTGTCACGGACGCAGGTGTGCGTTCCCTCGGAGACCTCGACGCAGGCTGACTCGTTCGCGCTGTAGCTGGACTTGTGGAACTTACGGGATGAGTGCACGGGCGCCTCTTTACTCGGTGATCATGCCGGCGATCAGTTCGATGCCGGCACTCTTGGACAGAGCATCCGCTGTCACGGCGTCCAACGCCATGCGGTAGTCCGCCACTTGCGCGGATCCGGTCACGTAGGTGCCATGGCCACGCGTTTCGAGGTAGACGATCGGCGGGTCCCGTTCGTCGTCGTACTCCAGCAGAACAGTCGATCCGTGCAGAGACGCGTGCAGGCCGACACTGATCGGCAACACCAGCAGCTCCACGGTGTTGACGGAGGTGGCCATGTCCACCAGGTGACGAAGTTGAGCGTTGGCCAACTCGGATGGCATGGCGGAAAGGCGAAGCAGGGCGGCCTCATCGAGCACGCAGCGGAACTCGGGAGCACCCTCCTTGCCGAGAACGCGCTGTTGTCTCTCCACACGAGCGGCGACGATGCGTTCGACTTCCTCCTCGGTGCGAGCCTGCGAAGCCCGTGCCGAAGCCGCAGCGTACTCGGGAGTCTGTAGCAGTCCTGGGACGACGATCGGGTGGAAGGCGAAGATGCGACGAGCTCGTTCCTCCCAACCAAGGAACCCATCGGTGAGGACGTCGTCGAAGTCCTTCCACCACGGCCGCGCCTTCGCCTCGCGACGGAGCGCTTCAAGAGCTTCGCGTTGAAGTGGGTCGGTGACGCCGTAGAGGTCGAGGAGGGCTCGGAACCCGGACGTGTCAGGAACGGAGTGCCGTCCACCCTCCATGTGGTTGAGGCGGCCCGATGACCATCCGAGTGCCGTCCGGGCCTCCTCGACAGTCATCTTGGCGCCCTCGCGCAGGCCGCGTAGTTCGGCGGCGAGCCTGCGCCGCTCGATGCTGGGCTGGTTCGGTGGTGCCACGAGGGCTGTCGCTCTCTCTTCCGGTTCGGAGTTCTCCGCCTCTTGGATCATAAAGCTCCTTCGCAGAACCAGGCATTCCGGTCAGTCTGACAAGGTCCTATTGACGTGTCAGTCTGACAGCGTCAGTATGAGGAGGGTATTCATCCCGCCGGCCCTCCCAGCCGGCACCTGAACCAGGAGGTGTGCGCCCATGGCGCCGCGTTACCTGAACCCGTCCGAACCGGTTTCCGTACACCAGCGCGCGGAAGGGGTGCTTCGTCAGAGCCCTCCCCGTCGCGCCTCCCGGGTGCGCGCCTACGCCCACTTGTGGCCGGCCACTCGTTCGCCCCGGATCCCGCGCCCCCGCCCGCCTGCGGACGACCTCCCCCTGCTCCT
>NZ_DYZD01000374.1 GCF_020741345.1 Nocardiopsis listeri
CTGACCTCCAGACTCGACACCCGTGACCCGGCCTACGCCGAGGCACGGGAGGAGATGCTCGGCAGGCTCGCCGAGATCGACGCCGAACACGCCAAGGCCCTGGTCGGCGGCGGTGAGCGCTACGTCGAACGCCACCGTTCCCGCGGCGGTCTGCTCGCCCGCGAACGCGTCGAACTCCTCCTCGACGAGGGAAGCCCCTTCCTGGAACTGTCGACCCTCGCCGCCTGGGGCAGCGACTTCCAGGTGGGCGCGAGCGTCGTCACCGGCGTCGGTGTGGTCTCCGGGGTCGAGTGCGTGATCGTGGCCAACGACCCGACGGTGCGGGGCGGCGCCACCAACCCCTGGTCCCTGAAGAAGTCCGTGCGCGCCGGGGAGATCGCCGAACGCAACCGGATGCCGATGATCAGCCTGGTGGAGTCGGGCGGTGCCGACCTGCCCACCCAGAAGGAGATCTTCATTCCCGGCGGCGGCACCTTCCGCCACCTCACACGACTGTCGAGGGCCGGCATCCCCACCATCGCCCTGGTGTTCGGCAACTCCACCGCAGGCGGCGCCTACGTCCCCGGCATGAGCGACCACGTGGTCATGGTGCGTGACCGGGCCAAGGTCTTCCTGGGCGGGCCGCCGCTGGTCAAGGCCGCCACCGGGGAGGAGAGCGACGACGAGTCCCTGGGCGGAGCGCGCATGCACGCCGAGGTGTCCGGGCTCGCCGACCACCTCGCCGAGGACGAACACGACGCCATCCGCATCGGGCGGCGCATCGTGGCCCGCCTCAACCACACCAAGGCCGGGCCCGCCCCGGACCCCGCCGCACCCGAACCCCTCCACCCCGCCGAGGAACTCCTCGGTGTCATGCCGCCCGACCTCAAGGTCCCCGTCGACCCACGCGAGGTCATCGCCCGTATCGTCGACGGCTCCGAGTTCGACGAGTTCAAACCCTCCTACGGATCCGGGCTGGTCACCGGATGGGCGCGCCTGCACGGCTACCCCGTCGGCATCCTGGCCAACGAGAACGGAGTGCTGTTCAGCGAGGAGTCGCAAAAGGCCGCGCAGTTCATCCAGCTGGCCAACCGCTCCCACACCCCGCTGATCTTCCTGCACAACACCACCGGTTACATGGTCGGCGCCGAGTACGAGCAGGGCGGCATCATCAAGCACGGCTCGATGATGATCAACGCCGTCTCCAACAGCACCGTCCCGCACTTCTCGGTGCTCATCGGCGCCTCCTTCGGGGCCGGACACTACGGCATGTGCGGCCGCGCCTACGATCCGCGCTTCCTCTTCGCCTGGCCCAGCGCCCGCTCGGCGGTGATGGGCCCCGGTCAGCTCGCCGAGGTCATCTCCATCGTCTCGCGGGCCTCGGCCGCCAAGAAGGGGCTGCCCTACGACGAGGAACAGGACCGCGTCATGCGGGAGATGGTCGAGAACCAGATCGAGGCCGAGTCCCTGCCGATGTTCCTGTCCGGCCGGGTCTACGACGACGGGGTCATCGACCCCCGCGACACCCGTACGGTCCTGGGACTGTGCCTGTCCTTCGCGCACAACGCGCCCGTCGCCGGTACCGACGCCTTCGGCGTCTTCCGCATGTAGAGGAGGCCAGGACATGTCCCACACCCACCCCACGACCGACCCGGCCAGGGTCGGCCCCCTCCGCCCCGTCACCGCCCTGCTGGTGGCCAACCGCGGAGAGATCGCCCGCCGGATCATCCGCACCTGCCGCACCCTGGGTCTCACCTCCGTCGCGGTGCACGCGCCGGGTGAGGAGAACGCCGCCCACGTGCGCGAGGCCGACGCGGCCGTCGCGCTGCCCGTTCCCGAGGGCGGCGGCCCCGTGGACGCCTACCTGGACCCCGAAGCCCTGGTCGAGGCCGCCCGCATCGCCGGGGCCGACGCGATCCACCCCGGTTACGGCTTCCTGTCCGAGAACGCCGGCTTCGCCCGTGCCGTCGTCGAGGCCGGGCTCACCTGGGTGGGCCCCTCGGCGGAGGCCGTCGAACAGATGGGTTCCAAGACCCTCGCCAAGAAGGTCGCCCGTGACGCCGGGGTTCCGGTGGCCGACGCCCTCGACCCCGCCGAGGTGCGCACCGAACACCTGCCCGTACTGGTCAAGGCGGTCTCCGGGGGCGGGGGCCGCGGCATGCGGGTGGTCCGCGACCTGGCGGACCTGCCGGCCGAGGCCGAGGCGGCCCGCACCGAGGCGGCCTCCGCCTTCGGCGACCCCACCGTGTTCTGCGAGCCCTACGTCGAACGCGGCCGCCACGTGGAGGTCCAGGTGCTCGCCGACCTGCACGGCACCGTGTGGGCCGTCGGCGAACGCGACTGCTCGGTGCAACGCCGGCACCAGAAGGTCCTGGAGGAGGCCCCCGCGCCCGGCCTGCCCGAGGCCGTCCGGGAACGCCTGCACCGGGCCGCCCGGGACCTGGCCGCGGCCATCGGCTACACCGGGGCCGGGACCGCCGAGTTCCTCGTCCCCGTCACCGACGACGGCCTGGGCGAACCCGTGTTCTTGGAGATGAACACACGCCTACAGGTGGAACACCCCGTCACCGAGTGCGTCACCGGGCTCGACCTGGTGGAGTGGCAGTTGCGCGTGGCCGAGGGGGAACCGCTCCCGCCGGAGGGGCCACCCGCACCGCGCGGGCACGCCATCGAGGCCCGCCTGTACGCGGAGGACCCCCGCGAGGACTGGCGGCCGCGCACCGGAGTCCTGCACGCGTTCGAGGTTTCGGCCACCGACACCTCCTTCACCCCGCTCACCGAACCCGGGGTGCGGCTGGACCACGGTGTGGAGACCGGTGACGAGGTCGGCGTCGACTTCGACCCCATGCTCGCCAAGGTCATCGCCGTGGGCCGTGACCGTCGCGACGCCCTGCGTCGCCTGTCGGCGGCCCTGGCCGGGGCGCGCCTGCACGGCGTCGGCACCAACCGTGACCTGCTGGTGCGCTCCCTGCGCCACCCCCTCATGGCCGGTGCCGAAACCCGGCCGGAGGGGTTGCACACCGGGTTCCTCACCGGCGACCGGCTCACCGAACTGGCGCTGCCGTTGGCCGACCCCGCCACCGAGGACCTGGCCGCCCTGGCGGCCTCGCTCGCCTCGATCGAGGCGGCCCGCTCCACGGCCACCGTGCCCGCCGGGGTACCGGCCGCCTGGCGCAACGTGCCCTCCGCGCCGCACACCCGAAGGCACACCACCTCCGGTGGTCGGGAGGTCACCACGAAGTTCCGGTCGGTACGCGGCGCCCACCTGCCCGAACAGGAGGGCGTGCGGGTGCTGTCGGCCGGGGCGGAACAGGTCGTGTTGGAGGTGCGCGGGGTACGCCGCGCCTTCGAGATCCACCGGGTCCCCGGAGAGCGGCCGGACACGACCGGTTCCGTGTACGTGGAGTCCCCGCTCGGTCCGGTCGCCCTCGTGCCCGTCGACCCGCTGCCCTCACCCGAGTCCAAGGTCGATCCCGGTGCGCTCCCGGCCCCCATGCCGGGCACGGTCACCACCGTGGACGTCGAGGTCGGCGAACACGTGTCCGAGGGGCGGATCCTGCTGCGGATGGAGGCCATGAAGATGGAGCACCGTGTCACCGCTCCCGCAGCCGGAATCGTCCGTGAACTGCCCGTGGCGTCGGGGGAACGGGTCGGCGCCGGCGCGCCCCTCGCGGTCCTCGACTACGACGAGGATTCCGACACGGGCCCCACCATCGAACCAACCGCAGACCCCGCCACCCCCACCGGCGAGGAAGGGACGAACCCGTGACCGGTGCCATGACCTTCGACGAACCATCCGAACGCGTCGAGCTGCGGGCCGCCGTCGCGGCCCTGGCCTCCCGCTACGGCTCCGAGTACACCCGGGCCAAGGCCGCGGAGGGCGCCTACCTGAGCGAACTGTGGAAGGAGGCCGGCGAACTCGGCTACCTGGGCGTCAACATCCCCGAGGAGTACGGCGGTGGCGGTGGCGGCATCGGTGACCTGGCCGCCGTCATGGAGGAGTTCAGCGCCGCCGGCTGCCCCACCCTGATGATGGTCGTCTCCCCGGCCATCTGCGGCACCGTCCTGTCCCGCTTCGGCACCTCCGAGCAGCGACGGCGCTGGCTGCCCGGGCTGGCGAGCGGCGAGACCATCATGGCGTTCGGCATCACCGAACCGGACGCCGGCTCCAACTCCCACCGCATCACCACCACCGCCCGGCGTGACGGTGACGAATGGGTGATCAACGGCCGCAAGACCTTCATCTCCGGGGTCGACGTCGCCGACGCCGTGCTCGTCGTCGGTCGTGTCGAGGACTCCGACACAGGAAGGTTGTCCGCCGCGCTGTTCATCGTCCCCACCGGTACCCCCGGCTTCGAGGCGCGGAGGATCGAGATGGACATCGTCAGCCCCGACCACCAGTTCCAACTGTTCATGGACGACGTCCGCCTCCCCGCCGACGCCCTGGTCGGCGACCCCGAGGCCGGGCTCCTGCAACTGTTCGCCGGACTCAACCCCGAACGCATCATGGCGGCCTCCTTCTCCACCGGCTTCGCCCGCCACGCGCTCGACAAGGCGGTCGCCTACGCCAAGGAACGCGTGGTGTGGCGGGACCGCCCCATCGGTGCCCACCAGGGATTGGCGCACCCGCTCGCGCAGATCAAGATCGAGATGGAGCAGGCACGACTGATGACCCACCACGCCGCGCTCCGCTACGATGCCGGCGACGACGCGGGTGCCGGGGAGGCGGCCAACATGGCCAAGTACGCCGCCGCCGAGGCTTGTGTGCGTTCGGTGGATCAGGCCGTGCAGACCCTGGGCGGCAACGGGCTGGCGAGCGAGTACGGGTTGGGGGCGATGATCGCCGCCTCCCGGCTGGCCCGGATCGCTCCGGTGAGCCGCGAGATGATCCTCAACTACGTGGCCCAGCAGTCACTGGGGTTGCCCAAGTCGTACTGACGTTCAAGGAAGAGGCGCGAGTGGAGACGGCACCGGACCGTGGACCCAGGCAGGAACGCAGCCGGCTCACCCGGGCCCGGCTGATGGACGCGGCCGTCGCCTGCCTGGCCGAACGCGGGGTTCCCGGCGCGACGGTGAGCGCCGTCGCCGAACGCGCCGGGGTCTCCCGCGGTGCCGCCCAGCACCACTTCCCGACGAGGGAGGAACTGCTGCTGGCGGCGCTGCGGCACATGGTGGACGGTCGTGGCGCCGATCTGCGTCGCCGGGTGGCGTCCGTTCAGGCAGGGCCGGGGCGCACCGAGGCCGTGGTGCAGATGGTGGTGGACGCCTTCAGCGGTCCCGACTTCGACGCCGCCCTGCAGTTGTGGGCGGCGGCGGCCGGCGAGCCGGCCCTGAGCGCCCAGCTCATTCCCCTGGAGGAACAGGTGGGGCGGGAGTTGCACCACGCGGTGGTGGATCTGCTCGACGCCGACGAGTCGGTCCCCGGGACGAGGGAGGCCGTTCAGGCCACCCTGGACCTGGCCCGCGGGCTGGGATTGGCCAACCTCCTCACCGATGACCGGGCACGACGTCGTCGCGTCGTCGGTCAGTGGGCCCGCATGCTCGAACACACCCTGCGCGGCGGGGACGTGGCCCAGGCGGATACCAGGCGGTAACCTCCTATCCGCTCCGGCTTCGCCGGGATTATGATCGTGAGTCGGGCCGGGCCTCGCCACGGCCCCGGCGATGACGGGTTCGACGGACAAGGCGGTGTGTCGGTGGGTGCGGATACGGGCAGGGACCTCCCCGGCCTGGCCAGACGGGCGGTGGACGCGTTCGCGGAGAGCGCCGCGCGGCGCCGGGACCGTGACGCCCTGATGGACACGGCCTTCGCCCGGCTCTTCGAGCTGTACCGGGCCACCAGCCGGGTCGAACGCCAGTCCCCGGGCGGACAGAACCTCATCGCCACCCTCTCCGAACTACTGGTCAGCGGCAGCAACCCCGACCGAATGGGCCTGTACGTGGTGCGGACCCAGACCGCGGCCGACAACGGCAGGCACGAGGGCTACCGTCCGGCGTGCTGGCGCCGCTCCATGCTGCAGATCCTCGGCGACGAGTTCGTTCCGTGGGAACGCTTCATGCGTCCGGGCGACCTGGAGTCCATCCCGCGTATCGACGACGCTCTAGAGGCGGTGGCCGCCGAGGCCGCGCCGACCAGCGTCGAGGAGATCCCCACCTGGGTGCCCCGGACGCACTGGTGGTGGTGGGAACCGGCCCGCCGGCGCGGCGAGGAGGTCACCGGGATGCCCCGGGCCGACACCGGTTCGCTGGACGCCGTCACCGACTGAAGTCCGCGTGAAGGAGCCGCACATGCCCCCCGAACTCGCCCGGCGGCCGCTGATGAACGCGGCCGGGCCGGCGTTGATCTCCACCGTCGTCCTGGTGCCGTTGCGCGCCCTGATGGGCGACACCTGGCTCCAGGCGCTGGCCTACGGGGCTCTGTTCGGCGCGATGTTCTTCGTGATCGCCTACGTCTGTCTGCGCTGGGCGCGCTGACCCGCCGGGCGTTCGCCGGTCGGGTCAGCGGACCCCCTTGATCTTCCACACGACGGCCGCTCCGAGCAGGGAGACCAGGCCGCACACGGTGTACAGCACCGGATAGCCGCCCAGGTGCACCACGATCGGGCCGGCCAACGCAGGGGCGATCACCTGTGGTCCCGAGCTGGCGATGTTGACGATCCCCAGGTCCTTGGCGCGTCCTTCGGCGCTCGGCAGCACCTCGGTGACCAGGGCGTTGTCCACCGACAGGAACACCCCGAAGCCCACGCCCAGGACCACCGCGCACACCAGCAGGGTCGACCAGGTGGGGGAGAGGGCCACCATGAACGCCGGTACGCCCATGACCACGCCCGCGAAGGCGACCATGACGCGACGTCGGCCGAGCCGGTCGGAGATCAGGCCCGCCACCACGGTGGTGGCCACCACCGCCGCCGTGTACACCAGGATCAGCGTCAACAGGCCGTCGGTGGCGTCGGACCCGGGGAAGAGATCCTCGTAACCCACGGTGTCGCGCAGGAAGTACAGCAGGTACAGGATGAACATGGCGTTGCCGGTACCGATGAGGAACCGGGTCAGGAACGCCCACCCGAAGTCCGGGTACCGACGGGGCGAGACCCACAGCCCGCGCAGCATGCCGCGCCAGGGCGGGCGCGCCGCACGCGGCAGCGGCGGATCCGGTGAGAGCAGCGCGAACGGTAGGGCGAGCGCCAGGGTGAGCACCCCGATGAGCGTGTAGCCGGGGGCGATCTCGGTGACCACGATGGTCACCAGCACCACGGCGGCGACCACACCGGCGGACTGGGGGATGCCGATCCACCCGGAGACCGCCCCGCGCTGGCTCCGGGGCACGTGGTCGGGGACCGCGGCGAGCAGGGTGGCGTTCAGGCAGGACAGGGCCGTCTGCACCAACGACCAGCCCAGCAGGACACCCCAGACGGTCTCCTGGGTGCCGAGCACCACCAGCCCCGCGCCGCCGAGCGCCGCTCCGGCCAGCACCCAGGGGCGTCGACGGCCCAGACGACCGGTGGTGCGGTCCGACAGGGCGCCGGCCAGGGGCGTGGCGATGAGGGCCATGGTGGCGCCCACCCCGGTCACCCAGGCCAGGACGGTCTCCTTGTCGGAGGGGACGATCCGGCCGATCTGTTCGGGCAACAGCACCTGGAGGGGGCCGAAGAACGCCATCCACATACCGAGGTTGGCCAGGCTGATCCCGGCCACCCACAGTGCGCGGACGGGGCGGGTGGGCTCGGCCAACGCGGCCGGGACGGGCTGCTCTGGGGAGGAGGG